>CAYYVZ010000255.1:0-7596 GCA_964475235.1 uncultured Myxococcales bacterium | reverse complement strand
TCCGATAGAGGTCGGCGAGCGCCTTCTTCTTGGCGGCGTCCCGGACGACCATGAAGGACCATCCCTGCTGGTTCGACCCGGTCGGAGCCTGGATCGCGATGTCGATGCACTCCTGGATGAGCGAGTCGGAAACCGGACGCGAGTAGTCGAGGCGCTTGCGCACGGAGCGCGTGGTGGTCAGCAGTCGGTCGGCAGCGGCGAGGTCCATCGGGAAGCTCCTTCGAACGGGATGGCCCCGCGAATAGCGGCGCCCTCGCCAAGGGTCAATGCGGAGTCGCTAGCGCGAGACGACCGGCGAGTACGGCCCGAGGTAGCGGCGCGTCCACCATGCGCCGGTCTCCTGCCACTCGGTCATGCCCGTGAAGCGGTAGTCGTAGAGCACGGCCCGGACCTGTCGCGGCCTCTCCCCGTCGAACGGGTCCGCCGCAAACAGCGCGAGCACGGCGGGCGATCCGTCGAGCAGGCGCCTTTCGACCTCGACCAGCCACGGGCTGCGCTTCCAGTCGCCGAGCGCAGCGAACCACATCTGCCAGTCGAGGCGAGGCTGGTGAGGCGCAACGAACTCGGGCATCCGCGCGACGTCGCCCGGCTTCCAGCGAAACTCGTACTCGCGCCATTCCTTGCCGTCCAGGCTGCCTTCGAGCACCACCTCGCGCCGGGTCTTCGTCATCACCGAGAAGAGCCCGTAGCTGCTCGTCAGGTGCCACGGCGCGAGAGCCTGGACGAGGGAGGCGACCGGCGCGGGAAGCACGGCGAAGCCGGCGAAGCGCGCAACCATGAGCGCACCGCCGGCGACGGCCAGCGGCAGCGCCGCCGCCACCGACAGCGCGAAGCCGGCGTGGCGAAGCGAACGCCAGCGCGGCTCGTCGCCCGGCCACACGCCCTTTTGCACGCGCCGCGGCCACACTCGCGCCCTCAGCGCGGCGAGCGCGTCGTCGTCGAGCAGCGACAGGCACAGGACCGCCGTGAGCAGGTTGAAGAACGTGTAATTGCCGGTCGCCGCGATGAGAATCTGCAGCAGCACGAGCAGCGCGAACGCGGTGAGCCGCATGCGCCGCGTCCCGAAGATGAACCACGGCACGCCGAGCTCGATCACGAACATCAGCGCGCAGCTCGCGCGCTGCACCAGCGCCGGCAACTGGCTCGCGAGCCACGCCGTCCACGTCGGCAGCGGCTGGGTCCAGTAGTGGTACTCGAGCGCCGTCAGGTTCCACCACGCCGGATCGTCGCTCAGCAGCTTGACGAGGCCCGATGCGAACATCAGCCGGAACAGCAGCCATCGAATCATCCAGACGGCGACGCGCGGCGGCTCCGGATCGTAGTCGGCGCGCTGGCGGAGCCTCGGCGGCGCCAGGAAAATCGCGAGAAAGCCGGCCTCGAGCAGCAGGATGTCCCACTGGAAGCCGAGGAACACGCGCCCGATCTGGAACAGCGAGAGGTAGAGCACCCAGCACGCCGCGGCCGACAGCGTCGGCATCACGCCGACGAACAGAAGCCCCGCGAACCCGGCGCCGGCCCAGCACACGCCCTCGAGCATCGCGTCGCTCGTTCCGAGCCACAGGAAGAGCGTCGGCTGCTCGCGCCAGGCGGCGTCGCCGAACCGCTCGCCGAGCATGCGCACGAAGCCCTCGGCCGGAAGGATGCCGCGGCTGCCGTAGAGCCCCTCGATCTGCACGGCAAGCGAGACGAAGGCGATCGCATACACGATCGCGATGCCCTGCAGCAGCGCACGGGCCGTGCGCACTCGCGAGCGCGGCGTCGTCATTTCAACACGGGCCACCGGGCTGCTAGCGTCGCGGCATGAGCGGCCACGCGACAGGCGAAAAGGTCATCGTGGTCTGCCGCGCCGACGCCCTCGGCGAGAACGAGACCGCGAAGTTTCGCATCGGTGCGGGGAAAAACGCGCCCGAAGGCTTCGTCGTCAGGCACAACGGCGAGCTTCATGCGTGGCGTAACGAGTGTCGGCACATCCCGATGACCATGGACTGGGTCGAGAACCGCTTCCTCTCACGCGACAAGTGCTGGATCCAGTGCGCAACGCACGGCGCGCTCTACGATATGGCGACGGGCCTGTGCGTGGCGGGGCCGCCTGCGGGCAAGAGCCTCCACCGCCTCGCCGTCTCGATCGAAGACGGCAACGTGGTCGTGCGCGTGGCCGCCGGCGCCGCGAGTCTCGGCCGCTAGACGATCGGCGCCGCTCCGGGCAGCCGGTCGCGAATCGGCCGTCAGGCCAGCGGGCAGGTCAGCGAGACGCTCTGCCCGACCGCGCGCTTGAGGATCAGCAGCGAATCCGCCGTCGTCACACCTCCCGCGAAGTTGACGTCGCAGACCAGCTCCTCGCAGTCGTCGGCCCCGACGGCCGCGCCGAGCGCGACCAGCGCGTCGGTCGAAGTAAGGTTGCCGTCTGCGTTGGCGTCTCCGCACGACGGCACCTCGTTCGTCTCCCAGCCGACGTCGTCGAACATCGCGAGCGTGAGCTCGAGGTCGCGTTGCGGCGGACTGAACACCGCGGGCTCCATCAGCTCGCTGGGCGACACGATGGTGCCCAGGTGGCTGACCGACGATCCCTCTTCGTACGGGTCCGGCGCATATACCTGCACCGCCCCGTCCGCCGGGCGCCGCCCCGAGCTGAGCTTGCTCGACAGCGCCTTCACGCGCGGTCCCACCCAGAACAGCTTTCCCGTGTCGGTGATGGCCTGGAGGCGATCGTCGTACGACATGAGCTTCACCTGCTTCGGGGTGATGAACGCGTCCTCGAGGTTGTTCGAGTACGCGTCGCTGCAGTCCATGCAGGTGTCGCTGCCGGTCCAGATCCGTCCGGAGCTCGGATCAATGAGGGAGAGAAGGCCGAGCCCGTGGCCCATCTCGTGCAGCACGACCGACAGGAAGTCGATGTCGTCGCCGCTGTTGCCGTCGATTCCGTAGTAGAAGCTCCGCGCTCCGAGCACGATGCTGCCGTCGACGTCGGAGTTGAACTGGGCGCGAAGGTCGGGGCACTTGCCATTCACCAGAGGCAGAGCGCTCGCGGGACAGCTCGCGGCAAAGATGTCGTTGATGTCGCTGCCGAAATACTGGTTCGCGAGTGCCGCCGGGTACCACGTCTTCAGGACGGGAGCGCCCGTAAACGTCTCGTGAAGCGTCGTCGGCGCCGCGAACCCGAGCGTCGTGAAGTTCGCATTCCCGCCCATCGGGTTGAACTTGCCCGTGAACAGGATCGGCAGATCGCCCTCGAGCCGCGCGGCCCAGACGTCGGCCGCGTACTCGAACACGAAGCGCCGCTGGGCTCCCAGCGTCGTGCCAGGATTGCCGCCGACCGGAGCTCGGGCCGAGCCGGCATTGAAACCCTCGCCCGCCCCGTCGGCGTTGTAGACGGTGATCGTGACCGCCCGGGCCGGCGCGGCCGCGAGTACAGAAGCAAGGCAGAGCGCGAGAGCCGCCGCAGCGCGCGGTCCCGCCGGAAAGAGGCGTTCGCTTTTCATGTCAGCGGGGGACGATAGCAGAGACCCGGACAGGCAGCAGCAGGGTTTTGCATACCTCGACGGGTCCTCCGGCCGGCCGCTCGTTGCTGCGCCCGAGCCCCGAGCGCAGCACGCCGGGTTATTTGCCGCCTTCGCCGGGGCGTGACAGGTACGCCGCCGTCGTCGCCCCTTATTTCATCCATCAAAACTTCCCGGCGGAGCTCCATGGAACGCAAGCACACGAAGTACGAGAAGAACGGCCGCGTCGGCGTCCTCACCCTCAACCGCCCCGACCGCATGAATGCGTTTACCAACACGATGCTCGACGAGATGATCGACATCCTGCGCGAGGCCAACCGCGACGACGAAGTGCGTGCCATCGTCGTCACGGGCGCGGGAAAGGCCTTTTGCGCGGGCGCCGATCTGGGCGGCGGCGGCAAGACCTTCGACGCGGAAGCCGGCGGCGAGGAGGTCGGCCTCACCGGTCACCGCGACGGCGGCGGCCAGGTGACGCTCGAGATCTTCGCGAGCCGGAAGCCGGTGATCGCGGCGATCAACGGCCCGGCGGTGGGCGTCGGCATCACCATGACGCTGCCGATGGACGTGCGCGTGGTCGCCGAGGACGCGAAGATCGGCTTCGTGTTCGCGCGCCGCGGCATCGTGCCGGAGGCGTGCTCGTCGTTCTTCCTGCCGCGCATCGTCGGCATCTCGAAGGCCCTCGAGCTGTGCGTGACGGGCCGAATCTTCCGCGCGGCCGACGAGGCCGGCTCGGGCCTCTTCAACCACGTCGTGCCGGCCGACCAGGTGCTGCCGAAGGCGATGGAGATCGCGCGGGAGATCGCCGACAACACGAGCGCGACGTCCGTCGCCCTCGCCCGCGCGCTGCTGTGGCACAATCTCGGCGTGCCGGACCCCCAGCACGCCCACATCATCGACAGCAAGTGCATCTTCTGGGCCGGCCGCAATGCCGACGCCTACGAAGGAGTGCAGAGCTTCCTCGAGAAGCGCCCGGCGCAGTTCACGATGAGCGCGTGGACCGGAATGCCCGAATTCTATCCGTGGTGGATCGAGCCGAAGGTCTGAGCGCCTAAGAGACTCGACACTCGTCGAAATCCGCGATCTCGCGCAGCCATTCGTACGAGTACATTCCCGTCGAGTGGCCGTCGGCCCACAGGAAGCGGATCGCGTAGCGCCCGACGCCCTCGTGACCGGTCAGGCGCGGATCCTTCACGTCGACGAACTTCGTGGCGCTCGAGTGACCCTGGCACGTCGCGCAGGGGCACCAGCCGCGCAGGCCGTGCAGCGAGTATTCGGTGCGAGTCCCGTCGCTCCAGCGGATGCGCACCGCCCGCGCCGCGTCGTCGAGGACGACCTCGGCCGGCTCCGGTCCGTAGAGCTCGTCGCGAACCCGCGCGAGGCTGCTCTCGACGGCGGCGGCAAGGTCGAGGTAGGCGCGCGCCGCGGTGGAGCCCGGATCGGCAACCACGACGGGCTTTCCCGCGTCGCCGCACTCCCTCACCTTCTGCTCGATTGGAAATTCGGCGAGCACCGGCGCGCCGATCTCGCGCTCCATGCGTCCGGCCGACTCCGACCCGAACAGCTCGTCTTTGGTTCCGCACTTCGGGCACGTGTAACCCGCCATGTTGACGGCCACGCCGAGGATCGGAGTGTTGAGCCGGCGCAGCATCGCCACGCCTCGCGTCACGTCGGCGAGCGCGACGTCCTGGGGCGTCGTCACGATCACGCCTCCGTCGAGCGGAACTTCCTGGGCGAGAGTGAGCGGAATGTCGCCGGTTCCCGGCGGCAGATCCACGATCAGGTAGTCGAGCTCGCCCCACGCGACGCCGCGCAGGAACTGCTTGGTCGCGCTCATCGCCATCGGCCCGCGCCACACGACGGGAGCCTGGTCGTCGAGGAAAAAGCCCATCGACATGACCTTCACGCCGTGGGCCTCGAGGGGGATGAGCAGCCGCGACGACTCGTCGGGATGCGGCAGCTCCTTGATGCCGAACATGATCGGCGCGCTCGGTCCGTAGATGTCCACGTCCGCGAGGCCGACGCGTCGTCCGAGCGCGCGAAGCGCGACGGCGAGGTTGGCAGCAACGGTGGACTTGCCCACGCCGCCCTTGCCGCTGGCAACGGCGACGATGCGGGCCACGCCTTCGAGACGGGGCTGACGGGAGGCGGACGCTGCCGCGGGAGACTGCTCAGCCATGGTCGTGCCCGTGATGGTCGTCGTGGTGCTGGTGCAGATTCTGCGCGACGCCGGCCACTCGCGCCGCGACCTCTTCGAACGCTTTCGATGCCGCGCTGGCGGGATCGGCCACCACGATCGGCGCACCCGCATCGCCCGACTCGCGCACCGGCCGCGCGAGCGGGACGTTTCCGAGCACCTCGATACCGAAACGATTGGCCACGCGCGCCGCGCCGCCGTCCCCGAAAATGTGGGCGGTCTCGCCGCACCCCGAACAGACGTGGAAGCTCATGTTCTCGACGACGCCGAGGATGGGAACACCGGCCTGCTGGAACATCTTCACGCCGCGCTCCACGTCCGCGAGCGCCACGTCCTGAGGAGTCGTGACGATCACGCCCGCGTCGAGAGCGACTCCGGCCGTGATGGTCATCTGCACGTCGCCGGTACCGGGAGGAAGGTCGATCACGAGGACGTCGAGATCGCCCCAGGCGACGTCGCGCAGGTACTGATGGATGGCTTTCGACAGCATCGGGCCGCGCCAGATCAGAGGCGCGCCCTCGGCCACGAAAAAGCCCATCGAAACGAGCTTCACGCCGTAGCGTTCGGCCGGAAGGAAGCGGCCTTCGGCGTCGCTGCGGCCGGCCTCGCCGCGGCCGACCCCGAACATCAGCGGAACGCTCGGTCCATAGATGTCGGCATCGAGGAGGCCCGTGCGCAGGCCGCGCCGGGCCAGCGCCACGGCCAGGTTGGCCGCCACCGTGGACTTGCCGACGCCGCCCTTGCCGCTCGCGACGGCCACGACCCGCGCGACTCCCGGGATCTGGGCCGGGCCGCGGCCCATGGCCTTCGCGGTCTCCCGGGCCTGGGTCTGGCGGTCGGTCTGGGGCCGCTCCACGACGACGTCGACATGGCCGAGGCCGCCGATGCGACCGAGCTCGGCTTCGACGTCGGCCACGATCTGACGCACGACGTCGCGATTGTCGCTGAGGACGGACAGCCGCACTTCGCAGCGGCCGCTTTCGATGGTGACGGCCTTGACGAGGCCGAACGAAACGATGTCCCTGCTGAAGCCGGGATACTTTACCCCCTTCAGGCGTTCCTTGATCTCATTTTCCGTCATGAACTGGGGGCTTGGCGGCACTTTCGCGTCGCCCTTGTGGTTTCCAATGGTGTGGAAATCTGCAATGCTCGCCGGAACGTTAAGGGACGTCGGTCGTTGGCTGATGTCAAACGGTCCGGCGCCATCGCATGTCGGGGGGCGTGCAAGTCTGCAGGAAAAGTTGTCGGTCTTCCGGGAGGATGGGTGCCTCCTTAAGATCCTTGACGGCCCCTCCGTATCGAAGATAACGTCGGTGCGGGCGTTTCGCCCTCCACCACGCGACGAGATTCAGGGTAGGTAATGGCATTGCTACGCAAGTTCCGCTCCATCGCCATCGGGCTCTCTCTAATTTCCGTCGCGGCTCAGCCGGCCCTCGCCGACTGCCCGGATGGTAGCGGTGTCGAGTTTCCGGACCTGACCCAGGAAGAGTTCGCGTGCCAGCGTGTTTCGCTGAACGCAACTGTCGATTATTTCTACAATTTCATCGGCGCGCGCCAGGACTGCTTCACCAAGGAAATCAACGGCCTCTACGATCCCGAGGAGCTCGACTGCCTCGCGCCGATCACCGATGCCGGCCCCGACACGACGGGCGACGAGGACACCGACCGGCGTCTTCGCGTGAACGAAGCGCAGATGACGAGCGCCATCCTCAACGCCTGTACCGGCGTCGCGCTCCAGAACATCGGCTACCCCGGCTTCTGCACCGACGTCACGCCGCAGACTCCCTACGATGCCTTCGACCATCTCCAGTGCCTGCTCGGGCGCGTGCAGACCCTCGGCACCTTCCTGCTCACGGTCGAGCACCCCGACCCCTTCGAGGGCGGACTCGATTTCCTCGAGCGCCA
>CAYYVZ010000254.1:0-7599 GCA_964475235.1 uncultured Myxococcales bacterium | reverse complement strand
CCCGACGTGCTCGACCCGGCGCTGCTCCGCCCGGGCCGCTTCGACCGCCGCGTCGTCGTGCCGCGGCCCGACGTTCGCGGCCGCACCGGCATCCTCAAGGTCCACACGCGCAAGGTCCCTCTCGCCACCGACGTGCAGCTCGAACAGGTCGCCAAGGGCACTCCCGGCTTCTCGGGCGCCGATCTCGAGAACCTCGTCAACGAGGCGGCCCTCATGGCTGCGCGCGAAGGCCGGGACACGGTCACGCAGAGCAACTTCGAAAGCGCCAAGGACAAGGTCCTGATGGGCAGCGAGCGTCGCTCGATGGTGCTCTCCGACGACGAGAAGCGGAACACCGCCTATCACGAGTCGGGCCACGCGCTCGTCGCGCGCATGCTCCCGGGCACGGATCCGGTCCACAAGGTCACGATCATCCCCCGCGGCATGGCCCTCGGCGTCACGCAGCAGCTCCCGGAAGAAGACCGTCACTCCTACAACCGCACGTATCTGCTGAACCAGCTCGCCATCCTCTACGGCGGCCGTGTGGCAGAGGAGCTCGTGCTGAAGGAGATCACGACCGGCGCCGGCAACGACATCGAGCGCGCCACCCAGCTCGCGATGAAGATGATCTGCGAGTGGGGCATGAGCGACTCGCTCGGTCCGGTGACGCTCAAGCGTCCGAGCGACGAGCCCTTCCTCGGGCTCGACCTGCACCACCAGCGCGAGTACTCGGAAGACACCGCACGCCTGGTCGACATCGAGGTGAAGAGCCTCCTGACCAACGCGTACCGCCGCGCCGAGGCGATTCTCTCCGCCAACATCGAGGCGCTGCACCGCATGGCGGCAGCCCTGCTCGAGCGCGAGACGCTCGACGGCCCGGAGCTCGACGAGATCCTCGTCGGCACCAACGCCGCTCTCCCGGCCGGAGTCTAAGGAAGTGCGCAAGACCGGCACGGGAGCGAAGGCTCCCGCGCGCAAGCTTTTCGGCACGGACGGCATTCGCGGAGTCGCCAACGAAGAGCCGATGACGCCGGAGACAGTGCTGCGGCTCGGCCGCGCCGTCGGCCAGCACTTCCAGACTTCCGGACAGCGCCGTCACAAGATCCTCATCGGCAAGGACACGCGCCTTTCGGGCTACATGTTCGAGCAGGCCCTGTCGGCCGGCATCATGTCGATGGGCGTGGACGTGCTGCTCGTCGGCCCCATGCCGACACCCGGCATCGCATTCCTCACGCGCAGCCTGCGCGCCGACGCGGGCGTGGCGATCTCCGCCTCGCACAATCCCTTCGGCGACAACGGCATCAAGTTCTTCGGCCCCGACGGCTTCAAGCTCGCCGACGCGGCCGAAGCCGACATCGAGGCCCTGCTGGAGAGCGACTCGCTCGACAAGCTGCGGCCGACCGGCGGCGGCATCGGCAAGGCCTTCCGCATCGACGACGCCGGCGGCCGCTACAACGTTTTCCTGAAGAACGTGCTGCCGCGCGAGCTCACGCTCGACGGGCTGCGCGTCGTCGTCGACTGTGCGCACGGCGCCGCCCACCGCATCGCTCCGAACGTGCTCCTCGAGCTCGGCGCCGAAGTCGTCGCCATCGGAGTCTCGCCGGACGGGCACAACATCAACGAAGGCTGCGGCGCGACCGACACGGCGCTGCTGCGCGAGCGTGTGCGCGCCGAGAAGGCCCATATCGGCATCGCCCTCGACGGTGACGCCGACCGCTGCATTCTCGTGGACGAGACCGGCGCGGAGGTGGACGGCGACCACGTGCTGGCCATCCTCGGCCTCGCGATGGCCGACCGCGGCGACCTCTCGGGCTCGACCGTCGTCGCCACCGTGATGTCGAACTTCGGGCTCGAGGTGGCGCTGCGCGAGCGCGGCATCGCGCTGGAGCGCACTCCCGTCGGCGACCGCTACGTGGTCGAGCGCATGGTCGAAGGCGGCTTCAAGCTCGGCGGCGAGAAGTCGGGCCACATCATCTGTCTCGACCACGCGACCACCGGCGACGGCATGGTGACGGCGCTTTCGGTGCTCACCTGCATGAAGCTGTCGGGCCGCTCGCTCGCCGAAGGCCGCGGGCTGCTGCGCAGCTATCCCCAGCGGCTCGTGAGCCTGCGCGTCAAGCAGCGCAAGGAGCTCGGTTCGATCCCCTCGGTTGCCGGCGCCATTGCCGAAGCTGAAGGAGCGCTCGGCGGACGCGGACGCGTCGTAGTGCGGTTCTCGGGTACCGAGCCGCTGGCCCGCGTGATGGTCGAGGGCGAAGAGGAAGGCGCGGTCGAGCAGCATGCCCAGCGCATCGCGGCTGCCATCGAAGCGGCGCTCGGCTGAGCGCCTGTTGCGAAGCGGTGCTCGGCTGAGCGCCTGTTGCGAGGCGGCGCTCGGCTGAGCGACGCTACGGTTCCCGAACGAGCACTTCGAGTCGGCGGGCGATGATCGGGTCGGTCACCGTGCCGATGCTGCGGAACCCGAGCGTCTCCAGTTCCGCGAGCCTGGCTGCATCGTCGCTGTGGGCCGCGGCGAAGAGACGCTCGCCGGCCGCTTCGCGGTCGAGTTCGGTGGCGAGCTCGTACAGGCGGTCGCGCCGGTTCGCGATCATCCGCATGTAGAGCCACACCTCGTGGTTCATCCCGGGCCACCAGACTTTCATCGGCCGGCCGAGGCCGTAGTCGGGGTCGAGGCGCTCGCGGACCAGCGCGAATGCCTCCTTCATGCCGGCGCGGTCCTGCCACTGCCTGACCATCCACTCTTGGTACGGACCCGACACCAGCGAGAACCCGCTCCAGGCCATCGCGGCGAGAAAGCCGGAACAGACGAGCGTGCGCGGAAGAGGGGACGGAACCAGGCCGCGAAGGCCCTCGACCGCGAAGAATGCCAGCGCGGGCAGGGCAGGGACCATGTAACGCCCCTCCGGAAAGCTCAGCGTGAGCGCAAGCCCGTACGTGCCGAGGAGGACAGCCGCAAACGGCGCGGCGCCGGCGTTGCGATTGCGGCGGCAGCGCCACATCCCGAACAGGGCGACCGCAAGCAGCGCCACCCATGGAAGCTGCGGCGCGGGCACCGTCCAGGCCGCGTCGCTGCGCGTGCGGTCCCCGAGCTGGTCGCGCGCGAACCAGAGGTGCTGGTGGACGAGCTTCGTCAGCTTGTCGGGAAGCAGGGCCGGGTCGAGGAACCCGGGCGAGATCGCGTGACCGGAGCGATCCGCGAGGTACGTCGCCGTCTTCGCCGACCACGCCTCGTAGCTCGGCTCGAACGAGGTGGCGACGAGCACGCGCATCAGTACGAACAACGCGACGCTCGCCATTGCCGCGGCGTAGAGGTGAACGTCGCCGAGTACGCGGCCGAGCGCCCCGCGCCACCACGCGAGCAGGAACCCCGCGACCGGAAGCACGGTGATCGGCACGTACGGAACCATCGCGTAAAGCGCGACAACCGCGGCAAGTGCGTACACCCAGCGGCGGCCGTCTCCGCTCACGTAGCGATCGATGCAGGCGACCGCGAGCCAGAACATGAAGTACGAGAAGAAGAGGTTCCCCGTGCGGACATAGAGCAGGAAGGGCGGCAGCGCAGCGACGACGCCGAAGAGAAACGCCGCGTCCATCGCGGACATGCCGCTGCACATCGCGAGTCGCGCTGCGCAGCCGGTGCCGAGAACCGCGAGAAAAACCGCCGCCGCCTTCAGCAGGTCGCCGACACGGTCCGGGGGCACGCCGAACGTCCTCTGCACGAGGCTGAGAGGCGCGGTCGCGGGCAGGAACGCGGCCGCCCAGCTCGCACGAAACACGTTGTGAGGTTTGGACGAATCGCGGAAGAATGCGTCGTAACTTTCGCGGTAACTGACGCTGTTGATGTAGATCCCGGTCGCCGCCGTGTCGTAGTCGAGCCACGGTGGGTAGTCGTCCAGGCGGTAGTGGAGGCCCCAGCTCGCCGCGAAGAGGGAGAGCCCGAAGAGGAGGCTGGCGGCGAGGCCGGCGGCGCGGCGGGAGGCGGACGTCGCGGCCGGCATTTCGCTTCGTGAATACAGCGCCGGCGGGCGGAGGTAAATGCGGCCCGCGACGGCGGTGGGAACGGGCCGCGGCCGCCGGTTGCGCCTGCGGCGTTCTCATTCCACGAAGGCCGTCGATGCCTGTCCTCGAAAACGCCGTCCCGGTAGGCCGCTCATGAGCGCCCGCCCGAAAGTGCGGCCGGTCGCCGAAACGCTGCGGCTCGGCGTGAACATCGACCACGTCGCGACCATCCGCCAGGCCCGGGGCGTCTCGTATCCCGACCCCGTGCAGGCAGCCCTGGCGGCCGAACGCGGCGGCGCCGGCGGCATTACCGTCCACCTGCGCGAGGACCGCCGCCATATCCAGGACCACGACGTGCTGCGCCTGCTGCGCGCGGTTTCGACGAAGGTGAACCTCGAAATGGGTGCCACCGAAGCCATGATGGCGTTCGCGTGCGAGTGTCGTCCCGCCGACGTCTGCATCGTCCCGGAGAAGCGCGAGGAGCTCACGACCGAAGGCGGCCTCGCGGTGGCTGGCCGCGAGACGACGCTCGCCCCCATGGTCCGGCGTCTCGTCGACGCCGGCATCGTCGTCAGCCTCTTCATCGAGCCCGACGCGCGAGAGATCGACGCCGCCCACGCCGTCGGCGCGACCGTCGTCGAGCTGCACACCGGCGCCTACGCGAACGCGACGACGCCGGCCGACATCGAGCACGAGCTCGACCGTATCCGGCTCGGCTCCGCCCACGCCGCCGCACGCGGTCTTCACGTCAACGGCGGGCACGGCCTCACCCTCGAGAACGTCGGACCCGTGGCTGCGATCGACGTCATGGAGGAGCTCAACATCGGCCACTCGATCGTCGGGCGCGCCGTGTTCGTCGGCATGGAGGCCGCGACGCGCGAGATGCTGGACGCCTGCCGGAAGGCCCGGGCGATGCACACCACGGGCAGCGGCCGGCCGTGAGACGAGCGACTTTCCATAGCCGGTGCGTCGTGAGCGGGAGCAGCCGGTCATGAAGCTGGCAGCGGCCTCCGCCTCCGTCGTCTCGCGCGAGACGATGCGCGAGCTCGACGCGCGCACCATTGCCGCCGGCACGGCTTCCCTCGACCTCATGGAGAGGGCGGGCAAGGCACTCGCGGACGCCCTTGCCGACGAGTCCTTCCACGGCGTGAAGCTTCGCAAGCGGCCGCGGCTGCTGGTGCTGGCCGGGCCGGGCAACAACGGCGGCGACGGCTTCGTCGTGGCCCGCCTGCTCGCCGCCGAGCGCTGGCGCTGCACCGTGGCCCTGCTCGGCGGCGAGCCCCGGCCCGGCTCGGACGCCGCCGCCAACCTCGAAGAATGGCGCCGCATGAACGGCAAGGTCGTCGGCGAGGCCGAGGCGTCCGCGCTGCTGGCCGGCGGGGCGGACGGCTACGACCTCGCCCTCGATGCAATCTTCGGCACCGGCCTCGAGCGGCCCGTCGAAGGGAGCGCCGCCAAGCTCATCGGGCTGTTGAACAAGACCGGCTTACCTGTTGTTGCGGCTGATATTCCTTCCGGCCTGAGCAGCGATGCAGGAACCCCGCTGGGGATCGCCGTCCGCTGCCGCGCGACGGTGACGATCGGCGCGGCGAAGCCGGGCCTCTTCCTGGCCGAGGGCCCGGAGTACTCGGGCCGGGTCCGCGTCTGCGACATCGGCCTGCTCGAGCCGGCGGCCTCCGGACTCAGCCGAAGCGCGGTCGTCCTGGACGAGCGAACCACGGCAGGGACCTGGCCGCGACTCGCGCGGCTCTCGCACAAGGGCAGCCGCGGCCACGTGCTGATCGTAGCGGGAAGCCGCGGCAAGGCCGGCGCCGCGATTCTTGCGGCCCGCGGAGCGCTGCGCGCCGGCGCGGGCCTCGTGACGGTGGCGACCGTGCGCGACGTGCAGCGGGCGCTCGCCGTCGCGCTTCCCGAGGCCATGTCGATCCATCTGCCGGGCGACAAGCGCGGCGTCGTCTCGCCCGGAGCCGCGGGTCAGATCGAGGCCGCCGCGGCCAACTGCGACGCCGTGGTCATCGGCCCCGGGCTAGGCACCGGCGCCGGTCCGGATGCGGCCGTGGCGGCGCTACTGCACTCGAACAGGCCCCTCGTGATCGACGCCGACGGCCTCAACGCCGTGGCCGGCTGGGACGACGAGAAGCGTCGATCGGTGTTCGCCGCGAGGGCCGCCTCAGGTGCACCGGCGCCGATTCTGACGCCGCACCCCGGCGAAATGGGACGCCTCGTGGAACTGGCCAGTCCACGCATTCAACTGTCGCGCTCGGTCTTTGCGGATAACCTCGCGAAAGAGCTGGGGGCCATCGTCGTACTGAAAGGCGCGGCCACAGTCGTAGCCAACGGCAGGACGGCCGCCGACCGCACCGGGATCGCGTTCAATACCTCGGGAAACCCGGGCATGGCCTGCGCGGGCATGGGCGACGTCCTGTCGGGCATCTGCGGCGCGCTCGCCGTCCGGCTTCCGGATCCCTTCGAGGCCGCCTGCCTGGCGGTCTGGGCCCACGGGGCGGCGGGCGACGCGCTGGAGCGTCGCTGCGGGGCAGGGTTCCTTGCGAGCGAGCTGGCCGATGCGATGCCGGGTGTGCTCGCGTCGAGGCGGCCGAGATGAGCGTCGCGGGCGCGCAACTGCGGCTCCGGACGGGCTCCGAGGAAGAAACCGAGGCCGTGGGGCGCCGGCTGGCCGAAGCGCTGCCGCCTCGCACCGTCATCGCGCTCACAGGGCCCCTCGGCGCCGGCAAGACCGTTTTCGCGCGCGGCGTCGCCGCCGGTCTCGGCATCGATCCGGTGGAGGTCACGAGTCCCACGTTCGTCTATCTGGTGGACTACCCCGAAGGCCGGATCCCGTTCGTGCACTGCGACCTGTACCGATTCGGCGACGTGCCTGCCGAGTATGCCGAGTCCGCCTTCGACAGCATCGGTCTCGACGCCGCGATCCGCAGCGACGCGATCACGCTCGTCGAATGGTGGCCGTACTTCCGCGGAGCCGCACCGGAGCGGCTCGTAAGCGTTGAACTCGCCGTGGAATCCGGCGATGTTAGGTCGATTCACCTGGATTTCAGGGGTCCCGGACTGGACGCCGCCAGCCTCCACTTGGCCGGCGCGGCCTCCTGACACCCGTTCCACACCGCAGGTCCGAATGTCGAAGAAGATCGTCCAGAAGTACGGCGGCACGTCGGTCGGTGACCCCGATCGCATCCGCAACGTGGCCCGGCGCGTCAAACGCAGCTACGACGAGGGGCACAACCTCGCCGTCGTGGCGTCCGCCATGTCGGGCGAGACCAACCGCCTGCTCGCCCTCGGAGCGGCCATTTCCAGCAACCCGCATCCACGCGAGCTCGACTCCCTCGTCTCGACCGGCGAGCAGGTCTCGTGCGCGATGCTGGCGATGGCGCTGAGGGACCTCGGCGTGCCGGCGGTCTCGCTCCTCGGCCACCAGGTCCGGATCCAGACCAATTCGGAGTACGGCAAGGCCCGCATCGAATCGATCGACGTCTCGCGCATCGAGCGCGCCTTCGAGGAGCGCTGCGTGGCCGTGATCGCGGGCTTCCAGGGTGTGGACGAAGACGACAACATCACGACCCTCGGCCGGGGCGGCTCCGACACGACGGGCGTGGCCATCGCGGC
>CAYYVZ010000253.1:0-7600 GCA_964475235.1 uncultured Myxococcales bacterium | reverse complement strand
CCGAACACGGCGCCCTCGATCAGGCGCGACTCGCCGTCGCGCTTGAACGTCACCGAGATCGAGTTCGTGAACGACTTGGTGTCGCGGTTCTTCACCTCGACGATCTTGACCCCGCGTTCCTTGGCGAGGAACGGCGCGTTGACCACGTTGAGCGGAACGTCGAGCACCGACGAGAGCAGGCCCTTGAGCACGGCCGCGTTGACGGGACGCACGTCGAGCCCCGCGACGTCGCCGTTGTAGGCGATCACGATCTCGCTCGGCGCGCAGTTCGAGAGCTGCGCGTGCATGCTGCCGATCTTTTCGCCGAGCGCGATGAACGGTGCGACCGCGCCGGCCGCCTCGGCCGACAGCGAGGGAACGTTGATCGCGTTGCGGATCGTGCCGTCGATGAAGAAGTCGCGAATCTGCTCGGCCACCGCGATGGCGACGTTGAGCTGGGCCTCGCCCGTCGACGCGCCGAGGTGGGGCGTCGCGACGACCTTCGGGTGCGCGACGAGCGGGTCGTCCTTGGCGGGCGGCTCGCTCGCGAACACGTCGAGGGCGGCGCCGGCCACGTGGCCCGAGTTGAGGGCCGCCAGCAGCGCCGCCTCGTCGATGATGCCGCCGCGCGCGCAGTTGACGATGCGCACGCCCTTCTTCATCTTGGCGATGGAGGTTGCGCCGATGAGGCCGCGCGTGTCGTTGGTGAGCGGCGTGTGGATCGAGATGAAGTCGGCCTTCGCGTAGATCTCGTCGAGCGAGACGCAGTCGATGCCGAGGCGCGCCGCCGCCTCCGGCGTCACGAACGGGTCGTAGCCGATCACGTTCATGCGAAGTCCCTTGGCACGGTCGGCCACGATGGCGCCGATGTTGCCGAGGCCGATCACGCCGAGGGTCTTGCCCGTCACCTCGACGCCGATGAAGTCGTTGCGCTTCCACTGGCCGGCCCGCAGCGTCGCGTTGGCCTGCGGAATGTCGCGCGCGCACGCGAGCATCATCGAGATCGCGTGCTCGCCCGTCGTCACGTTGTTGCCGCCGGGCGTGTTCGAGACGATGACGCCGCGCTTGCTCGCGGCTTCGACGTCCACGTTGTCCACGCCGATGCCGGCGCGGCCGACGATCTTCAGCGAATCGGCCGCCGACAGGAGGTCGGCCGTCACCTTCGTGCCGCTGCGGATCACCAGGCCTTCGTACTTGCCGATCATCTTCTTCAGCTCATCGGGAGGAAGACCCGGGTTGTTGTCCACTTCGAGCCCGGGGGCCGCCAGGAGAATCTCGAGCCCCTGCTTGTCGAGCTTGTCGGAAACCAGAATTCGAGCCACGTTCGTCCTCTCTCAGTTGGGATACATCTCGAGCAGCGCTTCGCCCGCCGCGCCGGGTCCCTTCCCGAACGCCGCGTCGTATCCGAAGTGCCGAAACGCCATTTCCAGCGCCGAAAGCCCGACGACGACGTCGAAGCTGTCGGCATAACCGATGTGCGCAAGGCGAAGGATCTTTCCCTTCAGCTTGCCCTGTCCGCCTGCGATCGTGACGCCGAGGACGTCGCGCAGGTACTTCGTGAGCTTGCCGCCGTCGATTCCCTCGGGAACCCAGATGCCCGTGGTGGCGGGGCTCGGTGCCGTCGGCGCGAGCAGACGCAGACCCATTGCCTGGATTCCGCGGCGCGCAGCGGCAGCGAGGATCCGGTGACGCCGGTAGACCTCGGGCCATCCGCCGTTCTGCTCCACCGCGCGATAGACGGCGTCGAGACCGAACAGCAACGAGACGGCCGGCGTGTACGCCGACGTGTCGTCGGCCAGCGCTTTCTTCGCCTTCGCGAGGTCGAAGTAATAGCGCGGCAGCTTCGAGCGCCTGCTCGCGTCCCACGCCTTCTCGCTCAGCGCGACGAGGCCGAGACCGGGCGGAAGCATCAGCGCCTTCTGCGAGCCCGTCACCTGCACGTCGATGCCCACCCGGTCCATCGGACAGTCGAGCACGCCAACCGACGTGATGCCGTCGCAGATCAGCAGCGTGTCCGTCCCGCGGGTGATCGCGGCGATCTCTTCGACGGGGTGCAGCGCCGTCGTCGACGTTTCGCTGTGCTGCACCATCACGGCGCGCGTCTCGGGATGCCGCTTGAGCTCGTCGGCAATGAGCGAAGGATCGACGGCCGTGCCCCACTCGACCGCGATCTCGGCGACGTCGAGGCCGTAGACGCGGGAGATCTCGGCCCAGCGCTCCCCGAACTTGCCGCCGGAGACCACGACGACGCGATCGCCCGGAGACAGGGTATTGGTCACGGCCGCCTCCATCGCGCCCGTACCGCTCGAAGAAAGCGTGAGGACCGGCTGGGAGGTGCCGAAAAGCCTGGCCGAGGCATCCGAGACGCGCCGGAACAGCTCGCTGAACTGCGGCGTACGGTGCAGCACGACCGGCGCTGCCATGGCGAGCAACACTTCGGGAGGGACCGGCGTCGGCCCCGGCGCGAGAAGATACCTCTTCAGCATGATGACGAACGGGGAAGAAGGGGTGCTCTGCTGCTTACATGGCCGCGGAGGCGGGCAGCGTCGGGACCGGATCTTCGGCCATCCGATATTCCCGGACCGGCAGGATGTCAACAAAGTGCGAGCGCGGCTTGACACCTGCTCATGCTGCGAAAAAGCTGCGCTTTCGCTCGCCGAGTACAGCCGCGAGACGGCCTCAACGCATGAGCCTCCAGCGTGTCCGGACCGGACACACGGTCGGCGAACGCACGGACGATTGCCGATTGGACATGAACAGGTTCCATCTTCGCCTTCTCACCCCGATCGCTGCCTCGGTCGCTGCTGCGATCGCGGTCGCGATCTCGTCTCCACCACTCGCACTCGCGCAGGGCTCGCCGTCGTCGGAAACGCCGTCGGGCGTCGTCGACGCGCCGTTCGCCGTCGAAGCGGGCGGCACGACCGCGGCAGGCTCGCCCGCCGCGGCAACGGCCTCCCCGAACGCCGCGGCAAGGCAACCGGACGCACCGTCTGTGATTCGCGTGGCGCCGGAGGCCTCCGCGTCGGCCTCGTCGGCGTCCGCGCTCGCCCAGCCGGGCGGCAACGTGGTGAGGCCCGGCGAGAAACAGGCGTTCGGCGCGCGCACGGAAACGATCACGTCGCGCATCGTCGATCGCATGCTCTCCGAGAAGAGCGGCGCCGAGGGCGAGCCGCGCCGCCTCAGCGTCGCGGAAGCCGTGCGCCTCGCTGTCGAGAACAACCCGGGAATCCGCGCCCGCGCCGAGATTCCTCAGGGCGACGCCTGGGCCGAGTACGGCGCCACCGGCGCGTTCGACCCGAAGTTCCGACTGGGTTCGACCGCCAGCAGCCTCAAGGCACCGTCGGCAAGCTCGCTGGCCTCCGGCAAGGCGATCTTCGAGGAAGAAGCGGTCCGCAGCTCGGCGTCGATCTCGAAGCTGCTGCGCACCGGCGGCACCGTCGACCTCGCGTGGCAGAACCAGATCGTCGACACGAACTCGGTCTTCTATTTGATCAATCCGCGCTACGACAACCGGCTCATCGTTTCCCTGCGCCAGCCCCTGCTGCGCAACTTCTGGGCGAGCGACGAGAACACGACGGTGCTGATCGCCCGCTCGGAAGCGGCAAGCTCGCTCGCGAGCTTCGAGGCCGAGCTGTCGCGCTTCGTCTCGGGCGTCATCGACGTTTACTGGAGCTACCTGCAGGCGGCCGCCGAGCTCGAAGTGAGCCGCCGCTCCGTGGCCCTCGCGCGCGAGCTCGTGCGCGACGCCGAAGCCAAGGTGGACGTGGGCATGCTCGCGCCCGTCGCCGTCAAGGAAGCGCTGGCCGATGCAGCCGCCCGTGAGGAGAAAGCGATCGTCGCCGAGAACGCGATGGACGTCGCGGGCCGCGACCTGCAGCACGAGGTCATGATCGGCGCCGCCGACGAAAAGGCGCCGGAGCTGGTGCTGCCCGTCGAGGAGCACGTCGTGACGCCCGTCGAGCTCGACCGCGCCGAGCTCATGCGAACGGCCGCCGAGTGCCGCGGCGAAATCCGCTCCGCCGCGTTCTCGCTCGAGCGCAGCCGCGCCGTCGAGCGCAACGCGCGCAGCCAGCGCCTGCCGCGCCTCGACATCGTCGGCCACTACGGCCAGCTCGGCCTCGCGGGCGACGCCAAGCCCGTCGTCAATCCGGACACGGGCCAGGTCGAGTTCTCGCCCTACGACGGCGACATGAGCGATTCGCTCGAGCAGTGGGTGGACGAGGACTTCAACGACTACGCCGTCGGTTTCGAGTTCGAGATCCCGTTCGGCAACGCCGACGCGCGGGCGAACCTCGTGCGCGCCGAGATCGACGTGCGGCGTGCGTCGCGCGAGCTCGAGCAGACGGTCTCGACCGTGGCCCTCGACGTGGACCGCGCGATCGCCGACGTCTCGTCGGCCGCCAAGCGCGTGACCGCCTCCAAGGCCGCGCGCGAGCTCGCCGAGGAGAACCTGCGCAACCAGACGCGCCGCTTCGAGCTCGGCGCCGTCACCACCAAGGACGTGCTCGACTTCCAGGAGAAGCTCGCCGAGGCCCAGGCGGCCGAAGTTCGCGCGATCACCGACCACGCGAAATCGGTCACGCGCCTTCGCGTGGCCGACGGCACGCTGCTCGCGCGCTTCGGCGTCGAGATCCAGAGCCCGGACGCGCCGGGCACGCCCTGGTGGTACCGCTTCTAGGCGGGAACGCGCCCTTTCGTGATCGCGGCGGGATTCCCGGCCCGTCGCTCAGTGCGCGCTGCGCCCGAGCATCCCGCTGATCCGCCGCACCACCCAGCGCGGCACGGTGCGACTGGACAGCGTCGCCAGCAGGTTCACGTAGCCGGGAATGCGGATGACTTCGCCGGCCATGCAGGCCTCGTAGCCCTGGTTCGCGACGTCGTCGACGTCGGACACCGTGAACGCGATGAGTTTCGTGAAGCCGGGGTCGGAACGATCCATCGCGCCGAGCATCGGAGTGTCGGTGACGCCGGGGCACAGCGCCGTCAGCGTGACACCGTGGTCGCGCGTCTCTTCCGCCAGAGATTCGGTGAGCGACAATAGATACGCCTTGCTCGCGGCGTACGTCGCCATGAACGGCACGGGAACAAAGGACGACGTCGAGGCGACGTTGAGCACCCTGCCATGCTTCCTCTTGATCATTGCAGGCAGGAAGCTCGACAGCATCTCGGTGGCGGCTGCCACGTTCAGCGCCACGATGTCGAGATTCTCCTTCGTCGCGATCTTCTCGAACTCGCCGACCGCGTTGATGCCTGCATTGTTGACGAGGATGCCGACGTCGAGGCGGCGCCGGCGAAGACTCGCGGCGAGCTTCGTCGCGGCTCCCGGCCTGGCGAGATCCGACGCGACGACGTGAACGGTGACGCCGTGCTCCCGGCGCAGGTCGGCAGCCAGCTTGTTGAGCTTCGCGCGGCGGCGCGCGACCAGGACGAGGTCGTGCCCGGCCCTGGCGAAGCGCTTCGCGAGCGCGGCGCCGATTCCGGACGACGCCCCGGTGACGAGGACGATCTCCCTGCGAGTGTCTTTGCCGGTGGGTGCCACGAGACGGAACCGACCGTAGCGACCGGGCCGCTCTCCGGCAATTTCGGCTGCGCCGGCTTCACGAAAGGAGGTCTTCTCCGCCCGGGGCATTGGTCCGCAGCAGGCCCAGACCGACGCACCTTGCATTCTCGCAAGACTCGATCGCGCAGAATCTTGCAAACCTGGTGATCCGAAACGTCCGGGGACCGTATCAACGACCATCTGGAGGAGGATAGCGATGGTCTGGAAAGACGGATCCGTTCGATCGATCGTCGGCCCGGTCGCGGCGCTCACCGCGGCCGTCGGCGTGTACCTTTCCAACTCGGAAAGCGCGCTTCGGATGATCCCGGAGGCTGAGGCCGTCGTTTCGCCTGTGTCGTCCGGCAAAGCTGCGTCGCTCGACGCCGGGGCCACCGCGGCACCGTGCGAACTCGACGCCGGCGAGAAGACCGACACGGGCGCTCCGGTCGGCTCCCTGGCCCTGGTGCTTGCCGCCGACAGCGCGGCGAACGACGCCGACCCGCTCGACTCGCGCATCGCCGCCGAACAGGACGCCATTCGCTCGAAAGGCCCGACAAGGGACGGCCTCGAAAAGCTCGGCTGGTCCTTCGTCGACAAAGCGCGAGTGTCCGGCGACCACGGCTACTACCTCCTCGCCGAGCACGCCGCGGGCGCCATGCGTACGCTCGACGCCGATTCCGCGGCCGCCGACCTCCTCCAGGGCCACGCCCTCCATTCCCTGCACCGCTTCGACGAAGCCGAGCGCATCGCGCGCCGCCTCGTCGCGCGCCGCGGCTCTCCTCTCGACCACGCGCTTCTCGGCGACACCCTGCTCGACCAGGGCCGCATCGACGACGCCGTGGGCTCGTACCAGAAGATGATGCAGCGGCGTCCCGACTCGCGCGCCTACTCGCGCGTCGCCGAGGTTCGACTGCTCACCGGCGACCTGGAAGGCGCCCTCGAAGCGATGCGCGTCGCCTCGCGAGCCGTCAGCGTACGCGACCGCGAAGCCTTCGCGTGGATCTGGTCGCGGCTTGCGATGCTGGAGCTGCAGGGCGGCGACGTCGCAGCGGCGCGCGCGGCATCCGAAGCGGCGGCGTCCGCCGCACCTGGCCTTGCGATCGCCGAGCTGGCGCGCGGCCGCGTGCTGCTCGCGACCGGCGACGCCGGAGGCGCAGTGGGCGCACTGGAACGCTCCATCGCGACCAATCCGCTTCCCGATACGATGCGCGCTCTGGCCGACGCATACGCCGCCGCGGGCCGCGAGGCCGACGCCGCGCGCATCACCGCCGAGCTTCATGCCGGCGGCGCGTCGGTCGATCCGCGCGGTTACAGCCTCTGGCTGGCCGAGACGGGACGCGAAGCATCGCGTGCGCTGCGGCTCGCCGGCGAGGAGCTCGACAAGCGCCGCGACGTCTACACCCTCGACGCTCACGCGATGGCGAGCGCTGCCGCGGGAAATCACGAGGACGCCGAGCGCTCCATGCAGCTGGCCCTGGCCGCCGGAACGCAGGACCCCCGCCTCTGGTACCACGCCGGCCGAATCGCTTCTGCGAGCGGCAACGACACCAAAGCACGCGAGTGGTTCCTGAAAGCACGAAGCGCCGAGCAGGTGCTGTTGCCGTCCCTGCGTCGCGATCTCGCCGCCCGACTCGAAGGCATCGAACGAAGCGACGGAGCCGCGCGCCACGACGCCGGCGCCGACGGTGAGCCCCCCAGGTCCTGACCTACTTCCCACGCCCGCACGGCGCGCCGCCGTGCATCACTCTCGCCGTGGCCTCGCGGCCACGCACGAAACCCGGAGCAACTCGGCTCCGACGAACACAGCCCGGCCGCCAGGCGGCCGGGAACAAGGGAGCCCGCCATGCCAACAGAAAGTCTGCCCAAGCTGCCGCCCGCGCATCCGAGGCCGCGTCTTCACAGCCTCGCGGCCGTCGTCGCCGGTCTCGCCAGTGTGACGGCGGTCGCCGCCGCCACGCAGGCGCTCGCGTCGAGCCACATGGACGCGCCGCTGATCACGCTCGACGACGCCGCCAACACGACCGACGTCTACGCGTTCGTCTCGGGGGGAGAGTCACAGAAGTACCTGACGACGGCCGTGGC
>CAYYVZ010000252.1:0-7631 GCA_964475235.1 uncultured Myxococcales bacterium | reverse complement strand
GAGCCTAACGAGCGGCTGACATCGGAACAGTTCGCCGCAACTTTCACTAGCCTTCCAACTCCCAAATCTCTCGACCCGCATATCCCGGTCAGGGCGCAGGCCAATCGGTATATTGCGTGGACGGCTCGCCAGACGGAAGCCCGCTCTGCCGCGGACCTGAAGGTGACCTCGGACGACGTGGCCGGATACGCCGGTCGGCATATCACCGGCTGGAATGCAGTTTGTCCGCCGGGCTGAGGACGCCGGCTGGTCCTCGGGCGAGGACGTGGGTGTAGATCATCGTCGTGCTGACGTCCTTGTGGCCGAGGAGCTCCTGCACGGTCCGAATGTCGTAGCCGTCGTCGAGGAGGTGAGTGGCGAAAGAGTGCCGGAGAGTGTGGCAGGTAGCCGGCTTGGTGATCTCACTCACTCGGACGGCTTGGGCGAACGCACGCTGTATCACGGATTCGTGGAGGTGGTGGCGTCGCCGCTGGCCCGTCGCGCGGTCCCGGTACAGGCGGGTGGCCGGGAAGACCCACTGCCAGCGCCAGTCGCGGCCAGCCCCTGGATACTTGCGGTCGAGTGCACTCGGCAGTTCGACCCACCCGGCACCGTCCCGGAGGTCGGCTTCGTGCAGGCTCCGTACCTTGCTCAAGTGCGCGTGCAACTCACTGCGTAGAGACGCGGGTAAGGGCACGGCCCGGTCCTTCTGTCCTTTGCCGGCCCGCACCACGATCGCGCCGGCCGAGAAATCGACGTCCTTGATCCGCAGCCGGCAGCACTCCATCAGCCTCAGCCCGGAACCGTAGAGCAGCGTGGCCATCAACCGCGGCACCCCATGCATCGCTTCCAGCACGAGGGAGATCTCGGGCCTCGTGAGGACTACCGGGAGTCGCCTCGTCGTCTTCGCCGGCGCGATACCCGATACCCTCGGAAGCTCGATTCCGAGCACGTGCGAGTACAGGAACAGGAGCGCGTGCAGGGCCTGGTTCTGGGTGCGCGCGGCGACGTTCGCGCGGACGGCCAGATGCGAGAGGAATGCTGCGACCTCCGCTGCGCCCATCTCGGCCGGATGCCGCTTGCCGTGAAACAGGATGAAACGGCGTGTCCAGCCGCAGTACGCTTTCTCGGTGTTTCGGCTGTAGTGCTTGCGGCGGATCGCAAGGCGCAGTTGGTCCATGAGACGCAGCCCGTCGCCGCGACGCTTCCCGATTCGCGCTTCGCCGACGCTGGCGTCGGCCGGATGCAGGGCTTCCTGCATGCCGGCATCCTAGGGCCGACACGCAGGGTCCGGCTATCTCACGGTTGTAATGGAACGACTGGTCAGACGCGGCCCGAGCTGGAGAGATACGCCGCGACCAGTACGCGGCGATCCGCGCTGCGCTCGAGTTCGCTGATCACTGCGACACTCGCAGCTCCCGCTCGCCAGCAGTCAGGCGCGGTTTCGAGTGTAACGCCGCCGATGGCAACGACGGGGAGGGTGGTCGCGCGACAAGCCTGCGTCAGCAGCTCGAGCCCGCGCGCCTCTCGCACACCGGCCTTGGTCGGGCTCTCGAACACCGGCCCAAACCCGAGATAGTTCGCGCCGCACGACGAGGCGCACGCCGCTTCCGCGACGCTGTGCGTGGAGAAGCCCACGATCGCGTCCCGACCGACCACCCGGCGAACAGCATCGACCGGCATATCCTCGTCGCCCACGTGCACACCGGCCGCTCCGCTGGCTGCAGCGACGTCCGCACGATCGTTCACGATGAGGACCGCACCGGCGGGACGCAGCGACTCGACCATGCGCGATGCCAGCTCCGTCATCGCTCCGGCGCCGAGGGTCTTCGCCCGAAGCTGAATCAGCGAACAGCCGGCCTCAGCCAGCTCCACCGCCAGCGAGAACGCACGTTCGCATTCCGCCGCATCGGGAGAAGCGACGTTGACGATGGGGTAGAGGGGCGGAAGGCGAAACGAGCTCATGTCGGCGTAGGGAGGGACGGATCCGGACCGGCGCGCGGCCAATCGGGATCCGTCCCCGATTTCTACGATCGCGACCGCGACAGGGAAATCCCGTAGTCGGTGATCTTCTTGCGCAGCGTGTTGCGGTTGATGCCGAGAATGTCGGCGGCCTTCAGCTGATTGCCGCCGGTGTTCTCGAGAACCGCCTCGAAGAGTGGCTTCTCGACCATCGCGAGCACGCGAGTGTGAAGGTCGCGCGGCTCCGTGGAGCCGAACGACGCCAGCATCTCGCGGATCTTCGCGCCGAGAATGTCCGTGAGCGGCGCGGTGAGATCCATCGCAGGAGCCGCCGCACGAGGACGCAGTGGCAGATCCGCCGGGCCGAGCACGCGATCCGGCGCGAGCGCCGCAGCGCGGAGCAGCACGTTCTCGAGCTCGCGTACGTTGCCCTTCCAGTGCTGCTCTACGAGCAGGGCCATCGCATCCGGCGACACGCCCTTCACCTTGAAGCGCTCGCGCAGGTTGATGCGGTCGAGGAAGTGACGGACGAGGTCGGGAATGTCCTGGCGCCGCTCGCGAAGCGGCGGCAGGTCGATCACGACGACCTTGAGTCGGAAGTAGAGGTCTTCGCGGAAGCGCCCGGCCTCGACCTCGCCTTCGAGGCCGCGGTTGGTCGCAGCAAGAACGCGGCAGTCGGCAGGCAGCAGCTCATGACCGCCGACGCGCGAGAACTCGCGCTCCTGCAGCACGCGCAGGAGCTTGGACTGAAGCGCGAGCGGCATGTCGCTGATCTCGTCGAGAAACAGCGTGCCGCCCTTGGCCTGCTCGAACTTGCCGATGCGGCGGTCCGTCGCGCCCGTGAACGCGCCGCGTTCGTGGCCGAACATCTCGCTTTCGAGCAGGTCGGCCGGAATCGCCGAGCAGTTCACCGCGATGAACGGCCCGTCGGCTCGCGTCGAGTACTCGTGGATCGCCCGCGCAACGACTTCCTTGCCCGTGCCGCTCTCACCCTGGATGAGGACCGTCGTGGGCGAAGCCGCCATGCGCCCGATGATCTTGTAGACCTCCTGCATGGCAGGGGACTGACCCACGATCCCGGTCTTCGGCGCGGGACCCGCCGTCGGCTTCGCGGTCGGCATGGAGTGCACGGCCGCGCGGCTGTCGAGAATCCGGCGCGACAGCGCGACGAGCTGGTCGTTGTCGAAGGGTTTGGTGACGTAGTCGTAGGCGCCGCGTCGCGTCGCCTCGATCGCGTTGGCGACCGACCCCTTGCCCGTGATGATGACGACGTCGGTCTCGCCGCGCTTGCGGATCGTGTCGAGCACGTCGAAGCCGCTGTCGCGGCCGAGATCGATATCCACGAACGCGATGTCGACGCCTCCCTTGTCGATCGCCGCCAGTGCGCTGTCGGCGTCGGCGGCCGTCAGCACCTGGCAGCCTGCGTCGCTGAGGACGTCGGCCATGATCCGCCTGATATCGGCCTCGTCGTCTACGATCAGCACCGTCCCCTTTCGATGCGTGTTCACGGGTGTTCTCCTTTGCTGGCTTCGCGCGTACGTGCGAGCGGAAGCGTCACGTGGAAGACGGCGCCGCCTCCCGGAACGTTGGCCGCACGGATGCGGCCGTCGTGGGCAGTCGCGATGGCGCCGGCAATCGCGAGTCCAAGCCCGTGCCCACCGGGCCGCCTCGAATACATCGGTGAAAAGATGTGCTCGAGGTCTTCTTCCGCCAAACCGGGCCCGTTGTCGGAAAGCGAGACGGTCAGGAAGGAGACACGTTCCGATTCCCGGTCGACGTAGAAGGAGTGTTCCATGCGGGTGGCGACGCGGATGCGGCCGAGAGTCGGCGGGCAATGCGCGACGGCGTTTCGCAGGATATTCAGGAAGAGCTGCTCGAGCCTGGCCGGATCGCCGTTGACGTCGGGCAGGCTCGGATCGAACTGCGGCTCGAAGACGATGCCGCGCTGCTCGGCACTCGGCCGCTCGAGCAGGATGAGATCGTTGAGGATGCGGTGGATGTTGACCGCTTCCTTGCGAAGCTTGGGAGCTTCGAGCGCCATCAGCGCTTCGACGAGCACGCTCAGGCGGTCTACCTGGCGCACGATCATGTCCGTGTACTCGACGAGGTCGGTGCGCTCCTTGAGCTTGCGGCCGAGCAGCTGCGCTGCGCCGCGAATGCCGGAGAGCGGGTTGTTGATCTCGTGCGCGAACTGCGCGGCCATGCGGTCGAGCTCGACCACGCGGCGGCGCTGGACCTCCTGGTGAAGGAGCTCACTGCGGCTCGTGATGTCGTAGAGCACGAGCACGGAAGACGTCGTTTCCGCGTCCCGTTCGCGTACGGCCGAGCCTTCCGCGAGAACCGGAATCGTTCCCATCGGGGTCTTGAGCTCGCCTTCCTCGCGAACGACGGGATGGTCGGCATCGAGATGCCGGAGCATCTCGGGGATCCACGGCGAGTTCCGAAAGACGTCGGCGCTCTGGCGCCCGAGAAGCGTGCGACGCGACCTGCTGAGCAGGGTCTCGGCCGCCGGGTTGACGTAGTTGACCTGACCGCCGTGACCAAAGGCCACTACGGCTTCGAGCAAGCTCGCCAGCACCGCCTCATGATCGGCAGTGCGGATGGAATCCTCGGTCGCCACGTGCAACGAAGGCGGCTTCGGAAGGCTCGAAGTCGCGGACGGGGCGATGGTAACACGCCCATTTGCGGCTCAAAACGCCGTTTCCCGGGGTTTTCCATGTTGCGCATCGGTCAGGGCTACGACATCCACCGCCTCGTCGCCGGCCGGCCGCTCCGGCTCGGCTGCATCGAGGTGCCGTTCGAGCGCGGCGCCCTCGGGCACAGCGACGGCGACGCGGCCGCCCACGCCCTGTGCGATGCGCTGCTCGCGGCCGCGGGCCTCGGCGACATGGGTGTGCATTTCCCGTCGAGCGACGCGCGCTGGAAGGACGCGGCGTCGGTGATTTTCCTGCGCGAGGTGGCCGAACGGCTCGCATCGAGCGGCGCGGCCGTGGTGAGCGCGGACGTCACGGTGATCCTCGAGAAGCCGCGGCTGGCTCCTCACGTCGAAGCCATGAAGCACGCGATGGCGCAGGCCCTCGGGATCGACGCCGAGTTGCTCTCGGTCAAGGCCAAGAGCAGCGATGGGCTCGGGCCGGTGGGGGAGGGCGACGCGGTTGCTGCCCTCGCCATCGCGCTCGTCGAGGTACGCTGAATGACGAAGGTCCGAACCCGCTTCGCTCCGAGCCCGACCGGGCACCTGCACATCGGTGGCGCGCGCACCGCCCTGTTCAACTACTTGTTCGCGCGTCACCACGACGGCGACTACGTGCTGCGTATCGAGGACACCGACCGCGAGCGCTCGACCGACGAGTTCACGCGCGCGATTCTCGACGGGCTCGAGTGGCTGGGGCTCCGGTGGGACGAGGGGCCGTTCTACCAGTCGCGGCGGTCCGACTACTACAGGACGATCGTCGAGAAGCTGCTCGCAAGCGGCGCCGCCTACTGGTGTTTCTGCACGGCCGAAGAGCTCGATGCCAAGCGGCAGGTGGCCCAGGCCGAAGGCGCCCGCGCCTCGTACGACCGCACCTGCCGCAAGCTCGGCCGCAGGCCCAAGCCGGGCGAAGCCGCCGTGGTTCGACTCGCCGTGCCCGAGGACGGCCAGACCGTCGTCCAGGACGTGATCCGCGGCGACATCACGTTCGAGAACAAGGAGCTCGACGATTTCGTGCTGGTGCGCTCGGACGGCTCGCCGGTCTTCCACCTGGTCAACGTCGCCGACGACATCGAGATGGGCATCACGCACGTGCTGCGCGGCGAGGACCACATCACGAACACGCCGAGGCAGGTGCAGATCTTTCGGGCGTTGGGAGCCGCGCCGCCCGTCTACGGGCATATGCCGCTGATCGTCGGGCAGGACCGGGCGCGGCTTTCGAAGCGCCACGGTGCGACCTCGCTGCTCGCGTACCGCGACATGGGCTTCCTGCCGGAGGCGACGCTGAACTACCTCGCGCGGCTAGGCTGGTCGCACGGCGACCAGGAGGTCTTCACGCTCGAAGAGCTGGTCGGCGCGTTCGACGGCGAGGGGATTCAGAAGTCGGCGGCGGCCTGGGACATGGAGAAGTTCTCGTGGGTCAACGCGCAGCACATGAAGCTGCGCACGGCCGCCGAGCTGGCCGGCGCCGTGAAGCCGTTCCTCCCGGCCGACGCGATGGAGGGGCTCGGCGATCACTTCCTGGAGACGGCCGTGGCGCTCGTCCGCGAAAGGGCGCGCACGCTCGTCGAGCTCGGGGAAGCGCTCGGGCCGCTCGTTCGCGTGTCCGTCGAGTACGATGTGACAGCAGTCGGCAAGTTCCTCGGCGAGGCGGATCGCACGCGGCTGAGGTCGCTGGCGACGGAGATGGAGACGCTGGATTCATGGGCCGCGCCGGTGATCGAGAACGAGATCCGCGCGTTCTGCGAAGGCGAGGGCATCAAGCTCGGCGCCGTCGCCCAGCCGCTGCGCGTCGCGCTGACGGGCGGGACGGCCAGCCCCGGCATCTTCGAGCTATGCCACGTCCTCGGCCGCGACCGTACGCTCGCAAGAATCCGAACCGCCTGCGACGGCGCCGAAAGCGGCACGCTGCGAATGAAGTGAAATCGGGGACGGATCCCGATTTCCCAGAGGATGGGTCGGCCGGGTTCGGTGGTGGACCGGCGTTGCTTCGGGGCGAGACGTCTCGCGGAAATCGGGATCCGTCCCCGATTTCCTACTGCCTCAGCAGGTTGAGGGCGCCGCCGGCTTGGATCCAGGTGATCTGCTCGGCGTTGCAGGAGTGCTTCGCGGGGATCGTCTCCTCGGTGCCGTCGCTGTGGTGCAGCGTGAGCGACACGCCCTTGTCGGGCTCGATGGCGAGCGCGCCGGGGACCGAGATCTCGTCGTCCTCGCGCACCTTCTCCCAGTCGGCCGGGTTCGCGAACGTGAGCGGCAGGATGCCCTGCTTCTTGAGGTTCGTCTCGTGGATGCGCGCGAAGCTGCGCGTGATCACGACGGCGCCGCCGAGGTGGCGCGGGCTCATTGCCGCGTGCTCACGGCTGGAGCCTTCGCCGTAGTTCTCGTCACCCACGACGATCCAGCGCCTGCCCGCGGCCTTGAGAGCCCGCGCGACGGCCGGAACCCCCTGGCCCTGCTCGCCCGTGAGCGGGTTGCGCGTGGTACCGCGCTCGCCAGTTCCGGCGCGGATCGCGCCGGTGAACATGTTGTCGCTGATCTTGTCGAGGTGGCCACGGAAGCGCAGCCACGGGCCGGCCGGGCTGATGTGGTCGGTGGTCGTCTTGCCCTGGGTCTTGAGCAGCAGCGGCATGCGCACGTACTGGGACGCCTCGGGCTTCGGAAACGGATCGAGCAGTGACAGGCGAGGGCTGTCCGGGCTCACCACGATCGTGACCTTGCTGCCGTCTGCCGCGGGCGCCTGGTAGCCGCCCATCGCCGCTTTGAAGCCCTTCGCCGGAACCTCTGGAGCCTCCGGCGGAGGCGCGAGCTTGAAGCTCGCTCCGTTGGTACCGAGCGAGTCCGTCAGCGGGTTGAACGACAGTGACCCGGCAAGCCCGAGCGCGAGCGTGATCTCCGGGCTGGCGATGAAAGCGAGCGTTTCCGGGTTCGAGTCGTTGCGCCCGGGAAAGTTGCGATTGAAGGAAGTTACGATCGAATTCTTCTCGCCCTTCTTCACGTC
>CAYYVZ010000251.1:0-7639 GCA_964475235.1 uncultured Myxococcales bacterium | reverse complement strand
CGTTCGAATCTCAGAGCGGCGGAATGACGATGCACGGCGGACAGCCGAGCACGACCGACTGCCCGACCGCCACCCGCAGCACCAGCAGCGCGTCCGTCGTCGTCACCCCTCCGTTCGCATTGACGTCGCACACGCAGTTCAGGCATTCGGCTGTCCCGACGGCGCGCTTCAGCACCGTTAGCGCGTCCCCGGCAGAGATCTCATCGTCCCCGGAAGTGTCTCCGCAGAGGGGAGGGGACGTATCGAGCGTCCCGCACGCGGAGAACTCCGACGTGTCGCCGGTCGCGAGGTCGGTTGCGGTCACTGCGACGGCGGATTCGGCGGTGACGCCCTTGGCTACCGTGACCGAGAACGTTTCGTCGGCGTCGGACAGAACGACGGTCTGCGCCCCCTGGAAGAACTTGCCCTCGCCGTGCCCCGAGGTGTCGCAGTCCGGGCTCGAATACACGCGGATCGAATACTCGCCGTCGGTCACATCGGACGGAACGTCGAGCGTGCCCTCCACGGTCGTCGATCCACCGGTCGTCGTGACTTCGGTGATCACGGGGAAGTTCTGCAGCCGGTTGGCCCCGTCGTCTTCGTCATCCTCATCGTTTGGAGTCACCCCCGGCGCGTCGCCGACGGAGAGATCGATTCCGAGATCGCCGTTGCTGTGCACCGAGTTGCCGCGGATCGTGACGCTGCGGGTGACGGAAGACACGGTGATCCCGTCCTGCTCGTTGAATGCGGAAACGTTCTGGCCGCTGTGGCTGATGGCGTCGTAGCCTACGACGACGTTCTCGCCTTCGATGGAGATGCCGTTGAAGCCGTTGGGAATCGGTACGGCGCCGGTCGCGTCCGCGCCTACGATGTTGCCCATGATGACGGCGCCGTCGCCCGTCACGCGCATGCCGTGCGTGCCGTTGCCCGAGACGATGTTGCGCTGGCTCGGCAGCTCGCCGCCGATCGCAATGCCGATGGTCTCGGCGCCGGTGAAGATGCCGTGGCTGTTGTTCCCGTCGCCGGCCGTGCCGGCGGGGTTCGTGCCGACGTAACAGCCTTCGATGCGTCCGAAGTCGCCGGTGCTGTACTGCACGCCGATGCCGTTGCCGTTGTTGATCGCAAGGCCGCGAAGGACGACCCGATCGGCGTTCACCAGGAAGTTCCCGTCGCTGGCGATGCCGGATCCGTCCACTTCCACCTTGAGCACGGCGTTGCTGCCAACGGAGAGCGTGTTCGGCTGGGCACCTTCCTGCGTGAATCCGTCGATGATCAGCTCGTCGGTGATGGCGATCGAGGACTGGAGCGCGATCTGGGTGAGGTTGGCGATGTCGAACACGACGGTACTGGGGCCGGCCTGGAGGTTGGCAGCGTCTACGGCCGCGCGCAGGGAGCCGGGTCCGCTGTTGTTCGAGTTGGTGACGAGCAGCTCGGGACCACCGGGGATCACCTCGAGCGCATTCGAGAACTCGCTCGTTTCGTTGGTCGTCATGTTCTGCGCCGTGGCCGTCACGTAGAACGGATGAGCGACGACCTCGTCGAGCTCGATTGCGTACTGGAAGTGAAAACCTGAGCCGGACGTGGAAGGCGTGATGATCGCGATGAGGTCTCGCCCCTCTCCGAAGCCGGAAGGATCGCGGTCGGTGAGGGTGTAGAACTCCATCCGGTACAGGTTGGGAGGTCCGGGCAGGTACCCCTCGACCTTCAGAGTAAAGCCGTTCACGCGCGCGAACGTGAGGCCCGGAAAGTTCTGCTGGTGATTGGGGCCGAAGTCGGCATCGGATTCGTCGTTGGCTGTTACGCCGTTGCTCGCGAGATCGATCGCGAGGGCGCCGTTGTCGCGAAAGGAGTTCGCCTCGATCCGGACGTTCCCGGCCACGACCGGGAGTACGTCGATTCCCTGCTGGTCGTTGCCGGCAATCAGGTTCGCGGCATGGACGGCGTTGCCGCCGATCAGGATGTTGTCGGCAGTCGCCGAGCCCACGACGATGCCGCGCCCGTTCGGCAGGTAGCTCTCGGCGGTCTCGTCCGTGCCGACGAGGTTGTTCGCGATGACGGTACCGATGCCGCGCTCGTCGATTCCCGCGACGTTGTTTCCGGAGACCATGTTGCGACCGGCCAGGCTCGCGCCGTTGCCGATGACCGTGTCCGTTCCGTCGTTGCGGATCCCGATGCCGAGGCTTTCGTCCGAGCCGCCCGCCGTCGTGCCGATGAAACAGCCCTCGACGAGGGTCCCTTCCACACCTGCCTTGATCCGGATGCCGGTCCCTTGCTCGCCGATGCCCTGGATGGCCAGACCCCGGATGGTCGTGTCGTTCGCGTCCACCTGCAGCAGGGCCGACCCGGCGGCGACATCCGAGGCATCGAGCTGCACGCGGATGACGGCGTTCGTGCCAACGACGGAGTCGTTCACCGCGGCGCCGGCCTGCGAGTAACCGTCGATGAGGAGGGGATTGGTGATGGCCGGCAGCGGCCCGTCGATGGTGAAGGGGCCGAACCCGATGAGGCCGAAGCGGATTTCGTCGGCCGCCGCCGTGGCGTTGGCGTCCGCAATCGCTTTGGAAAGCGACCCGAGCCCGCTCGAGTTCGTGGTGAGGACGGTGAAAATTGCGGCCGAAGCCGAGGAACCAGCCGCCAGGAAGCACATGGCGGCAAGGAATAGCGTGCGTCGAATCAATTCGGTCTCCCTGTGAGAAACGTCCAGGGCCCGAAGTCCGACCCACTCGATGTCCCGCCGGCTCACCCCAGCAGTCGCCCGGCGCAACCCCAGTCGGTCGCCGCCGTCGTGTTTCCGTGCAGGGCCGAACTTCGTCAACCGGCCGTCGCCCCCGAACGGACGCAAACATGCAATTACGACGACGAAGGGACGCCGGCGGGGCGGAACTTCACCGCGTCGAAGGACTCGGCGGGACCACGATTGGGACCTGTGCAACGACCGCTTTGAATCCGGCACCTTGCGCCGCTAAGGTGCCGCGAATTTTCGAACGCCTGGGGCGTTCCACAAGGGGCTCGAACCGGTGCCAACCAACGCAACTTCCCATCCTGCCGTCGCTTCCCGGTCGCGCACGGCCAGCCTCCTGCTGCCGCTTTCGGTCCTCGCGATGCTGTTCGCCGCCAACTGCGGCGGCGGCAGCGGCCAGTCGAACCCGCCGCCTCCCATCGTGGTCGTGGAAGCCGAGGCCGACCTCGTGGACGTCGGCCAGAGATTCGAGCTCGATGCGTCCGACAGTACCGATCCCAACGGCGATGCCGAGGATCTGACGTTCACGTGGCGCATCATCGCCGGCGGCAACACGGACACCGAGTTCGACGACCACTGCGTCAACGATTTCGACGAGATCTGCTTCTTCAACTCCGACGACACCTGCAACAACGATACGACCGTCTTCTGCAAAGAGGATGACGACTGCCCGGACCTCGGCACGTGCAATCTCAACTCGGGCACGACGTCGCCCCAATGCACCACGGGCATCTGCGGCGTCGAAGAGGGCGACGAGCTCAACATGGCGACGTTCATCGCCAATGTGGCCGGCCCGTTCACCGTCCGCGTGAGCGCGGTCGGCTCCGAGTCGAACGGAACCGGGACGCGCGTGTTCGACACGTTCCCGTCGCTCTTCCTCGTCGGGAGCCTGTACCAGTTCGGCGGAACCGAAGGGACGCTGCTTGGAGAGCTCGCCGGTTCGCCCGAGTATGCCGAGGACGCCTCCGAGGGCGCGTCGAACCCGGCCGACGGCAGTCTCGTCGTCATCGACGACGGAATCGGGCTCTTGCGCGTGTTCGACCTGAGGTCGGGCGAGGTGCTGGGCGCGTTCGGCGAAAGCGACCGCTTCGTGAACGAGCCCGTCGCGCTCGCGTTTCATCCCGACAACGGCCGCCTGTTCGTAGCCGAGGCCGGCGGCCGGGTGCTCCAGTTCGACGGAACGACCGGCCTTCTGATCAACGTCTTCACGGACGTCGGCCCCGGCCCGGTCGCAATGAAGTTCTCGCCCGAGAGTGGCCATCTCCTCGTTGTCTACGGCAACGCCAGCACGGGCGTGCGCGAGTTCGACGAAGACGGCGACGACCTCGGCATCCTTGGCGACACGGATACGGCCGTCGGCGAGCCGGTTGACCTCGACTTCCTCGACGAGGACCTGCTGATCGCCGACAACACCGGCAAGGTCGTGCTCTGCGACGAAGACGGCGAGAGCTGCCAGGCCTTCAGCAGCAATCTCGACGACTTGCTCTCGACCGGCAGCCCGAGCGCGATCGCCGTCAACCCGTCATCTGCCTACACCGAAGCGGACGTTCTCGTCGCAGATCCTGTGAACGAGCGCGTGATCGCATGCCGCGCCAACGGTTCGGCCTGCGAGACCTTCGGCGACACCGACGACGGCGAGGTCGACTCCGACTACCTCGACGTCTTCTTCTCGCCGGGAGTCGTTCCGACGACGACCACTTCGACTTCGACGACCACGACGACGACGCAGCCGTAAAGAGCGGCTGCGCCGGCAGGCCTATGGCGACCCGGGACCGCGCTTTCTTCGAAAGGCAAGAAGCCGCGCTCCTGTCGCCCTGGGCGATGCGGTCCGCGGACACGCGCGGCCGCGCGTTCGCGGAGCCCGAGCACCCGTTCCGCCTGCCTTTCCAGCGCGACCGCGACCGCATCATCCACTCGACGGCGTTCCGGCGCCTCGAGTACAAGACCCAGGTCTTCGTCAATCACGAAGGCGACTACTACCGGACCAGGCTCACGCACACGATGGAGTGCGCGCAGATCACGCGCACCGTGGCGGCCATGCTCGGCCTCAATCGCGACCTCGCCGAAGCCGTCGCGCTCGCGCACGACCTCGGCCACACGCCGTTCGGCCATGCCGGCGAGCACATCCTTGCCGACCTCATGAAGGATCACGGCGGCTTCGACCACAACAGCCAGAGCCTGCGCATCGTCGAAGTGCTCGAGCAGCGTTACCCCGACTTCGACGGGCTGAATCTGAGCTACGAGGTGCGAGAGGGAATCGTGAAGCACTCCGGGCGATTCGATCGCCCGCGTGTTTCCGATTTCGACGCGTCGAGCGCGCCACCGCTGGAAGCCCAGATCGTCGACTACTGCGACGAGGTTGCCTACAACGCGCACGACATCGACGACGGCATCCAGTCGGGCCTCATCACGCTCGAAGACCTCGACGGGATCGATCTATGGACCGAGGCATACGCCGAGGCCCGCAAAGCGAGCCCGTCCGCGACGGCTTCCGTGCTTCGCTACCAGGCCGTGCGCGTGATCATCGACCGCATGGTCGGCGACCTGATCGAGGCCGTCGAGGAACGCATTCGCAGCCTCGGCATCGAGACGATCGAGGATCTGCGCCGCGCGATGCCGCCGATTGCCGGCCCGAGCGCCGAGATGGACGTCAAGGTCCGGCAGCTCAAGGCGCGCCTCATGGAGCGCCTCTATCAGCACCAGCGCGTGCGCCGCATGGCTGCGAAAGCGGGCAGGGTGATGCGGGGCCTGTTCGAGGCCTACATGGACGATCCGCGCCAGATGCCTCCGCACATCGCGCGGCGCCCGGCAGACTCTCCGGGCACGACGATGGCCCGCGTCATCGCCGACTACATCGCCGGCATGACCGACCGCTTCGCGTTCGAAGAGTACGCAAAACTCTTCGACCCCTTCGAGAAGGTCTGACGCCGGGAAATCGGGGACGGATCCCGATTTACGGCGCGGCGGGCGGTTCGAGCCTCGCACGAAGCGCCTCGAGGCTGGTGACGAACGACGCCGACACGATCTTTCCGTTCTCGAGCGAGAGAACGGTCACGGCACCTTCCTGGTACGGCATCGACGCGGTGGCCGTGCCGGTCTCGTCGAGGACGACGCGGTAGGGGCGTTTCCGGATCGACGGAAGGGCGAACATGCTGCGGATCGGCCCCGGCATCCCGCTGACGTCCGAAACATAGGCGGCTTTCGCGGCCGACAGCTTCGTGGCGCCGTCTTCCGCCAGCGCCTCCTTCACGAAGCCGCCGCCGTCCATGTCCCGGGTGAACAGGACCAGCGCGGTATCCGGGCCGATATGAGCCTCTGCGCCGTGCTGGTCGCGAAGCCCGAGGGCAGGCAGCGAATCGCCGACAGCGAGACTCCGGACGGCCGGGGCCGGCTCCTCGGCTCGGGCGTCTCCCGACAGCAACGCTCCGACTGCGAGCGCGAGAATCACGGCGAAGTGGCCAAGCCCCATGATCGATCCCTCCGGCGACCGGAGTCGCGGCAACGGAAGTTAGCCGCACGGGAGACGGGACGCCACGATGAGCGGACCAGCAGCGGCGCAAGGCATCGCAGTGGGCGGCAGGGGCGACCCGGGAACGGGAAGGGCCTCGATCCGAGCCCGCCGATCCAGCCGCGGGTCTCAGTTGACATAATATATCTTATCAGACGTTGGATGTCGGGCCGGGAAACAGCCGGATCCGGCGACGATCCCGTCTCCCGGGTCGAGTTCTGCGCGCTACTGCATCGGCGTCGGCCAGCACTTCTCGGGATACGCGAACTGGTCGTCGGCTCCCGGTGCTGCCCATGGACAATCGTCCTGACAGTCCGGCACGCCGTCGCCGTCCTGGTCGAGCCTGCACGGATCGACGCAGACGTTCGCGATATCGTCCGGGCACGGGTCCTGGCAGTCGGCCGTGCCGTCGCCGTCAGCGTCCGTCGCTTCCGCGACGTCCCACGGACACGGGTCCTCGCAGTCACCGAGACCATCGCCATCCGAATCGTTGCGACACGGATCGATGCAGGCATTCGACTGGTCGCCGGGACATGGATCGTAGCAGTCGGGCCAGCCGTCGCTGTCGTCGTCGCCCGCATTCGGATCGCAGGGGCACGGATCCTGGCAGTCGCCGAGGCCGTCCTCGTCCGAATCGTAGGCGCAGGGATCCTCGCAGAGCCCGAAACCGGGAGACGGCATCGTCGGAGCGTCCGTCTGGCCTTCGCGTTGCAGGAAGCTCAGCTCGCTCGCGAGCTGAGCCACTTCCCCGCGAAGCTTGGCGACCTCGGCGCGCAACATCTTGCGGCGCGGGACCGGTGCATCCGCTCCCGTTGCCAGCTCGGCGGTAGACATCGCGACCAGGGCCAGAACGACCGCAACACGAAAGGAACCTCGAGTGTCCATGAAAACCTCCGGGAGAATGACGCCTCTCCCTTTCGAGCTTCGAGGACCGTCCTTGTCAACGGCCGCCGCCGAGAAAACGCGGCGCGTCCGGCGCCCCGATCGTTCTAGGGACAGGTGCTTGCGCGTACGATGTGCTCGCCGGGTCCGATCTGCCCCGGGAGCTGGAGCGCGGTCGCCCGTTCGATGAGGGTCAGGTCGTTCCCGGTCATCAGCCAGTCGTACAACGAGGTCGCGACGCTCCAGGTATCGACGATCGCCGCTCCCGAACAGATCGTCAGCCTGTCGCGGCGGCTCCGGCGATCGTCGGTGAAGACGACGTGACTCTTCCTTCGCCCGATGTCGGTCGAGAAAATCCCCTTGCCCGCTGCCGACGGCTCGTGTGCGAGCGCGGAGTTGTCCACGTAGTCGAGGAACTGGTCGAACACCCTGTCGCGATAGTCGTCTGCGGGATACTCGTACAACGGCAGTGACTGCTCGACGCTGAACTGGGCCGGGCTCCCGACGTAGACGTTGTCGCGGTGATCCTG
>CAYYVZ010000250.1:7340-7687 GCA_964475235.1 uncultured Myxococcales bacterium | reverse complement strand
CGTCGGTTTCGATGACGAGCTTGCCGAAGCTGCGGCGGCTCTCGAGGTCTTCGATCGCGCGCGGCAGATCGGCGAACGGATACGTTCCGAAGATCACGGGATCGATGGCGCCTCGTGCGTGCATGGCGCAGATCTCGTCGTGCACTTCACGCACGAGGTGGGCGTGCGCGTCGCGATAGGCACCCCAGTTCAGGCCCACGACCGAGATGTTCTTCAGCATGATGCGGTTGGCAGCGATCGACGGGATGCGTCCGCCCGCGAAGCCGATCACGAGCAGGCGGCCTTCGAATGCGATGCAGCGCGTGGACTCGTCGAAGACGTCGCCGCCGATGCTGTCGTAGATCACG
>CAYYVZ010000250.1:0-7330 GCA_964475235.1 uncultured Myxococcales bacterium | reverse complement strand
TCACGTCGGCGCCTCGGCCGCCGGTCAGCCCGAGCACGACCTCGCGGAAGTTTTCGCTGCGATAGTCGATCAGGTAGTCGGCCCCGGCCCTTTTGCAGACCTCGAGCTTGTCAGCCCCGCCCGCGGTAGCCGCCACCGTTGCGCCGAGGGCCTTGCCGATCTGTATGGCCGCGCTGCCGACGCCGCCCGCGCCGTTGTGCACGAGCAGGAACTCCCCGTGGCCGAGCGTCGCCCGTCGCACGAGCGCGAAGTGCGAGGTCTGATAGGTGAGGAGAAGCGCGGCCGCTTCGCGAAAGCCCATCGAAGCCGGCACCGCGAAGCAGTGGTCCGGGCTCACCGCAACTCGCTCGGCGAGCGCGCCCCACGGCATCGCGACGATGACGCGCCGGCCTTTCTCGAGGCCCGAGCCGGCGTCCGCTTCAAGGACTTCGCCGCTCGCCTCGATGCCCGGCGTGAAGGGCAGGGGAGCCTTTACCTGGTAGCGGCCCTGGATCGAGAGGAGGTCGGCAAAGTTCAGTCCGACGGCGCGCACGGCGACGAGCACCTCGCCGGCCGCGCGGCGCGGCTCGGGGGCATCGGCGACGAGGCGTAGCCTGTCGCGGTAGTCGCCGTACTCTCCGACGGTCCAGGCTCGCAAGAATCCCTCCCGAACGTTTCGACGCGCGGTTTTGTCGTGCCGGGACGGCGGGAGCAATCGGGCCTCGCGGAATCCACGCTTAGCGGCTTCGGGTCGCCCCGATTGCGTGCGCGGTGGCCCAGGGCCGCGCTCGACTCGCCCGCCTGCTGCGGCAACCTTCCGCGGCCATGCCGACCCGCGCCGTGATCTTCGACCTCGACGGAACCCTGCTCGATTCGCTCGCCGACATCGGCGAGTCGGTGAACACCGTGCTGACCGAGCGCGGCTACCCCGCACATCCTCTCGCCAGCTACCGATCCTTCGTCGGCGACGGCATGACGATGCTCCTTCGCCGCGTCCTGCCCGAGGCCGATCGCGACGACGATGCGACCGTCGCCGCCTGCGTCGCCCGGCTGAAAGAGGTGTACGGCGGCCGCTCCGACCGTCTCACCCGGCCCTACGACGGGATCGCCGAGCTCCTCGACGAGCTGGAAGAGCGAGGCATCGCGATGGCCGTCCTCTCCAACAAGCCGCACGAGCTCACGGTAGGCCTCGTCGAACGCCTGCTGGGCGGCTGGAGCTTCGAGCCGGTGTTCGGCGAAAGACCTGCCGTGCCGAGGAAGCCGGACCCGTCGGCCGCGCTCGAGATCGCCGGCCTGCTCGGTCTGGCGCCTGCGGACATCCTCTACATCGGCGATACGCCGACCGACCTCGCGACGGCCCGGGCAGCCGCGATGCCGGCGCTCGGTGCGGCCTGGGGCTTCCGCAGCGAGGCCGAGCTTCGCCAGGCCGGTGCGACTCGAATCGTTCACCATCCGTCGGACGTGCTCGCGCATCTCGACGCGTAGGCCGCCAAGTTCGCGCAATTCCAGCGTCGTTCGCGTGCCGGGGCGAGCGGCCCGGCTCGCCGGCTGCCGTCGTGATCGGCCTTTTGCGAACGAAGTCGGGCTGGAAGTCGCAGCGCTCGGCGGTATAGTGGCCGACTATCGCCGACCGGCCCGGTCTATCTGGACCAGCGGCCTGGGTGAACATCTGGCATGACCGCGATTCTCGGGATTTCCGGCTACTACCACGACTCGGCTGCCGCACTGCTCGTGGACGGCAAGATCGTTGCTGCCGCCCAGGAGGAGCGCTTCACGCGCAAGAAGCACGACCACCGCTTCCCGGAGCACGCGATCGAGTACTGCCTCAAGCAGGCCGGCCTCCGCATCGCGGACCTCGACCACGTCGCCTTCTACGACAAGCCCCTGCTCAAGTTCGAGCGCCTGCTCGAGACGTACCTGTCCTACGCGCCCCAGGGTTTTCCGTCCTTCATGAGGGCGATGCCGCTGTGGCTGCGCCAGAAGCTCTACATCCCGCGCGAGATCAGGAACGGCCTCAAGGGCGAGTACAAGGGGCGCTACATCTTTACCGAGCACCACGAGTCGCACGCGGCGAGCGCGTTCTTCCCGTCGCCGTTCGAAGAGGCCGCCGTGATGACGCTCGACGGCGTCGGCGAGTGGGCGACGTCGAGCTGGGGCGTCGGGCGCGGCAACAAGATGGAGCTCAAGGCGGAGCTGCGCTTCCCGCATTCGCTCGGCCTGCTCTACTCGGCGTTCACGTACTACTGCGGCTTCAAGGTGAACTCGGGCGAGTACAAGCTCATGGGTCTCGCGCCCTACGGCGACCCGAAATACACCAACCTCATCCTCGAGAACCTCCTGGACCTGAAGGAAGACGGCTCGTTCCGCATGGACATGTCGTACTTCAACTACTGCCAGGGCCTCACGATGACGTCGCCGAAGTTCGACAAGCTTTTCGGCGCGCCGGCGCGGCCCGCCGAGTCGCCCCTGGACGACCGGCACATGGACATCGCGGCCTCGATCCAGAAGGTGACCGAAGAGGTCATGCTCCGCATGTCGCGCCACGTGCACCGGCAGACGGGCATGAAGAACCTCTGTCTTGCGGGCGGCGTCGCGCTCAACTGCGTGGGCAACGGCAGGGTGCTGCGCGACGGTCCGTTCGAGAACATCTGGATCCAGCCGGCCGCCGGCGATGCGGGCGGCGCGCTCGGGGCGGCCATGTTCGTGTGGCACCAGCTTCTCGACGAGCCGCGCAGCGTCGGCACGAGCGACAGCCAGTACGGAAGCCTGCTCGGCCCGCGTTACAGCGACAGCGAGATCAAGACCTTCCTCGACTCGGAAGGCGCGACCTACCACCAGTACAGCGACGACGAGACGATCTGCGACGCGGTCGCCGAGCTTCTCGCCACCGAGAACGTCGTGGGCTGGTTCCAGGGCCGCATGGAGTTCGGACCTCGCGCGCTCGGCGGGCGCAGCATCCTCGGCGACGCGCGCAGCCGCGAAATGCAGTCCACGATGAACCTCAAGATCAAGTTCCGCGAGTCGTTCCGGCCCTTCGCGCCTTCGGTGCTGGCCGAGCGTTCGAGCGAGTACTTCGGCCTGCGCGCGACCGACGAAAGCCCGTACATGCTCATCGTTGCGCCCGTGCAGGAAGACCAGCGCCTCGCGGTCAACGGCGAAGCGATGCATCTGAAGGGGATCGAGAAGCTCAAGGTCCCGCGCTCGAACGTGCCCGCCATCACGCACGTCGACTATTCGGCCCGCGTGCAGACGGTCGACGCCGAGCGCCACGGCCGCTACCGCAGGCTGATCGAGAAGTTCGACGAGAAGACCGGCTGCCCGATGCTCATCAACACGAGCTTCAACGTGCGCGGCGAGCCGATCGTGTGCACGCCTTCGGACGCCTACCGCTGCTTCCTCGCCACCAACATGGATGTGCTCGTGCTCGAGAACTTCGTGCTGCTCAAGAAGGAGCAGAAGAACGCGAAGGAGATCGACGTCGCGGCGTATCTCTCGCAGTTCCAGCTGGACTGACCGAGGTAATCGACGATGGCGATGATGGAGATCAACTGGAACCCGAGCCGCAAGGAGCTGCGGCAGTTCGGATTCCTCTGCCTGCTCTTCTTCGGCGGCCTCGGGGCCTGGTCCTACTGGAACAACGGCTTCACGATCGTCAACGAGCTGCTGTTTGCGGCAGCCGTCCTGGGCGGCGTGCTCGGCGCGGTGGCGCCCCAGCTCCTCAAGTACGTCTTCGTCGGCTGGATCGTGGCTGTCTTCCCGATCGGCTGGACGGTCTCGCATCTTCTGCTGGGCTTCATCTACTTCTTCATCCTCACGCCGATCGGGCTTCTCATCCGCGCGCTCGGCAACGACCCGATGAACCGCACGCTCGACCGGGCCGCGAAGTCTTACTGGAGCACGCACGAGCAGGCGCCCGTTGCGCGCTACTTCCGCCAGTTCTGAGCGCACGGCGGGGCACCCCAACCTTCGAACCGAGGACCGAACCGATGGCTGACAACAGGGCACCTGGAAAGAGCGAGTTCGAACGCGAGGCGTCGCAGGCGCAGTCGGGAGTCATCGGCGAGTTCGTCGACTACCTCCGCCAGAACAAGAAGTGGTGGATCACGCCGATCGTGATCGTTCTGCTGATGGTCGGGGCGCTCGTCGTCTTCGGCGGCAGCGCGGCGGCACCCTTCATCTACACGCTGTTCTAGACGGACGGCGCGGCCATAGGGCTCAGCCCGAAGAGCAACACGGCTGAGCTCGAAGAACAGGCAAGAGGGCCGAGCCCGATGAGCAAGACGAGCGAGCGGCGCGGCACGGCGCTCTTCGGGGCCGTGGCGGCCGCGCTCGTCACCGCGATCACGCTCGGCGCGGCCGAGGTCGCGCTGAGGATTGCCGACTATCCTCCGGCTTCGTTTTCGCCCTGGATCCGAAGCGACCAGCTCGGATTCCGGCTGGCTCCGGGCATCCGCACGCGCATGCGCGGGCCGGAATACGACGTCGAGATCGCGACCAACTCCCTCGGCTACCGCGACGACGAGCCCGGCGACGAGCCGGCGAGCCCGAGCGTGCTGCTTCTCGGCGATTCGTTCGCGATGGGCTACGGCGTCGAGCGGCCGATGATTTTTGCCGACCTGCTCGAGAAGGAGATCCCGGCGAACGTCTTCAACGCCGGCACCGGCGGCTACGAGATCGTCCAGCAGCCACGCCTGCTCGCCGACCTCGGCCCGAAGCTGAAACCGGACCTCGTTCTCTACGCGCTCTATCTCGGCAACGACCTCGCGCAGAACGACGAGTGGGAAGTGCGCGCCGACGGCACGCTCCAGAATCGCGAGCGTGTGTATCCGGTGCGCCAGCCGGGCGAAGTGAAGCTGGTGCGCCTCGTGCGCGACTTCGTCTACGGCGTGCGCCAGGGGCGCAGCGAGAAGGAAGGCGAGTGGCTCCCGTTCGAGGGCTACCTCGGCCTCTGCGAGCGCGACCTCGGTAAAGAGGCGCAGGCGGACTACGACGAAGCGGGCAGGCTCCTCGGCGACCTGGCGGCGAAGGCGCGGGAGCTCGGCGAGCGGCTCTTCGTCGTGCTTCTGCCGTATCGGTCCATGGTTGAGCCCGACGCCCTCGCGAGCCTCGAGAAGAAGGTGCCCGGCCTCCAGCAGCGATACGACCTCGGACGCCCGGCTCGCGAGATCGGGTCGCGCCTTTCGGCCGCCGGCATCGACTTCGTGGATGCGACGCCGTGGCTCGTCGAGGAGAACCGCCGGAGCGGGGCGCGGCTATTCTTCCCGATCGACGGACACCTGACCGAAGCCGGTCACGCCGTGCTGGCCGCACGCCTCTCTCCTCAGATCCGGCAACGTCTGGTCGCGCCGGCGGGGCGCTGACGCCGGTCCCGCGTCCTGCCCGGTTCGGCTGGGAATCGAGAGGGTCGTCACGTCGCGGCGCCCCGTGATTTGAAAATCGCCTCTCCCGGTAGGAAGGTCCCGGTCCGGCCTGCGCGACCGCCACGAGGTGCGCGTTTCGCATCAGCGCTGGCCGGAAAGAGCCGCGGCGGGGACGGTCCCTGCCGCAGGTTACGAAGGAACGGGCGAGAGTGGCGAAACTGGCAGACGCACTGGACTTAGGATCCAGCCCGCTTCGGCGGATGGGGGTTCGAGTCCCCCCTCTCGCACTCCGAACCCGCTTCGGCAGCTGAAAGAATTCAGGTGCTTGCACCAATTTAGTTAACAGGAAGCTTTGGATCTCATGTCCGACATTCAGTCCACCATCGAAGAAGCAGGTCCGATCGGCCGCACCCTCAAGGTTTCGGTTTCGCCCGAGCACGTTCGCAGCTCGTTCGACAAGGCTTACAAGAAGCTCCAGGGCCGCGCTCACCTCAAGGGTTTCCGAAAGGGCAAGGCGCCCCGCCAGATGCTCGAGCAGACCTACGGGGCGGAAGTGGAACGCGACGTCCTCAGCGAGCTCATTGAAGAGGGCTGCGCCCAGACCATCCGCGAGCACAAGCTCGACATCGTGACGGCGCCGCGACTGCTCAAGCACGAGTACGCCGGCGAGGGCGGCCTGTCGTTCGAGGCCTCCGTCGACATCCGGCCCGACGTGAATCTCGGGCAGTATAAGGGGCTCGAGGTCGAGAAGGTCATCGCGAGGGTCGAGGACTCCCACGTCGACGCGTCTCTCGAGGGGCTTCGCGGCCGCATGGCCGTGCTGCGTGCGGAGGAGGAAAGGACGACCGTCGAGAACGGCGACGTCGTCGTCTTCACCATGTACGGCTTCGACGGCGACGTGGCCGTGCCCGGCACGTCGGGCGAGGGGCTGGTGCTGGAGGTCGGCTCCGGCCGCTTCCCCGAGGATTTCGAGAAGCAGCTGGTGGGCGTCACGCGCGGCGTGAAGACCCCGCTTACGGTCAGCTTCTCCGAAGAGCACGGCGACGAAAGCGTGCGCGGCAAGACCATCCGGTTCGACGTGACGGTCACCGAAATCAAGGTAAAGGTGCTGCCGCCTCTCGACGACAGCCTGGCCGCCGAAGCCGGCGTCGAAGGCTGCGACACGCTCGACGCGCTGCGCGAGAAGATCCGCCAGGACCTGCGCGCACGGGCCCGCCAGGACGCCGATCGCCGCATGCAGAACGCTCTCATCGGCAAGCTCGTCGAGGCCCACGAGTTCGAGGTGCCCCAGGCGATGCTCCACGAGAACATCCACCACTACATGCACGAGATGGGCGCCGACCATCCTCACGACAGCGAGGAATCGAAGAAGCTGCACGAGGCGCTGGCTCCGCGGGCGCGGGGCGAGCTGAGGGCCGGGTTCATCCTCGATGCGATCGCGCTGGCCGAGGAGGTCGAAGTGACGCGCGAGGACATGGAGAACCGTATCCGGGCGCACATCTCGCAGGCCGGCCGCCGCGCCGACGAGGTGCGCCGACATTACTCGCAGGCAGGAGCGATCGCCGAGCTGCGGCGAAACCTGCTCCGCGAAAAAGCTGCACAGAAAGTGTTTGAGTCAGCTTCTGTGCAGGAGCGTGAAGTGGATGAAAGCAAAGTTGCCGACCGTGGGTAAACCCGTTACCTTTGCGGCGAGTCCGGAGCCTGATTTTCAAGGGGTTGGCATGAATCTGGTACCCATGGTCGTCGAGACCACCGGACGGGGGGAACGCGCCTACGACATTTATTCGAGGCTACTAAAGGAACGCATCGTGTTCCTGTCCTCGGACGTCAACGACATTTCCGCCTCGCTCGTCACAGCGCAGCTACTGTTTTTGGAGTCGGAAGATCCTGACAAGGACATCTACATCTACCTGAACTCGCCGGGGTGGTCGGTCACGGCTGGCTTGGCCATCTATGACACGATGCAGTACATCCGTCCGCCCTTCTCGACC
>CAYYVZ010000249.1:0-7688 GCA_964475235.1 uncultured Myxococcales bacterium | reverse complement strand
CGGACGCGCAGTATGGGAGGGACGGCGGGGGCGCGTCAACGCCGCTTCGACGGCCCGGCGGGTTTCGGCCTCGCGGCGCCGGACGTACCGGCCGCGGCGCGCCGCTTGTCCGGGGTCCTGGCAGCAGCGGCACCTCGAGGCGCAGCCACCCGTCCCTTCTTCAATACCTGTCGCCGGAACTCCTGGATGACCTGGAGCCTGTCGAGCCACGGCGACGCGTCGGCGCGCGAGTCGTCGTTCGGTCCCACCGCGCCCGCGTAGCCCTCGGGGATCTGGCTGTAGAACACGGGCGGGTCCACCGTGTCGTCGAGGAAGTGGTACTCGTAGCCCGGGCAGCAAAGGTCGTCGTCAACGACAACGTCCACCGTCCTCACGCCGAAGCTCGAAAGCTCGGTCGTCGTGGCCTGGGGAGGGATGATCCACACCTGCAGCGGCCCCGAGAAGAACAGGTACTGGATGCGCTTGTTGACCGACAGGATGCGGTAGCGAGTCAGCTTTCCGCCGTAGAGCACGCTCGTCGAGTCGGCCGTTTCCAGGATGCCGCCGCGGAAGTCGGGCTCGTAGCCTTTCACGAATCGCAGCGTCGCCGGATCCTTGCGGCCCTTCTCGCCCGCCTTACGTCCTCGCTTCGGTCGGACTACGGCAAAGCTCGCGACCGGCCGGCCTCCGTTGATCAGGTTGCGCGGGTTCTTCGCGGCGCGGTCGCGCAGCGCGGTGAAATCGCTGTACGCGCGTACCCTCGTCGCCGGTGCGTTCCTCAGCACGAGGTCGAGTGCGAGCGCTTCGCTGCGAATCCTGATCGTGCGTCGCGCGACGATCTCCAGCGCCGTCTGCATCTCGAACGGCAGGTCCGTCGTCGATTCGACCGACTCGTAGTGTTCCTCGTCGCCGACGATCTCGCTACGGATGTCGCCCTTGCCGATCCAGAAATCGTCGTCGCTCGACACCATGTGCGAGGCCGCGCGCCAGATGAGAGAGCCGTCCTTGTAGATGATGCGCGGGTAGATCGCGTGGACTTTCCCGTCCGGTCCCGGCTGCACCACGTACGCGATGAAATAGCGCAGCTGCGGTGTCTGGAAGTAGTCGGACATGAAGAAGCGCGTGTCGAACAGCTCGATGAGCGACGTCGGCGCATACCGCCCGCGCACGAGGCGCATCGGGTCGTCCTTGGCGAGCCCGGCCGGCTTGATGCGCGCTCCGGCGGCGAGGAGCTTCAGGAACTCCGCGCGCACCTCCTTCGGCCCGAGCGGCGACGGAGCGACGCTGGGCACGACGGCGGTCGGAATGAGGCGGGATTTCGCCGGTGCGGTTGCGGCCTTGCCGCGTCTGGAGAGCCTGGTTGCCAAGGGAAACCCCGTGGGCCGGAGCGTCAGCTCACGGCGTCGACGAGCTCGATGAGCCCGCGTTCGCGCAGCGCCGCGATGACGCAGCCCTTTACTTCCTCGATCGTGTCGCAGCGCAGCGCCTCGGACGCGAGGCGCACGGCGTCGTCGTGACGCGCGCTTCGGACGAGGTGCTTGATGACCGGAACCGACGGCGCGCCCATGCTGAGCTCGTCGAGTCCCATGCCGATCAGCAGCAGCGTGTAGAGCGGATTGCCGGCCATCTCGCCGCACATGCCGACGCGGCGGCCCGCGTCGTGAGCCGCGTCCACCGTCATGCGGATCGATTGCAGGACGGCCGGGTGGAGCGGCTCGTACATCGGTGCGACCTTCAGGTTGTCGCGATCGACGGCGAGCGTGTACTGGATGAGGTCGTTCGTGCCGATCGACACGAAATCCACCTCGCGCATCAGCTGGGGGGCGCGCAGGACGGCCGCCGGAACCTCGATCATCGCGCCGAGCTCGACGTTGGGCGGCACCTCGAAGCCTCCCGCCGAGAGATCCGAGAGGCACTCCGCGTAGATCTCGCGCACGCGCCGCATCTCTTCCACGTTCGTGATCATCGGGAACAGCATGCGCAGCGGCATGCCCTCGGCGGCGCGCAGAATCGCGCGGATCTGCTCGCGGAAGAAGTCCTCCGACTCGAGCGAGAGGCGGATCGAGCGCAGGCCGAGGAACGGATTCGGCTCGCGAACCTGGGAACCGAACAGCGGGTGCTTGTCGGCGCCGAGATCGAGCGTGCGGATCGTGACGGGCTTGCCCTGCATGCGTACGAACACGCGCCGGTAGAGGTTCCTCTGCTCGTCCTCGTTCGGGAAGTCGCGCCACGACAGGAACGGGAACTCGGTACGGTAGAGGCCGATGCCCTCGGCGCCGTACTTCGAAATCAGGTCGAGCTCGCCGATGAGGCCGACGTTGGCGAGCAGGTTCACCCGGTGTCCGTCGAGCGTCTCGGCCGGAAGGTCGCGCAGGTGCTCGAGGCCTTTCTGGAAGGCGCGGTACTCGCTGTCGAGACGGCGATACTCGGCAACGACCTCCGCATCCGGTCGCAGGTAGACCGTGCCCGAATTTCCGTCCACGACCACGACGGAGCCTTCGCGGATCGAGTCGAACACGCCGTCGGCACCGACGACGGTCGGGATGCTCAGGGACTTTGCCAGGATGACGGCGTGGGACGTCACACCGCCTCGCGACGAGACGATGCCGCACAGCTTGGCGGTGTCGACGGTGGCGAGGTCGGTGACCGACAGCTCCTCGGCGATGAGCACGGCGTTCTCGCGCACCTCGAGCTCGCGCGTCGCTACGCCCAGCAGGTGCCCGAGGATCCTCTGGCCGGCTTCGCGCACGTCGGCAGCGCGCTCGCGCAGGTAGTTGTCGCTCATCTCCTCGAAACGCTGGACGTAGTCGTAGACGACGATCTTGAGCGCGCTCTCGGCGGAAATGCCGCGGCCGATCTCCTTGACGACGCGCGCCGAGAAGGACCGGTCCTCGATCATCATGCGCAGCGCCTCGAAGATGGCGCCGCCGACCTCGGGGACGAGCTCGCGCATGCGGATGCGCGCTTCCTCGACGTCGCGAACCGCTTCCGAGAGGGCGACCTCGAAGCGCGCGCGTTCCTCTTCGACGCCGCGGCCCGGAGTCGTCTCGACGTCCGCCAGGTTGGCGGGCGGCTCGATGCGATGGGCCTTGCCGATTCCGACACCCGGCGAAGCCGCGAGGCCCGAGCACATGACGGTGCCGGTGTCGTTGAGTCGCTTCTCGCTGCGCGATCGCGAGTTCTCGAGGCTCTCGAGACGCGCGACGGCCTTCTGCATCTCGCGGCGGTAGCGCTCGCGCTCTTCCTCCTGGCGCTGCAGCCGCTCGGAGAGGTGGGCGTTCACCATGAAGGCGCGCACCTGGCCCGCGACCGAACGCGCAAGACTCACCTCTTCGGGCGCGAAGCGGCGGCGGCGGCGGCTCTGCACCACGAGTACGCCGCGGGTGCCGGAGCCTTCGCCGACCGGCACGCCGAGGAACGAGTGGTACTTCTCCTCGCCCGTCTCGGGGAAGAACTTGAAGCGCGGGTGGGCGAGCGCGTCGTCCACGACGACGGGAGCCTGCTGCTCGACGACGAGGCCGACGAGGCCTTCGCGCTTGCTCATGGTGACGCGGCCGATGCTGCGCGCCGGAAGACCGTGCGTGGCCGCCAGGCTGAGAAGCCCGGACGACTCGTCGTAGCTGTAAAGGGAGCAGACCTCGCAATCGAAGGCCGAGGCGACCATGCGCACGAGGCCTTCGAGGGCTTCGCCCGGCTCGGCGCTGCGGCCGAGCAGGATCGTCAGTTCCTCGAGCAACCGCAGATGGCGGCGCGTGCCGCGCGGCCGGTCGGCAGCCGAAGCGCGATCCGCCGTCTCTGAAGGAGTTTCCTTGATGGGCCGGGGTTATATCAGCGAAAAGCGGCCGCTCAATCCGCCCCATCGCGAACGCTCACTCGACCCCTCGCGCTCGATCGCGAGCGGTCGAGTGACCGCTCACGTTCGCAGCCGGGCTTTTCCCGCCGGGACCGCGCCGCGGAGCAGTTTCCTCACGTGATCGCGCGCCTTGCGCACTGCGTCTTCCACGTCGTCTCCCGCGGCGAGCCGCGCGGCGGCGGCCGATGCGAGCGCGCAGCCGGTTCCGTGCATCGAGCCCGGGATGCGAGGCGCGCGAAGCGATTTCTCCCGGCCGCCGAGACGCAGGACGTCCACCGGATCCCCACGAAGGTGGCCGCCCTTGACGAGAACGGCCCCGGCGCCGCAGGCCTCGATCGCAGCCGCCGCTTCCTGCATCGCCGTTACCCCCGTCACACGAAGGCCGGTGAGAACCTCCGCCTCCGACAGATTCACCGTGACGAGCGAGGCCAGCGGAACCAGGTCCTGGAGGATCGTGCGCGCCGTCCCCGCCGCGGCGAGGCGGCCGCCGCCGCTCGCGACGAGCACGGGATCGAGCACGACGGGAACACGGAGCTTCGCGAGCCGTTTCGCGATTGCGCGCGCGATCGCAGAATTGGGAATCTGGCCGATCTTGACGGCGGCGACCGGAAGGTTCTTCAGCAGCTCGTCGAGCTGAGCGCCGACCTGGGCCGGAGAAAGCGCCTTCGAAGCGCGCACGCCGCTTCCCGACTGCACGGTGATCGCGGTCGCGACGGCCAGCGGCAGCGCGCCCATCGCCTCGATGGAGCGCGCGTCGGCGACGAGGCCCGCGCCGCACGAGGGATCGAAGCCCGCGATCGTGAGGACGAACGGCGCGCGCTTCATCTCACTCTCGCGCAGCAGCGGCGACCAGACGCGCGGCGACCTCGCGGGCGGCATCCTCGGTCATCGACGGGTAGATCGGCAGGCAGAGAGCCTCGCGCGCAGCCGCTTCGGATTCGGGAAGGTCGCCGGTGCGAAAACCGAGCGAGGCGAAACACGGCTGCAGGTGGAGCGGCAGCGGATAGAACACGCGCGTTGCGATGCCGTCCGCGGCGAGGCGCCGGCTCACGCGGTCGCGGCGAGAGTCGTCCGCAGCGGGCTCGCGGCGAGAGCCGTCCTGAAGCCGCACCGCGAACTGGTGCCAGACGTGCGACTCGCGCGCACACGCCGACGGCAGCTCCACGAGCCCGCGCGCCGCTGCGTCGCCGAGTGCATCCGCGTAGACCGCGGCGAGCGCACGGCGCCTGTCCGTCCATTCGTCTAGGCGCTGGAGCTTGGCGTTGAGCACCGCCGCGACGAGCTCGGGCATGCGCGCGTTGATGCCGGCTTCGTGGTGTTCGTAGCTGCCGTGCTCGCCACCGTGCGAGCGCAGTCTCGCGATGCGTCCGGCGAGCGCGGCGTCGGTGCACGCAACGAGCCCGCCGTCGCCGGCGCCGCCGAGGTTCTTGGTCGGATAGAAGGAGAAGCAGCCGGTATCGCCGATGCTGCCGACGGCACGTCGTCCGCTCTTCGCACCGATGGCCTGCGCGGCGTCCTCGACGACGCGCGCGCCTGTCTCCCGCGCGAGCCCGGCAATGGAGTCCATCTCGCACGCACGTCCGTAGAGATGCACGGGAAGCAGGGCGGCGAGCCTCGCTCCGCTGGCACGATGCTTCCATTCGCGGCCGTGGCCGCGGCTGCTCCCTTCGCGGACGAAGTGTTCGTCGATCGCGCGGCGCATCGTGGCCGCGCTCGCGAGGAAGCTGTCGCGTTCGATGTCGCAAAACACCGGAAGCGCGCCCGCGCGCGCGACGGCGCCCGCCGTGGCGAAGAACGTGAACGCCGGCAGCACGACGGCATCGCCGGCGCCGATTCCGAGCGCGAGCAGCGACAGAGACAGCGCCTCGGTTCCAGAGGACACCGCGACGGCCGACGGAACGCCGAGCCTTCCGGCGAGCGAGGCTTCGAGCTCGGCGCCTTCCGGACCGAGCACGAACTGCTGGCGCGCGAGCACGCCGTCGATGCGCCGGCGCGCGTCGGCCTCGACGGCGCCGAAGTCGGCGGCAAGATCGAGGAAGGGAATCAAGACCGTTCGAGCCCGGCCGCGCGTACGAGCAGCGACATCGACTCGCCGGCCGAGCCGCGCAGCACGGCCGAGGCGATGTCGTCCTTCGGCGTCTCCTCGTTGTTCACGATGACGACGGGAACGTCGGCGCTCGCGGCGACGTCGGGAAGCGAGGCCGCGGGATACACCTGCAGCGAGGAGCCGACGACGACGAAAAGATCGCACGCCTCGGCAGCCGCGAACGCTTCGCGCGTCTCGCGCTCCGGCATCGCCTGTCCGAACGAGATCGTCGCGGGCTTGACCGGTCCGCCGCACTTCTCGCAGTAAGGAACCTCGAGCTCGCCGGCCGCGATGCGGTCGTGAAGCTGCTGGCGGTCGTGCTCCGCGCCGCACTCGATGCACGTCGCGCGCAGCGAGGAGCCGTGGATCTCGATGAGCTTCTCGCGCGAAGTACCGGCCTTGAGGTGCAGGCCGTCGATGTTCTGCGTGACGAGCTTGAGGAGACGGCCGGCGCCTTCGATCGTGGCGATCGCATGGTGGGCCGCGTTCGGCTGCGCCTCGCGCAGCACGGGATAGGTCTCGGTCGCGAGCTTCCAGTAGTCGCGCCTGGTCTGCTCGTGCAGGCAGAACAGGTCGAACGTGAGCTTGCGCGGATCGTAGCGGGTCCACAGTCCGCCCGGTGAGCGGAAGTCGGGAATTCCCGACTCGGTCGAAATGCCGGCGCCCGTCAGGAAGACGACCGACCGCGCGTTCGCGAGCAGGGACGCTGCCGTCTCGAGCGAGGAGCGGTCCGCGGACTTGGGCGTCTGCACGAGCGGTGGCATAGCCGTGTCCCTGCCCTCCCTCAAGCGCACGTTTTCGTACATCGCAAGGCGTCGTGCACGCGCGGGCGTCGAGTGCTCGTCATGCGCGGGCAAAGCGTGCCGTGCGCGCGTCGGCGGAACATGCTGTGCACGCATCGAAAAGCCCGGTGCGGCAGCGTGCAAATCGCCCAGAATCGGCTAGTCTCGCCTGATCGGCCCTGCCGAGCGGCGACGCCTTGCGAATACTGAGAGTGCTCAAGTGGCTGGTCGTCCTGGCCATCACCGTCGCGACGTCCGTCGGCGCCGTCATCCTGCTGGCAGCGTACGAAGAGCTCACCGCGACCCTTCCGCCCCTCGACCGCCTGCTCGAGTACGACCCGCCGGTCGCGACGCGCGTCTACGCCGACGACAACACCCTCATCGAGGAGTTCTTCCGCGAACGGCGCTATCGCGTGCCGATCGAGCAGATCCCTCCCCTCGTCCGCAATGCGTTCCTTGCAGCGGAGGACTCCGACTTCTTCGCCCATCGCGGCGTGGACTTCGTGGGAATCGCGCGTGCCGCCGCCGCCAACCTTCGCGCCGGCGACGTCGTGCAGGGCGCCAGCACGATCACGCAGCAGGTCGTCAAGGCCCTGCTGCTCACCCCCGAACGGAGCTACGAACGAAAGCTGAAGGAGATCCTGCTGTCGCTGCGCCTCGAGCAGGCGCTGACCAAGCAGCAGATCCTCGAGCTGTACCTGAACCAGATCTACCTCGGCGACGGCAACCACGGCGTCGGCGCGGCGGCGCGCAACTACTTCGGCAAGCCGGTGCAGAAACTGACGGCCGCCGAGGCCGCGATGCTCGCGGGCCTTCCGGCCGCTCCGAGCCGCTATTCACCCAACCGCGCCCCGGAAGCGGCCCGTACGCGCCAGCTCTACGTGCTGCGCCGCATGGTGGAAGAGCGCTTTCTCACCGCCGGCGAATACCAGGCGGCCGTGAACGAGAAGCTGCACCTCGTGACCAAGCGCCAGTAACCGAGCGCGAC
>CAYYVZ010000248.1:0-7725 GCA_964475235.1 uncultured Myxococcales bacterium | reverse complement strand
CGAACGCCACGAACAGCATCTCGCGGAAGGAGGCCGCGACGACGACCGCGATCACCGCGGCGAGGCCGCAGAGCATCGCAAGGTCTTGCGTCGAGACCGTGAGCAGGCTCCCGAACAGGTACGCAAAGAGGTCTCTCTGGTAGCCGTGCTGCATGCTCGTGAGCAGCAGGCCCAGTGCCATCGCTCCGGAGAGAAAGACGCCGATGATCGCGTCCTCGCCGAGTCGCCGGTCGCGTGCGACCTGGAACATGCCGAGCGCGACGGCGACCGAGAAGACAGCCGCCGACAGGCCCGGATCGACGCCCACGAGCAGGCCGATGGCAACGCCGCCGATGGCCGAGTGCGAGATCCCGACGCCGATGAACGCGAGCCGGCGCAGGATCACGAAGAAGCCGAGCAGGCCGCAGAGCAGGCCCGTGACGACGGCCGCAACGAGGGCCCGCTCGGCGAACGCGAATTCGAGCATCTACGCTACGGGCCCGTGCGCAGGTCCGCCGGCAACGTGGACGTGCCCTTCGTGGTGCGCGATTTCGCCGGCGATGAAGTCGAACTCGCACGAGTATGCTTCGCGCAGCGCGTGGCTGTGCACCACTTCCTCCGGATTGCCGTGCACGTGCATGCGCCGGTTGATGCAGATGAGCTCGCTCGCCTGCCCCGCGAGCGCGAGCAGGTCGTGAGAGACGCAGACCACCGTGATGCCGCGTTCGCTCTGGAGACGGCGCAGCAGGCTGTAAAACTCGAGCTCGGCCGGAAGGTCGAGGCCGACCGTCGGTTCGTCGAGCACCAGCAGGCGCGTGCCCGTGCAGAGGGCCTGCGCGAGCAGCACGCGCCGGACCTCGCCGCCGGAAAGCCGCCCGATCGGCCGGTCCGCGAGGTGTCCGATGCCGATCTCGCCGAGCTCGCCGCGCACGCGCGCCCAGTCCGCCGCACGCGCGCGCTTCATGCGCCCGATGCAGCAGAGCCTGCCCATCATGACGACGTCGGCGACGGTGGCTGGAAAGTTTCGCGGGACGCTCTGGCGCTGCGGCACGTAGCCGATCGCATGGGCGTCCTCTCCGTGGGAACCGGCGGGACGGCCGAGCACGCTCACGTCGCCGGCGCTCGCGGGCACGAGGCCGAGCATCGTGCGCAGCAGCGTCGTCTTGCCAGCGCCGTTCGGCCCGATCACGCCGAGGAACGCGCCCTCGCGCACGCGAAACGAGATGTCCTCGAGGACGGGTCGTCCGTCGAGCTCGACACTCACGCGATCGAAGAGCACGGCATCCATGGCAGTCACGAGGAAGGGGGCTGCTCTCGAGAGCAGCGCGCGACTATGTTCGCTGCGGGAGCGGCAGGCAAGCGGCCGGACCGGGAGTCGAACGAGTTCCCCGCACTCGCGCCGTCCGCTACAAGCCGAGCGATGGGTCGCAAGGCCAGCGACAGGAACGAGCGTCCGAGGCCCGCCGCACCTGCGACCCGACCGGCCGTGGAACCGATCCGGCCCGTCGTGAAGCACCGAGCCGGCGGTTTCTCCGCCGAGACGGCCGCCTGGATGGTCGGGCTCGTCGCCGCTGCAGCCGCGACCTACGCGAGCGCCCTCGGGAACCCTTTCCTCCTCGACGATCCCGTCAACATCACCAAAAACGAGATCCTCCGGCAGCCGCTTTCCATCTCCGCGCTGTTCGGCGACCCGCGCGCCGTCGTGACGGCGAGCCTTCGCTGGAACTATGTGGCGGGCGCCTTCTCGGTATCCGGGTACCATTTGCTGAACGTCGCCGCGCACGCGCTCGCCGGCCTGCTGGTCTTCGCTCTCACGCGCGCGACACTGCGGCTCGAGGCGTTCGATGGGCGCTTCGCCGCGGCTGCGGAGCGTCTCGCCGGAGTCGCCGCCCTCGTCTTCCTGCTTCATCCCATGCAGACCGAGAGCGTCACCTACGTGATCCAGCGTGCCGAGATCTTCGCATCGGCCGCGCTCGCAGGTGCGCTGCTGTCGTTCGTCGCGATGCACGAAGGGCGGACGCGCGCGGGGCTCGCCGGCCTCGCGCTGTCCTGCCTCTTCGGCATGTACAGCAAGCCCTCGTTCGTGGTGGTGCCGGCCCTGCTCGCGGTTTACGACCTCTGCTTTCTCGCCCGCGGAAACGTTGCCGCGATGGCGAGCCGGTGGCCGGCCTACGCGCTGGCGACGGCTGCCGCAGCGGCGACCTTCGTGCTCACCCTCACGACGGGTGGATTTACGTCGGACACGGCGGGCTTCCTTCTGGAAGGCATCACGCCGCTTGGCTACCTCTCGGCCCAGTTCGGCGTGGTCGTCCACTACCTGCGCCTTGCGCTCTGGCCGGCAGGCCTTTGCTTCGATTGCGGGTACCGCGGGCCCTGGCCCGTGCTGCCGACCTTCCTCGGCGACTCCGTCGTGCTGCCGCTCGTCATTCTGGCCGCGCTCGGAGCGGCGTCGCTCGCGACCGCACGCAGGCAGCCTCTGTTCGCTTTTGCGTTCTTCGCGTCGGCGGTCGTGCTCGCGCCGACCTCGACCTTCGTGCCGTTGGCCGACTTTTACGTCGAGCACCGCATGTACCTGCCGATTGCGTTCCTCGCGATGGCGCTCGTGCCGGCGGCGTGGGACACGCTCCGTGCGGCTGCGACGCGCTTCGGATCGACGTCACGGACGGCAGCGTCGGCCGCTATCGGCGTCGCTGCGCTCGTGTGCGTTGCGCTCGCCACAGCGACGGTACAACGCAACGCCTTGCTCGCCGAGCCGATCGCGTTGATGGAAGACTCGCTGCGCCAGGCGCCCCAGAGCGAGCGCCTCCACTACAACCTCGCCAACGCCTACAAGCGGGACGGGCGCCTCGCCGAAGCCGAGCCCCACTACCGCGAGGCCATCCGCCTGATGCCTCACATCGTGCGTTCGTATCAGAACCTCGGCGGGCTCTATCTGGAACAGGGAAAGCTCGAGGATGCTCTCGAGGTCTACGTCGCGGGTGCGGCGGCCAAGCCGGGCGTCGCGATGGCCCATCGCAACGTGGCCAACACCTTGCTGCAGCTCGGCCGTCCGAAGGAAGCGCTGGAAGCGGCGCAGCGTTCGCTCGAGCTCGAGCCCGGCAATCCGAACGGCCTGCGCATGGCCGCGGAGGCGAGACGCCGCCTGGGCAGCGCGCAGTAGACGTCTACGAAGCGGGTTTGTCCTCGTCGTCGCTCTTTCGTTCGACGCCGAGAGCCTGCGCGAAGATGCGTGCGTTGTAGAGCATGAGAAGGCGGTACGTGTTGCGATCGAGGCTCCACGCATCGCCGAGCGGATCGACGACGAGCACGGGCAGCCCGAGCTCGTCGGCGACGACCGACGCTTCGCGGCGTCCCTGCTGGGGCTCGACGAGGATCGCGCGCACGCCCGAGGCACGCGCGGCGCGCGTCGCAGAAATCATCGCGCGCAGCGACGGCTCGCGCCCCTCCCCTTCGGCGAGATTGCCGATGGCGTGCAGTCCGAAGCGGCCTGCAAAGCGCTGCCAGGCCGGATGCCACGCAAGAAAGCTTCGCGTCTTCGCGCCCTCGAAGCTCGCGCGGATGTCCTCCTCGAGGTCGCTCATCCGTCCGGCCATCGCGCGCGCCGAAGCGCCGTAGTGCGGCGCGCCTTCGGGGTCGGCGGCCGCGAGGGCACGATGAAGCGCGGGAATCGCCCGTTCGCGTACCCAGACCGGATCGAGCCAGACGTGAGGATCGTCGTCCGTGCCGTGGTCATGACCGGCGGCGTGCTCGTGGTGTCCGTCCGCGTGAGGCTCGTCGAGGCGAACCACCGTGCTGCCCTCCGCGGACTCGAGCACGCGCGCGAGCCAGTCGTCGATCGGCGAGCCGAGCATCACGATGAGGCCCGCACCGGCGACGTCGCGTGCGTCGGACGGACGCGGCTCGAAGGTGTGCGAGTCGGCTCCGGGAGGAAGAATGCTGTGGGCGCTGACCCGGTCGCCGCCGAGCTCGGAGACGAGCATCGCGAGCGGCGGAATCGACGTAACGACGCGAACCGGGGCATCGCCGGCCGTCGCCGTCGATGGACCGGGCGTCCAGGCAACGATCGCCGTCAGGAAGAACGTGGGGAGCGCGATTCGCACGGCGGCGGGAGACTAGCTTGGGCCTGCCGGCAAGCCGAGCCTGGCGGCGGACGCACGGCGGGCCGGCCCGCCGTGCGTCCGATATCAATCGACCGTGAGGTCCACGTGCACGCGAAGCTGCTCGCCGCCCACGTAGACCCGCGACCTCGCGTCGCTCGGCTTGGCGACGACGTCGTAGTCGAGGCCGGGCCTCAGGCGGCAGAAGCGGAAGCTCCCGTCCTCCCCCGTCCAGCGCCGCCGCCGCGGCTCGCCGTCGGCTTTCAGCACGATGCGCGCGCCTGCCACGGCGTCGCCGCCGTCCGCGAGCGTGCCCGAAACACATCCGAGGTCGGTGGAATGGATCGCTGCAGCCGCATCGAGATCGAAGCCGCCCTTGGTGCCCGCGAAGCTGTGGTTGCCCGGATCGTCGATCGCTGCGCCTGCATCGGTGATGCGAACGAAGCGCACGAAGTCGAGACCCACGTCCGCCAGATCGAAGCGGTCGCCGCCCGACTCGGGATCGAGCGGGTCCAGCTCGTTCTCCGAGCTCGACAGCACCGGCGTCTGCCCGGCGAGCCCTTCGCGCGTCCCGGCGTCGTACGGAAACGCACTCCAGACTTTCCCGTCGGCGCTCACTTCGACGTACGCAAGCTCGGCAAACACCAGCGTCGCCGAGAAGAACGCATTCTCGTAGATCACGAGGTCGTCCCCCTCGCCGTCCACCACCGCGTTGTCGTCGAACGAGACGACGATGCGGCCGTCGTTGCCGAGCGACACGACGTCGGTCGAGCCGGCGTTCAGGCCGAGGCCCTCCGGTTTTCCCCGCACGACGCGAGGGAGCTGCTCCGCGCCGAAGCCGGCCTGGGTACCCGGCTCGAACGCGCGCACGCGATCGAGCCAGGGATCCCCTGCCGACGAACTTCCGGCGTGCGCCGAGATTGCCGCCATGACGACGGCGGCTGCGCATGCGCGCTTCACGGCACCGACGGCTCGCAGATCAGGCGCACGACGTCGGTATCGGCCGCGACCGGCGAGCCCGTGGTCGTGGCGCGAATCTGCACGCGGCCCTTGCCGGTCCGGTATTCTCCCGGCTCGCTGCCTTCGCGCAGCGGAACCCGAACGCCGCTTCCGTACACGCAGGTCGGCGCAGTAATCGGCATGTCGCCGGCTGCATCGAGCACGACGCTTTCCGCACCCGAACCCTCGGGAATGTCGCGCATGAGCGTGACGGACGCGATGCCCGTCGGCGTGCAGTCGGGAAGCCGGGGATCGGTCACGTTGAAGCAGAGTCCCAGCGGATACGTGCAACCGCCGTCGACGACCCCGTCGGCATCGCACGGCGCGCCGTCGACACAGATGGCCGCACGCGGCGTCCTTCCCGGTGCAGAGGGCACGAGCTCGACGCCGAAGAACTCCATCGCGCAGTCGGAGGCCTTGCTGCCGCGTGTCACCAGGCTGTCGATCGGAACCAGGCGGTGGATGCTCTTGTCGTCATCCGCGCCCGAGAACGACGACGCGAGAAAATCGATGCGGCCCGTCACTTCGTCCACCGAAACTCCGCCGCCGAACGCGTCGAAGCCGGTTCCGCCGTCGAGGCCGGTCACGAGCGGGGTCGCCACTGCGCTGTCATCGACGGAAACGATCGTCGAGCCTCCCGTGGCGAGCACGTTTCCGTCGGCGGCGATCGCAAGGTCGTTCGAGCCGTGGCTGAAGGTTGGTCCGGAGTACGTCGACTGAAGGGCGCCCGCCGTCGTGTACTCGTAAATCGCGCTGTCGAAGCTCGGCTGCAGAGCTTCGCTGACGAGCACGCGGGTCCCGTCCACGGCAATGCCCCCGGTGTAGTCGAACCCGCTGGCCCAGGTCGTCGCGACGGGCGTCACGCCGGAGAGGTCGATGTGGACGACACTGCCCCCTCCGTTGCCGACCGCATCGGAAACGAGCAGGCCGTCGGAGACGAGCACGACGGAGAACGCGAACGGAATCGAACCGCTCGCAAGAACTTCGTTGCCGGCAGCCGTCGCATTGGTCGCGCTGCCGTCGATCGCGAAGACGGTATCGCCGGTCGTCGCGCCCGTGAACTCCGCGCCGCTGTCGGTGACGTAGATTACATCCGCAGCTGCGTCGTAGGCGCAGTCGCTGAAAGAGTTGAAGCCCGTCGCAACGACGCGCGACGCGCCGACGTCCGGAACGAACAGGAGCTGGCGCGTTCCTCCGGGCGGCGGGAACGACACGAACGCCGGCCCCACGCCGACGTAGACGCCGCCCGGTGCGTGGGCGATGCATCCCTCGGTGAGCTCGGGCAGCACCGTGCGCGTATAGAGGTAGCCTGCAGCCGGCTGTGTGGCCGCGTCCGAGACCGCAATGGATTGGTGAACGAGTGCCGCGACCGCAGTCGCAGCAAGGATGGTCTTGCGCATGTTCGATCCCCTTCCGGCCCTCGCCGGGGTCAGTGGGTCGAACCTTTCGGTGGGGGAGATCGAGAGCGGCGCGCCTTCCGCCGACAGAAGTCCGTCGAAATGCGGAAGCGATTCCGGTCCACCTTCCCCTCCGGAAGGTCGAGCCTGTGCGAGCCGCGTCGATATCCTGACTCGGGGATCGTCCGGTGCGTCGCGCCTTCCCAGGAGCTTTCAAGCGCCCAGTGGCCTTCTGCGACGACCGTCCCCCCTCACAGTTGCGGGGCAGTCGAGGAATCTCACCTCGTTCCCGACGCAGGGCGGAATTGCCCTGGTTCGGCTCGCGCCGCGGACGGTAGGAGCCGTGGGGACTGATGTCAATCGCGGGGCCGGGCGCGCATGAAGCGCCTTGTTATTATCGGGCCGACAGATATAGGTCGCCGATGCGGTCGGCGGGAGTTTCTCGCCGTGGAAACCGCGAATCGCAATAGGCAGGACGACACGAATGGATGGTGGAAAGCTCGTCGCTCGGGCGCTCAAGAAAGCTAACGTTGACTGCATCTTCACGCTCTCGGGCGGTCATGTGATGGCGATTTACGACGGCTGCCTGAACGAAGGCATTCGCGTCGTCGACGTTCGCCACGAGCAGGCCGCGGTTCACGCGGCCGACGCGTACGCGAGGCTGCATCCGGGGCGCGTCGGTGTCGCGGTGCTGACGGCCGGCCCGGGCGCCACCGACGGCGTCACCGGCATCGCCAATGCGTGGCGCGCCAACTCCCCGATCCTCGTGATCGGCGGCCAGGGTCCTCTCGCCAACCTTCGCCGCGGCTCGCTGCAGGAGATGGATCACATCTCCGTCATGCGCCCCATCACGAAGTGGGCGAACGCGTGCTACGCCTCCGACCGCCTCGGCGAGTTCATCGAGGAAGCGATCCGCTTCGCCCTCGCCGGCAATCCCGGACCTTCCTACCTCGAGATCCCCATCGACGTGCTCGGCGGGCCCGTGACTCTCGATACCGCCTACTGCCCCGCGCCGATGGCTGCCCCGCGCATCCGTCCGGAAGAGAGCGCCATTCGCAGCGCGATCGCCCTCCTCAAGGACGCGAAGATGCCGATGGTGATGGCGGGCACGGGCGTCAAGTGGTCGAACGGCGCCGAGGCGCTGCGCCGCTTCCTCGCCGAGACGAAGATGCCCTGCTACTGCAACGGCATGGGGCGCGGCACCGTCGCGCACGACTCGCCGTACTTCTTCAACCGCACGCGCCGCGACTACA
>CAYYVZ010000247.1:0-7770 GCA_964475235.1 uncultured Myxococcales bacterium | reverse complement strand
CGAGGATGATCCCGACGTTGCGCCAGAGATCGCGGTCATCGGCCGGGACGAAGGTGAGCATTCCTTCGACCTGTTCCAGCGTGTACTTGCTCTGGTACATATCGTCACGCTTCGGTCGTTTGCGCGTTTCCTTTCGCTGGGACAGCGCGGCCGGGAGGATTGCGAGCGGCGTCTCGAAGTCGATCCATTCGTACACGCCTCCGCTCCTGTGGAGCGACGGAGCGGCGACGACATAGCCTCCGTCGTTACGGCAGTCGACTCCTTTCCCGAGCACGTTAGACGCGGTCTTTAGTGCGCTGTTGTACTGAAAGAAGACGTGCGCGCCTCCGCTCCCGGTCATAGCGCGAAGGGTTTCCGGTTCGCCTATCTCGCGAATCGCTTCGGCCCACGACTCGGCACCGAGCTTCCCGTCTCCGATATCAATATCGAGGACGGTGATGCCTGAAAGCTCGCCCGTCGCTATCCCAATATTCGACAGCTCCGATCCTTTGCCGAACCACTTCCGGATCTGTTTCTTATCCTTCGTCGCTTCCCGGACGCCGCGACGGACGCGAGGATGTTTCCCGGCGTCGCCGCAAGGCGTGGTTCCACAGCTGCACGCGCCTGTAGCGGCGTCGACGATCGTGTGAAGTGGGAAGACCGCCCATCCGCGTTCGGCGTAGCGGAGTGCGGCGACGAGGACGGCCGCAGGGTAGTCGGCGGACGTCATCCCTTCACCGCCACGGCGATAGCCACTTCGAGCCCGTCGACGGCCCGCATGGCCTTTTCCCACGCCGCGGCTAGATCGCTCGGGTCGTCGAGCCCGAGGCGCTCTCCGAGCGTCCTAAGCCTGTCTAGCGAGTTAAAGACGTCGGCCATCCGGGCGGCCATCTCGGCCGCAGCTTCGCGGCGAGCATCGATGAACGATTGCGTTGTCACGGGTCGTTTCTCCTTTGATCGACCTCGCGAGGAATGGATGAGACGTGGTGCCCTTGGAGTGGTAGACTTCAGTCCGCAGCCACGCAGACCTCGGCGACCAATCGCCTGGACAACAACGTCGCCTTCCCACGAGGGCGACGTTCTTGTTCAGGCGTTGGCGATTGGAGCTTTGCTGGTCGGCGCGGGATCGGCCTTCTCGGCGAGCCAAGCGCGGACGGCACCGAGCCGAAAACGAACGCTTCTCCCGATTTTGAAACCTCGGGGTCCACGCCCGGCGCAGCGCAGATTACGCAAACGACCGGGAGAGAGGCGCAGTAACTGCGCGACCTCGGCGGTGGTGAGTAGCGCGTCCTCGGACAGATCAGACAGATCGGAAGGGTTGGGCTTTGTCACGCGAGTACCTCCTGTGGCTCAGGCGGTACAGTACGATCATTTGGCGTTTTGGCCGCGGGGGTTTGTGGGCGAAGGCAAGAGCAAACCCCCGCGTTTCGCTCGTGCCGACCATTCCCGGAGGGTATTTCGGACGTGCTCCGAGGTGACGACGTCTTTTCCCTTCGGGAGCGCGGCTGTCGGGAGCGCGGCTGTGGCGAGATCGGCAATCGCGCCGTGCATAGGCTTGTCTGTGTGCTTCCGCAGCTCCTCGTGGATGAGGTAGATCGTGAATGTACGATGCGCCGTGTCCCTGTTCTGAACCGGAAGCGTTGCCCACGCGTCGGTCAGCTCTGCTCCGGCCATGAACCGATCCAGTTGCTCGGACAGTGTCTCCCATAGTCCGCGAACCGGACTGTCCCGGACAGTTCTTCGGAGCTGCGTCGCGGCTTGCCGCGCTGCACTGTCGGTAAGGAGCGTGCTTCTCTGACGGAGCATCTCGAAATACTCCGGAACCCAGAGCAATTTCAGCAGCAGCCGCATCATGCTGCCAATCGGAATGTTCGGGATTGAGTTCCGCCGCGAGCAGTTCAGTAAGCGTTGAACTCGGCCTTGCATCTCCTTGCTCTCCCGAAGGAGCTTGAAGTCCTGGCCCAGAGCCCGCCATCTTCGAGCCGCTTCGTTGACGAACGCCGGCGACAACAGCTCCTCGTCGGTGGGATGTTGGGCGAAGCCTTCAAAGAACTTCGGGCCGAGGAGCGAGCGCACCATCAACGCTTTCGTACGCGCCCGGATCTCGTCGTCCGTCAAGCCGTCCAGCTCGTCGTCGACGTCTTTGTCTGTCACTTCACGGCCCGCAGCCCATCGCTGGCCGCGGTGATCTGTGCGAGCCGCGCGCCGACACGGTCAGCTGCGATTCGTGCGACTGCATCCGAGAGGTGCGCATATCTCGCGGTCGTGGCGGCGGCCTTGTGGCCAAGCAGCCCACCAATCTCGATCAGCGACAGCCCCTCGGCCACGCACGCGGCGGCGAAGCTGTGCCGAAGGTCATGGATGCGGACGCCTCCCAGCCCCGCAGCGTCGCGCGCGAGTCGCCACGCTACTTCCACGTCGGCGCGTGGGTCGGTTAGGTCCTCGGACGGGAACACAAACGCGGATCGGCGCGAAGCCGCGCGAGACTTGAGGATGTCCACGGCATTCGGCACCAGAGGCACGGTACGTCTTCCCGTCTTACTGTCGGCCAAACGAAGACATCGCGCGTCGAGGTCAACTTCAGACCACGCGAGCCCAACGATCTCGCCCTTCCTGCACCCTGTCACGATGAGCAGACGAAGCGCGTCGGCGCTGTCTTGGTGTGGCGTGTCGGCCATCTCAAGCAGGACTTTCCAGAGCGTCGCGTGCTCGGCAGGCGACAAGTACCGATCGCGGGGCGGCTCGGCGTTCTTCGTGATGCACTTTCTCGGCAGCGGCGCGTCGCGGTAACCTTTCGCGGCAGCGACAGTGAGCATGTGAGAGAGCAGGGCGAAGGTGCGGTTCGCCCTCGTCGGCGTCAGCGCGAGGTCATCGTGAAGGTGCTGGGCGTCGAGGCGATTGATCTCGGCGACCGCCTTCGAGCCGAGCCGTGTGAGGATGTGGAGCCAGAAGATCGAGGCGTCTGAACGCCGCGAGCTGTCCTTTTTCCGGGTGGAGCTGGCGTAGACAGGAGCGAACTCGGCGAGCGTCATGCGCGCCGCAAGCGCGGCCTCCGCTGCGGACTTAGCGGCTTCGGCCGCGCGCTTCGCTTCCTGCGCCTCGCGCATTTCGTCGAGAGGGTCGATGCCGATCACGAGGCGACCGTTCAGCTTCTGCGCATGCCGGCGCGCGCTGGTAATGGTGACCTCGCCGACGATGCCGAGCCCGATTTCGCGGTGCTTGCCGGAGGAGCGCCAGCGGAAAAAGAACGATGCTCCTCGCGTTGTTCGGCGGACGCCGAAGCCTCGAAGGGTAGGGTCGTAGATTCGACCTCCCGAAGACATAGAAGCGATGGAAGCGGTTGTTATCTCGGTGCGAGTGCTCATTTCACAGTCCGCCTTATGTCCGCCTTATACGGTGATGACGAGCCGTTATCTACTCGTACAGTCGCCGACAAAAACTTTCGGGTCGCGGTGTGAAAACTTTTTGAGAGCAGGCGCTTAGGTCATCATCGCGTGACTCAGAGTGACAATCAGTTACACGTGAGAATACGTCTCGGTGAAACTTAAAATCCCCTGACGGTAACGTCGTCCGGGTTCGAGTCCCGGTCCCGGCATCGCCAAGAAAAGCGAATTGTTGCGGTGATCGTCGTCCGGGCTGGTTGTGGAGGGAAACGGGCATCAGTGGGTCGCCTGTCACCCGAACAGTCAGCCCGGCCTGCGTGGGCAATTGTCTCCGTAGAAATGGAAGAGCGTTGTGAGCCGGATCGCAAGGCGACTAGCTCACTCCGCGCGCTGGGGCTCCTACGTCGGGCCGCGCAGCCACTCATCGGACAATGCCCGGACGTCTGGACGCTGGGCACGGCTGGTCTTGCCGGCCGCTGACCGCCCTGCACGCTTCCGGTAGTCCTCCGGTATCGACCCGACGATCGAGAAAGCAGGTCGGCACTCGACTCTCGGCTATCTCAGCCCGCTTGCCTTCGAGAACCGGCATCAGCAAGAAGCGACGGCAACAAAAATTCGGCGTCCAAGAAAGCAGGGCAAGTCCACCCAACACCCAGGACGTGGGGAACGAGCGGTATCGGCTAGTACCCGCTCGCACAACCTCGAATGAAGTACCCCGAAACTGAATACAACGACTCTCCAGTTACTCCCGAGGATGTTCGGAAGGTCGATGAGTTCTGCGAACGCAAGACAACGGCCACTCTGGCGATCGTGTTCACGGACGTCGTGGATTCCACGGCGATTCGAGAACGGCTTGGTGAACTGCAGTACGAGGCGGTGCGCGAAGCTCACGAGGCCGATGTTTCCCGAATAGTTACTGCGGACGACTCGGGGGTGATCGTGAAGGGCACGGGCGACGGCGTGTTGGCGGTGTTCGCTGAGCCCAGCACGGCCGTGGAGAGGTGCTTGAGACTCCAAGAGTTGATGGCTCGCCACCCCTACTTCCGGTTGCGCATCGGAATCGACATGGGCCAAGTATCGACCAAAAGTCGCGGTGGAGTCGTGGCTGACGTCTTCGGAAGACACGTGAACCGCGCGGCGCGAATCGAAGCGAAGGCTCAGCCCGATCAGCTGCTCGTGAGCTTCACTGTCTACGACTGCGCTGTTGGATGGCTCCACGACAGGGTGAATTGGCGCCACTTGGGACCCACAGACCTGAAAGGCTTCGCGGCCCCGGTGTCTATTCATGAGCCGTATCCAGCCCGACACGGAGTCTTTCACGGGAGCGAGCCTGGGGCCCGCTCCGGCGGACAACGGCCGCCTATCGGCCCTTCGTTGGCTCTGGAGAACCTGGTCTGGACGGTAGAACAATTGGCCGACACTGATCCCATCGGCCGGTGTTGGCGCGCGCTTTACGAGCTTCGCAGAACGGAGATCCAGTATCTTGGTGATGCTTACTTGTGGGAAAGGGCCGATGTCCTCTGGGTGGGGGAGGTTTCGGACCAGAGCCTTTTTGCGCAAGCCATCTTCGTGTCTGCGCGGTGGAATGTTTATCGAGCAGAAACGCTGGCCGAAGCATGCGAATTCCTTGGCGAAGACGGCCCGGGCTGCCGGATCGTGATTGCAGCGATGGGCCGAGAAGGGCGTCCTGAAGACGACATGGCCCTCCTGGATTGGTTAGAGGATGAACGCGCTGATGTGCCGTGCATGGTTTTCACTTCACTTCGCGCCGTCGAAGAGCACAGGGCAGGAGCCCAAATGCGAGGCGCACGCGTGTTCACCGCAGGGCTTCTGTCGCTCCTGAGTGCTGTGGCGCAGGAGCGGGCTTGGTGCTAGCCGGCGACGTGGATCCAGTTCCCGCCGCTTCGGGCGACGCGCCACGTGCGAGCGCACCAATGATCGACGTCAACTACTCCTTTCGCGAGATTCGCTCCCACTCGCTGAACACCGGGTTGTTGGTGAGTGCCACCGAGCGGCGCTCGTAGCGCTCGGCCAGCAGACGGGACACGCCCGCTACGCCGCGTTCTTCATCTCCTCGATCGCCGCGGAACCCATCAGCCGGAACTCCGAGAAATCGGGCGAGTGCATCTCCTGGAGGTAGCGCTTCGGAGGCCATGGATAGAGGTTGGGCATCCCCGTCTTGTCCATGTACCAGCTCGTGCAACCGCCCGTCACCCAGACTGTTGAGGGAATGCGCCGCTTCATCTCGTCGTTGTACGCGGCGAAGGCCTCCTCGCGCACCGCGATGGCGGCAAGCCCGTCGGCTTTCATCCGGTCGAGCATCGCGACGACGTAGTCGATCTGGTGCTCGGTCACCATGATCAGCGACATGTTTCCTACGGGGCCCGTGGGCCCTTCGAGCATCCAGAAGTTCGGGAACCCCGGAATTGCCACGGCGCGGTGCGCCCGCGGCGCGCCATCCCAGAACTCTTCGAGGTTCACTCCGTTCTCGCCGATGACAGTCGTTGGCAGGATGAAGGCGCCCGGATCGAATCCCGTCGCCAGCACGAGCACGTCGAGCTCGTGGACGGTTCCGTCCGCCGTTTCGACCCCTTTGGGCGTCACGCGCACGATGGCGTCGGTGATGAGACTCGCATTCGGGCTGCTGATGGCCGGATAGAACGAGGAACACAGGATCAGCCGCTTGCAGGCGGCCTGGTAGTCCGGCGTCAGGCGCTTCCGCAACTCCGGATCGGGAACGTTCTCTTCGAGATTCTTGAGGCTCGCGCGGCTGATGCGCTGCTGCATCCCCTTGTCGCCGACGGTGGCGGCAGAAAAGGTACGGATCATCAGCTCGCGGTACCAGTCGTAGGCGAGCTTCTGCAGGAAAGGGAAGGTGCGCAGCAGCCACTTGGAAAGCGACGTGTATCGCTTCTGCGGCAGCGAGATCATCCACTGCGGCGTCCGCTGGAAGACTACCATGCGTCCGACCTTCGGCGTGAGGTCGCCGATGATCTGCGCGGCTGTCGAACCGGTTCCGATCACGCCGACCTTCTTGCCCTCGAGGTTCACGGAGTGATCCCAGCGCGCCGAGTGGAAGCATGCGCCCTCGAAGCTCTCGAGCCCTTCGGTGCGCGGGTAGGCGGGACGGTGCAGAATGCCCGACGCCGAGATCACGACGTCGAAGCGCTGCTGCTCGCCCGAGGCCGTCGTGAGCAACCAGGTCGGCCCCTCGTATTCGAGTTTCACGACGGGACTGTGGAATCGCACGATGCCGGTCACGCCGAAGCGGTCGGCCACGCTCTCCATGTAGGCCTGGATCTCGGGGCCGTAAGAGAAGCGGTGGGTCCAGTCGGGATTGAGCGCGAAGCGGAATGAGTACCAGCGCGACGGAACGTCGCACGAAAGACCGGGGTAGGTGTTCTCGCGCCAGGTGCCTCCTACGCGATCGGTCTTCTCGAACACCGTGAGGTCGGTGTAACCGGCCTTCCTCAACTCGACGACGGCCGCGATGCCGGACATGCCGGCTCCAATGATCGCGATGGAGGGCTGGCGGTTCTCGCGGCTCCAGCATCCCTGTCGCGCAGCTTCCGTGTTGTGCATTCGTCGTTCTCCTTCCGGCTCTTGTCCTGCAGCGCGGGAGCGATTCGTGGCACCCGACGGCCCGGGCATCCGAGGGCCGGCTCGGGCATGTTGACGCCGCGTCAATAGACCGTACGAAATTATTGACGCTGCGTCAATAGGATGAGAGGTTCGGAAACCCGGCGGTCAAAGGCATGAAGGCGCAACGCACAAGGCGGTCCCGGCAAGATGCCCGGGCCGAGATCCTGGACGCGGCCGAGTCCGCCCTCCGGGGCGTGGACTTCAGGGAACTGACGGTGGACGGGGTGATGAGCCAGACGGGCATGACTCGCTCGGCCTTCTACCACTACTTCACCGGGCTCGACGACCTGGTGGTCGGGCTCCTCGAGCGCTTCGAGCACGACGTCCGGGGGTCGGTGGACCCCTGGCTGCGCGGGGAAGTTGACGAGGAGAATCCTGTAGAGGCCACTGTCCGCCACCTGACCAGCATGTTCGAGGTGCTCACCTCCCACCGGGCATCCTTCTCCGCGGTCGTGCAGGCGTCTGGCGGGTATCCGCGCGTCTACGAGCAGTGGCAGCGCCGCGTTCTCGGCTACTTCATCGATGTCACCGAGGGCTTCATCCGGCGCGAGGTCGAGAGGGGACGGAGCCGCGTAACCGATCCCCGCGGTCTGGCCCGCGCCCTGATCCTCATGAACAACGCGCTGCTGAACGACGGGCTCGCGCAGCCCGATCCCCCGGAGGCGGTGAGCGAAGCGCGCATCGTGGCCGGCGTCTGGAACGCGGCGATCTACGGGAAGGAAAGTTAGCGTCGAGGAGACTTGCCGTGCGTACTCTGAACCTGCTT
>CAYYVZ010000246.1:0-7804 GCA_964475235.1 uncultured Myxococcales bacterium | reverse complement strand
ACTCGAACGCATCCGCCGGGCACGCCCCCGAACCGCCCGTGCAGTTCTCGGCGACGTCGCACTCGCCCGCGTCGCCGCGGCACACCACCGACGAAGGCTCGTACGCATCGTTGCAGGAATCGGCCGTCCCCGAGCACCTGTCGGCCGCGTCGTCGTCGCAGACGCCGCCCTGAGACGAGCCGGTGCACGGAGTGGTGATGGGCTGGAACGTATCGTTCGGGCACGACCCGCTCGTGCCCGTGCACTGCTCGGCCACGTCGCACTGGCCCGAGCTACTGCGGCAGACCGTGCTCGCCGCCTCGAACACGTCCACGCACGAGTCCGACCCGCCGGCGCAGTGATCCGCCGCGTCGTCGTCGCAGACACCGCCCTGCGAAGCGCCGGTGCAGAGCGTCGACCCCGGCTCGTGATTCTCGAGACAGGTGCCGGCGCCGTCGCAGGTGTTCGGGTCGCTGCACTGGGTATCGGCCTGGCTCAGGCAGGCCGTGCCCGAGGCCCAGAAGCGGCATGCTCCCGCGCCGTCGCACTGACCGTCGAAATCGCAGCTGTCCTGCGACGCGGCCGCGCAGTTGTTGTTCGGATCGGTGCCGTCCGTCGCCGGCGTGCAGGCGCCGCCGCCAGCGCCGCCGTTGCCGTCGCACACGGAGCAGAGCGCGGCACATTCGTTGATGGGATCGGTGTTGGCCGCGATGCCGTCGCAAGTTCCCTCGCTGCCGCCGAGGCCGCACGACTCGCAGGTGCCCGAACACGCGCTGCCGCAGCAGAAGCCGTCCACACAGAAGGTCGTCACGCAGTCTGCGCCGGTGCCGCCCGAGCAGCTGTCGGCCTGGTTGCGAAGGACGTCCGTGAACTCGAGGTCGAAGCTCGATCCGTCGGGGGACGTGGCCGCCGCCGAGTTGCCGAGCTCGTTGGTGCTGCCGAGGACGGCCGTGCCGTCGGCGATCGAGCCGCCGGTCACCTGGATCGTCACCATCTGGCCCGCCGGAAGCACGGTGACTGCGCACGGGAATACGTTGCCCGGACAGGTCGCCGTGCAGGTCAGGTGCGCCGGGCAACCGGGCACGGAACCGGGCGCGATCGACACCGATTCTCCGACGAGCGCGGCGGGAAGAGCATCGGCGATGTTCACCGTGCGCGCGCAACTCGAGGCGCCGGTGTTCTGGACGGTGATCGTGTAGCCGAACGCCGTCCCCTCCTCGACCGGATCGACGCTGTCGGCAACAACGACGGCGAAGGCCGCATCCTCGTTGACGGTCGTGGTCTCCGAGGTGGTGTTGTCCGCCGGGTCCAGCTCCGCCGTCTGGGCCGAGACGGTGGCCGTGTTGGCCACGCTGCCCCGCGCGTCGCAGTTCACCTGCACGGTGATGGTGATCGTCGCCTCGTCGGCCGGAGCGCTGTCGCTGTCGGCGAGCGAGCCGAGGAAACAGGTCACGTCGCCGCCCGTTCCACTGCCGTCGTGCAGACAGGATCCCTGGCTCGAGCTGACACTGACGAAGGTGACGTCGTCGTCGAGCTCGTCGGTCACCGTGACCGCGGGCGCCCACGCGATGCCGTTGTTCTCGACGGTGAGGGTGTAGGTGAGCTGGTTGCCCGCCGCCACCGGATCCGGCGAGTCCGTCTTGGAGATCTCGAGGTTCGTCGGCAGCAGTCCCGTGAACGGCGTGTGCAGCACGCGGCTTCGTTCCTTCATGAAGACCGTGCGTCCGAAGAGGGCACCCTCCACCTCGGACTCCCATCCGAGGCGGATTCGGGAGCGCGCCGGCGCGAGCAGCGAGCCCGCGACGGTGGCCTCGCGGGCGACGAACAGGCTGCTCTGGTCTCCGACGAACGTGAACAGGACGTTGCGGGGCTCGATGCCGCCGGTCAGCTCGATGTCGGCGTCGCGGCCGAGCTTCAGCCGGCGCGACACGACTGCGACGAACGAGGAATCGGCCGGTCCGTCGATCGTGACCTTCGCGAGCTTGGCCAGTTTGATCTGGCCGAAGTTGAACACGTTGGGGCCGGACGCGAGCGGGCCCAGCGTGAGGGTCTCTCCTTTTTTCAACCGGATGTCCGTGCCGCCAGGTCCGCCGAGCGTGGCGACGTCGGCTGCAAGGTCGTCCAGAGCCGCAAGGGCTGTGTTGCATGTCGCGAGGGGCCCAGCTCCGGTTCCCGTGCCGAGAAGATCCACGGCCGTGTTCATCGGGTCGCCGAGCTCGAGCCTGTTCTCGCAGCCGACCGGCGGAGGACACTGGGCCTCGATGAGACAGGGGGTGATGCCGTCGAGGCACAGCCCGATGGGAGGTCCGACGGTGGCCGGGAAGCCGGGCCGCATCGACGGCATCGACCCGTCGTCTTCGACGTAGGCCGTGCCGATCCCGGACCGTCCCTGTTTGCCGAGGAGCTCGGCGATGTCCGTGACGGTCGCCGATCCTTCGACGATCGCGTTCTGGGTTCGGAACCGCGTCGCGCAGACGTCCGCCTTGGAATCGCCGAACGGATACGGATCGACGGTGTCGAGAGTGCGGCCGCTGATGATGCCGCAGTTGCCGAGCGCGTCGCAGGACTGGGTCTGCGACAGCAAGCCCATCTGGACACCCCAGGTGTCGGTCGCCGTGCCGACGACCGCCAGCGGCTGGAGCTCGAGCAGCGTCGTACACTCGGGGTCTTCGGAATCGGTGAGGCCGTCGCCGTCGTTGTCGGCCCCGTCCTCGCAGTCGGCGACCCCGCATTCTTCGTTCAGAGTGCAGTCCTCGCCGCAACCGTCGCCGCACTCGTCGGTGCCCGACAACGTGGCGGCCACGTCGCAGGCTTCGCCGCCGGTGACCAGCCCGTCACCGCAGGTCTGTGCCGATGCCTGCGCGGCCGTGAGCCCGATCGAGAGCGCGATCGCGGCAATCCGGATTGCTTTCATGGTATCCCCCGTGTCCCGGACATGGCCTCCTGTCCCTCAGGAAGCCGAACACTTCTTCGCTACAGAAACGTGGAGATCCGAGCAAGAGGGTTGAGCCGCCCGGATGCGAAACCGCGCGAAGCCCGGTTCACGGGACCGTCGTGCGGCTGCCGCAGCGAACTTCTTGCACGCGATAAAGGGATCGATCGAGGGCGCGATCTCACTTCCAGCTGCCCGGCGGAAGCGGCGGAGGGTCGAATGAGAGCAACGTCGCGGTTTCTTCCAGGGAGACTTCTCGCGCCGTGACGTCGTCCACCACGAAATAGCGTTTCGTGTTCTCGCCCGAGCCGACCGCTGTCGGTTCGAACGTGACGTGAAAGGCAGAGGGCAGCTTTCTGACCCGGAGCACGTTTCGGAACGCATCGGTGGGTCCGATGGACCCCGGAGGGCGGACGAGTCGCGCGGACCGGACGCCTGGAAGCTCGCGCAGGCGGCGAACCGCGTAGAGAAGGTTGGTAGTCGGCGAGAAGGCCAGAAGGACCGTCCCGTTCGGATTCCGGTCGAGGATGACGGTACAGCCGCAGACCGCTTCGCAGAATTCCTCGAGCGGGGAGTCGATGGGATCGGGCAGTCTTCGAATGCGGTCGTCCTGCAATTCGACGGCGTCGAGCCTGGACTGAAGGTCGGGCCCCGGCTCGACCTCCACGACGCGCGGAACGTATTCCATCTCCCACTCGCCGCGGACCTCCGGAAAAGTGGCGGAGAGCCGCGCCCGCGCATCGAAGAGTCTCAAGGCGAGCGAACGCAACTGGTCGAACGGCCATCTTCGAACCACGTCGTCCCGTATCAGCAGATCCGCTGCCTTCCACATCTCGGGATCCCCGTCCGAGTAAGGTGACCAGCTTCGAGTGAACCAGATCGACGAGCGGGGGGACGGCTCGCAGTCGTACAGATCGAGACGGGCGTTGGCAGACGGCGGATCCGGCGTTGCCGTTCCGGAGCTGCGCCCGTTTTCCCGGCACTCGATCCGCTGCACCTGCATCGCGACGTCCGGAAGGCCGGGCCATCCGCCCCTCCGGAAATCGAGGAGCCCGGTCGCCGCGACCCTGCACGAGGCGAAGTCCGAAAACGTGAATCCGCCCTGCAGCAGAATCTCGCGGGCTTCCGTCTGAGGAGCGTCCCCCGGGTACTGCGAGCGGTGGAGCAGCGAAACGGGATTCCCAAGGCGGAGAATCGCAAACGTCTCTTCGAGATCGCCGGAAACACGTTTCTCGACGGAGAGATGGCCTGTCAGTCGCGCGCTCGCGCCTGCGTAGTGGGCCTCGCCGACGGCGAATGCGTTCGAGCAGCAGGCGAGCGACGCGACGATCACGAGCGCGCGAGCTCGCCGGTTCCCGGACGGCGCAGCAGGGCGAGGCATCCCGTTACTATTTCTGCGCCGAAGTTCAGGTGCGAATCGGCTCGGTCCACCGGCCGTCGCCGGAAAGCGCGACGCGACCAGCCCGGAGCTCCACGTCGATACGTTCAACTCTCGATTCTGGTCGGCGCCGGAGGGACCGGGCTGACCGGTCGTTCCCGCCCGGCGCCTTGCTCCAGTCGTCGCAGCGCGCTGCGGGCCGCGAAGTAACCGCACATGCCGTGCACGCCGCCGCCGGGCGGCGTGGAGGCCGAGCACAGGAACCACGCCGGGTTCGGCGTCGAGTACGGATCGAGCCGCGCAACCGGCCTCGTGAAGAACTGGGCGAGGTCGGTGACGCCGCCGTTGAGCGCGCCGCCGACACAGTTCGGATTGTACGCTTCGAGGTCGGCCGGGTACGTGCGGTGCCGAGCGAGCACCAGATCGCGGAAGCCCGGCGCGAACCGTTCGAGCTGTGCCTCGACGACGTCCGTGCAGTCCACCGTCGAGCCCGACGGCACGTGGCAGTAGGCGTAGCCGGTGTGCTTGCCCGCGGGCGCCCTCGTCGAATCGAACTGGCTCTGCTGCACGACCATCACGAAGGGACGCTCGGGATGTCGGCCTGCCCATACGGAGGCCTCGGCGGCGGCGACTTCCTCGAGCGTTCCGCCGACGTGGACGGTCGAGGCTTCGAGGGCGCGCGGATCCTTCCACGGGATCGGGCCCGCGAGCGCGTAGTCGAGCTTGAAGACCCCCGGACCGAAGCGATAGCGCCCGAGTCGCCGCAGGTACGATGGCGGCAGTGTGTCCGCCCCGATCGCCGCGAGCTGATCCGGACCGGTGTCGAACAGCACCACGCGTGAGGGCGGAAGGTCGGCGACCGAACGAACGTGGACCCCGGTCTCGATGCGTCCGCCGAGCTCGCGAAGATACGACGCGAGCGAATCGGCGATCGCGCAGGAACCGCCGGCGGCGACTGCCCAGTCGTCGACGTGGCCGGTCAGCGCGAAAATCATCGCGACGGCTCCCGTCAGCATCCGTTCGAGCGGGAGGACCGAGTGCGCGGCACAGCCGGCCAGCAGTGCGGGAGCCCGGTGACCGCGAAAGCGTAGCCGAAGCAGCGTCGTCGCCGGAAGCAGCCCCTGCAGACCGAACCTCGCCATGCGGATCGGATGGGCCGGGACGCGCAGCGGACCCAGGAGATCCGCGAGCAACTCGTGGGGCCGCTCGACGAAGGGAGCGAAGAGGCTGCGATACGCGCGCGCATCGTGGCCGCTGTCGTCGTCGACGTCGGCGGCGGTTACGTCGAGCGCGCGGCGAAGCAGGACCGTCGGACCGTCGTCGAGCGGATGCGCAACGGATGCCGGCGGCCGGATCCAGGCAAGGCCGTGCTGCTCGAGCGGATAGCCGCGCATCGCGGGCGAGACGACGCCCATCGGATGACAGGCCGAACAGACGTCGTGGAGATAACCGGGAAGCGTGAGCTCCGCCGTTCGCGTGGCCCCGCCGATCGACTCACGAGCTTCGAGAACGACGACCGAGTGCCCTCGTCTCGCCAGCTCGACGGCGGCCACGAGGCCGTTCGGGCCCGAGCCGATGACGACGGCGTCCGTCACTTCGGACCGTAGTCCCAGGGGGCGCGCTGCTTCAGCTCCGCGAGCGACACGTCGCCTTCCTCGATGAGGCCGCTGCGTGCGTCGAAGATGCGCCAGTGCAGCGCGGAGCCGAAGAGCGGCTGCGATTCCACGGTAAGTACGCGCAGCTCGCCTTCGTCGTAGCCGCACTGGTGCTGCACGGCCTCGAGCAGCCTCTCGCCGGTGAGGTGTCCCTCGCCGAAATTCCAGCCGAGTGCCGACGCGGCGATGATCTCGCCGTCGTAGTAGCGGTGCTCCTCGAACCTGCGCCCGCCGAGCACGCGCGGCAACAGCAAACCAAGCGCGCGGCCCTGCAGGTGCAGGGAACGGAAGGCGGTCCCTCGCGAATCCATACCCGCCGCGTCCGCAGGCGAGTACTTCTCGAGCTGTTCGCGAAGCAGCGGCGCGGCCCGCTTCAGGCGATGCAGGCGCTGATCGCCGTCGCCGCGAAACATCCAGGCGCTCCAGGCCCAGTTGCCCGCGTAGTACCGCATGGCGAGCAGGAAGGAGACGCGCTCGGGGAAGAAGTTGCCGAACAGCGGTACGGCGAACAGAACCACGGCCAGGTACGCGGCCAGCGGCGCCGGACCGATTGCGGAAAGTGGGACCTGCGGATGGCCGGCAAACAGGAAGAACGCGGCAAACAGGCTCAGCACGTTCCACTCGAAGACGGCGCCGGCCGGAACGTTGCTAAGGATGAAGCCGTGCAGCATCACCACGAAGAAGAGTCCGGCGACCTGGAGCGCCCCCGGCTCCGTCACGAATACGAGCGTGAGCGGCGCGGCGAATTCGAGGAACGTGCCGGCGTGAGCCATGAGCTTGCCCAGCAGCGACGGCGTCAGGTCGTCGGGGTACGACACGAACAGGCGCCGGCGAAGCGTCGGGCTGCGAAGCGCCGGGTTGTTCACCGTCATGATGGGAACGACGTAGCCGAAGGCGACCGTGAGCTTGGAGACGCCGGCCCAGAACCACACGGCGAGTTGCACCGCCTTGCACGCGGCCATCCAGTTCGTCGCGAACGCGAAGCACAGGATCATCGTGAAATGGTGCTCGAATCGGGCCGCCAGCAGCACGGTCTTGTCGCCGAGCCCGCAAAGGGGCAGCAGGACGACGATCGGCAGGAGAATCGCCGTGTCGATCGCGGGAGCGACCAGCGCGCGCACGAGCGAGAGCGTGAAGCCGGCATACAGCGCAACGTCGAGCCACGTGCGCGTGTACCCGCCGAAGACGGGAAGGCGCGGGAACGGAGCGAGCTTCGTGGTTCCGGGCCTGAGGAAATGCAGGAACGCCGTGAACGGAGGCATCACGCGGAAGCCGAGGGGCCCGCTCATGCACCCGAATCCGAGCACCTCGACGAGACAGGCCCAGACGAAAGCCTTCTGGAACGCGATGCCTTCGGTCCACCACGAGGAGATCGCCGACGGCGATCCGAGCCCCGGAGTGAAGCTGCAGAAGAACATCCAGCCGAGTACGAAGAGTGCCAGCTTGACCGCGTGCACCACGTAAGCGGCGACGGGAAGACCGATGCCGTGCAGCACGTAGTCTTCGCAACCGGCCTGGACGAGCTCGCGAAAGCCGCGTCTTGGCTGTGCAGTCGCTTCGGCTTCCATCACGGGCGGCGCCTGGCCGCAGGCGGATCTGTCACGGATGACGCGCTCAAGCGAGAACGAAGTCCGGTCATCTTGTCATACGACCCGAGCCTCGCTACGACAGGACCCGTGTTCGAGTGGACCACGTTCCGGGTAGCGCTCGCTGCAGCCGTCCCTGCCCTCGCGCTCGCTTTCTGGCCGCTTCCCGGGCCGCCGAAAGTCACCGATCTCAACGTCCTCCTCCTCTCTCTCGACACGCTGCGCGCCGACCGCCTTGGCCTCTACGGCAACCCGAATGACACGAGCCCCGCTC
>CAYYVZ010000245.1:0-7832 GCA_964475235.1 uncultured Myxococcales bacterium | reverse complement strand
GAAGAAGCTCCTGCCACGGGCTCCACGAAGCGCGACCCGGCGGCGCCACCTCGGCAAGACGCTCTCCGGTGTCGGAGAGGCGCGGCGGCGCAGCGACGGAGGAGCCCGTGTCTCCGCCGAGTCGTTTCGGTGCCGGAGCAGGCCGCGGCAGCTCGGCCGCGACGTACGTTCCCGACCCGACGCGCCCGGTCGCGTAGCCTTCGGAGACGAGCTGGTCGATCGCCTGCAGCACGGTGTTGCGCGACAGGCCGAGCTCCTTCGCGAACGAGCGCGTGGAGGGAAGCCGGTCGGCGGGCGCGAGGCGGCCGTCGAGGATGGCCGACCGGAGCGCGCGGTAGAGCTGGCGGTGGAGGGCGCCGTCGCCGTCGAGCTTCACCCAGAACACGGGGCAAGCGGTACCATGGGTTCCCCAGAATGTGGATCTGTTCGCGGGCCCGCTTGCCGCCGATAGTCGAGCTCCCGGGGCCGGCAGCCGGCCCCCCCATCCTTCGGCGCAACGGCGTGCGGAGCAGGCGGTAACGAAGATGCCTGCGCAGCAGGCGCCAGCGACGAAACCGGCGGAGCATCCATGGCGAGCGACCTCGAGAAACTCTTCCACTACATGCGCGACTTCGAGATGGCCTTCCTTGCGGGCGAGTGGTCCGTGCTCGACGCCCACTTCCACGAGGACGCGCGCCACACCATCGACGGCGGCAGCGGAGCGCTCGGCACGGGCGGCGTCGGGCGCGCGGCGATCATCGCCGGATTGAGAAGCGGGGTGGATTCGATCGACCGCCGGTTCGACGTGCGCATTCCCGAGATCGTCGAGGGCCCCGTCACGCGCGCCGACGGGGTGTGGATGCGCTTCGCGCTGACACTCAGGCGTGCCGGGCTGCCCGAGCTTCGCATCGACGGCGAGCACCTCGCGAAGTACCGCGACGGCCGCATCGAGCTGCTGGCGGAGAAAGTCGCACCCGGCATGGCGTCGCGCGTCGCGGCCTATCTTGCCGAGCACGACTCGGCGCTGCGGCCCGCAGGCTCTCCGTTCTCGCCGCCCACGCTCGCGGCGGACATCGAGGCGCTCGAAGCGGCGACGGGACGTTCGCTCGTGCGCTGCTACGGCGGAGCCAAGAGCGAGCAGGACGCGAACGCCGCGCTGCTGGTCTGCGACCCCCGCTTCCGCATCGAGACGCTCGCGTTCGGCATCGCCTCGTCCGACCGCGAAGACACGCGCGCCCAGCTCGGCGCGTTCTTCCACACCTTTCCCGACTACGGTGTGACGCTCGAAGGATTCGCGACGGGGCCGGGCACGGTGACGTGCTGGGGTCGCGTGCGCCTGAGCTTCCGCGCGGACTTCCTCGGGTTGAAGGCGACCGGGCGTACGGCCGAGCTGCCGATTTTCTGCGTCTTCGAGACGGCGGGACCTTCGATCGCAAGCGAGCGCTTCTTCTTCGACCTTGCGCAGCTCTGCGACCAGATCGGCGTCCCGGTTGCCGACATGAACGCGGCGCTCGGGATGATTCGCGGGCAGGAGGCGGCTGCATGACGCTTGCCGCTTCCTTCCCGGCGAGTGCCGGCGCCCGGCCCGGGCTGCGCCGCGCCGTGGCCCGCGACGTGCCGTTCGTCGCGAGCGTGCTCGAAATGGCGGGTCGAGGTCATCTCGAGCGCGGACCGTGGGACCTCATGTTCCCCGACCCGGCCGAGCGACGACGCGCGCTCGAGCACATCGCCGAGAAGGCCGCGCTGTCGTGGTGCCACTTCCGCCAGTTCCATGTGGCCGACGTGGACGGGCGTGCGGCGGCGGCGCTGTGCACGTTCGAGCCGGGTGCCCTCGGCGACACGTCGCTCGCCGCGCCCCTGTACGAGACGTTCGCGATGCTCGGCTGGAGCGAGGAGCGCATGGCTTCGATCGGGCCGCTGCTCTCTCCTTACGTCGCGTGTTTTCCGGACATGCCCGCCGGCACCTGGATCGTCGAGAACGTCGGGACGCGCGAAGACGTGCGCCGGCAGGGCCTGGTGCGCGTATTGCTCGACGCGGCGCTCGAGGAAGGGCGCACGCGCGGCTGCGTGCAGGCGCAGATCTCCTGCCTGATCGGCAACGACGCCGCGCAACGCGCCTACGAGCGCGCCGGCTTCGAAGTCGTCGAAGAGCGGCGCGATTCGGAGCTCGAACGGCTGCTCGGTGCTCCGGGCTTCTCGCGCCTGGTGCGTCCGCTCGGAGGTGGATCATGACGGCGAACGGAAACGGAGGCTTCTATTCGGCCGCCCGCGTCGAGATGCACGAGGTGGACGACGCGACGCTCGCCGTGCGCCGGTTCGGCAGCGGACCGCCCGTCGTGTTCCTCCACGGGTTTCCCACGCACGGGTACACGTGGCGCTTCCTCTTGCCCGCTCTCGCAGAGCGCTACACGTGCATCACGGTGGACCTCGCCGGCCTCGGCGACAGCCGCTGGCATGCGAAGACGGATTTCCGCTTCACTGCGCAGGCGCGGCGCGTGAATGCACTTCTTGCACGGCTCGGCCTCGAACGCTGCGCCCTCGTGGCGCATGACACGGGAGCGACGGTGGCGCGGCTCGTCGCGCTCGGCGACCCGGCGCGCGTCGCGGGACAGGTCCTGATCAACACGGAGATGCCCGGGCACCGGCCGCCGTGGATTCCGCTCTACTGCAGGAGCGCGCGCCTTCCGGGCGCCTCGCTGACCTTCCGGCCCCTGCTCGGCATGCAGTGGTACCTGCGCTCGGGCATGGGCTTCGGAGCGTTCTACTCGGACAAGCGCCTCTTCGACGACCCGTCGCGCCTCGGCCCGTACGTGGATCCCCTGCTCGCGTCGCCGGAGAGGCTGGGCGGAATGCTCGGCTATCTCACCGGCATCGAGTGGAACGTCGTGGACGCGATGCGCGAAAGGCACGCGACCCTTGCGGGGCCGACGCTGCTCGTGTGGGGCGCCGACGACGTGACGTTCCCGCTCCCGGTCGCCGAGCGGATGGCCCTGCAGTTCCGCGGCCGCGCGCGCCTCGTGCCGATCGCGAATGCGTCGCTGATGCCGCACGAGGAGAAGCCGCGGGAGGTGCTCGGCGAGCTCGGGCCGTTCCTCGGGCAGACGCTCGGGGGCTGACCGGGCCCCACGGCCAGCCCGGCCGTCGTCGACACCGTTTCCCTTACGGCGGCGCGTTCCCGCCGGGCTCGCCCGGCCCTCCGTAGAAGGTTGACTTGGCCCCTCGGGAGGTAGGATAACTGCGCTCTCGCCAGCCGGCGGGAACGCGAAACTGTTTCAACATTTCTGGGGGGTTGGGAGCTCATGTTCGGAAGATTGATGGGACCGTATCTGGCGGTGGCGCTTGCGGTTTGCGCATGGGCCGCGCCTGCTTCCGCGCTCGTGGCCGTCAGGTCCACGGACAGCGGCCGCGAATTCGACCTGTTCGGCGAGCACATGGTGCTCCAGCGCGACATGAACACTCCGATCTGGGGCACCGCGGATCCGGGTGAACCGGTCAGCGTCTCGATCGCCTCCCAGACCCACATGACCACCGCCGATCCCCAGGGGAAATGGCGAATCGAGCTCGATCCGGTCCCCGCCGGCGGGCCTCACGTCCTCACCATCACCGGACCCAGCAACACCGTCGTTCTCGACGACATCCTCTTCGGCGACGTCTTCCTGATGGCCGGCCAGTCCAATCTCATGATCAAGCGCCAGCGCGACCGCCAGCTGGCCGAGTATCCGGACGTGCGTGTCTTCAAGCGTACGTGGCGGGACCGGCCGGGCGGCATGCCGTGGACCACTGGCGTACAGCTCCACATTGATCTCGGAGTTCCCATCGGCATCCTGCAGCGCTGCATGCGGGGCTCGTCCGGCCTCATCCGCACCTGGATGGGCCCCGACGCCGTCAACAGCACCGATCCCGTCGTGCAGGAGATCGTCCAGTCGTCGGACTGGGGCCAGTCGTTCGAGGCCGTGATCCGCAACGTCGCCGGCTTCGGCATGAAGGGCCTCATCTGGTGGCAGGGCGAATCGGATACGCGCAGCCAGGCGAATCCGGGCGCCGACTACGGCCAGATGCTGAGGGAAGTGATCCGTACCTACCGCGTCGAGTGGAACCAGGGCGACTTCCCGTTCTTCTTCCTTCAGGAGCCGCTCGGAGGCGGTTACCAGCCCGAGATGTCCACGGTCGAGCCGCTGCCCCAGCCGCCGATGGTGGCGAACCTGCACGGGCTGATGCGCAACGCCTACGTCGAGTCGCTGAGCGTGCCGAACACGTGGATGGTCACGTCGGGCGACCTCGTCTCCGGCCTGCATCCTCGCGACCGCGAGGGCTACAAGAACCGCATCGTGAACACCGTGCTGGCCAAGGTGTACAACCACCCGATCACGTACGCGGGACCGACGTACTCGTCCTCCTCGATCGAAGACGGCAACAAGGTTCGCATCAAGTTCCGTTCGGGCACGGCCACGGGACTTCACGCGAGGGGCGGCGACCTGCAGGGATTCGAGATCTTCGGCCAGGGCCAGGGAGCCTGGGCGAACGCGGTGATCGAAGGCGACGAAGTGGTCGTGTGGGCCGACAACGTGCTGAACCCGACCGTGGTCCGCTACGGCTACCGGATCGACTACCGGTTCGCGAACCTGTTCAACGACGCCGGCATGGCTGCACCGACCTTCCAGACTACGGCCCAGCCCCACCCGGAATAGCGCCGCGCGCGGGACACGCTTCGTCAGAGTTCACGGTGTCGGGATTGATCGCCCGGGCGCGCTGAGGAAATCGGGATCCGTCCCCGATTTCACTGCACGGTGACGCGGTCCGGGGCGGGGGAGCCGATGTCGCGGTACTCGCGCGCCTTTTCCTGCATGCCCTCGCTGAGCGCGGCCTTTTCGTCCACGCCGTGCTCGCGCGCGTAGTCGCGCACCTGCTCGGTGATGCGCATCGAGCAGAACTTCGGACCGCACATCGAGCAGAAGTGGGCGTGCTTGGCGTTGTCCGACGGCAAGGTCTCGTCGTGGAACGCGCGCGCCGTCTCCGGGTCGAGCGACAGGTTGAACTGGTCTTCCCAGCGGAATTCGAAGCGCGCCTTGGACAGCGCGTTGTCGCGGGCCTGCGCTCCCGGGTGCCCCTTGGCGAGGTCGGCCGCATGCGCCGCGATCTTGTAGGCGATGACGCCCTGCTTGACGTCCTCGCGGTCGGGAAGGCCGAGGTGCTCTTTCGGCGTCACGTAGCAGAGCAGCGCGGTGCCGAACGAGCCGATCATCGCGGCACCGATGGCCGACGTCATGTGGTCGTAGCCCGGGGCGATGTCGGTGGTGAGCGGGCCCAGCGTGTAGAACGGCGCCTCGTGGCAGACCGCGAGCTGGCGGTCCATGTTCTCGCGGATGAGGTGCATCGGCACGTGGCCGGGCCCCTCGATCATCACCTGCACGTCGTGCTCCCAGGCCTTGAGCGTCAGCTCCCCGAGGGTGTCGAGCTCGGCGAACTGCGCCGCGTCGTTGGCGTCGGCGATCGAGCCGGGTCGCAGGCCGTCGCCTAGCGAGAAGCTCACGTCGTACTTCTTCATGAGCTCGCAGATTTCGTCGAAGCGAGTGTAGAGGAAGTTCTCCTTGTGATGCGCGAGGCACCACTGGGCCATGATCGAGCCGCCGCGCGAGACGATGCCGGTCACGCGCCTGGCGGTCAGCGGCACGTAGGCGAGCCGCACGCCCGCGTGGATCGTGAAGTAGTCGACGCCCTGTTCGGCCTGCTCGACGAGCGTCTCCATGAACAGCTCGAAGGTGAGGTCCTCGACGCGCGCGACTTTCTCGAGCGCCTGGTAGATCGGCACCGTGCCGATCGGCACGGGCGAGTTGCGGATCACGGCCTCGCGGGTCTCGTGGATGTCGGCGCCGGTCGACAGGTCCATCACCGTGTCGGCGCCCCAGCGCGTCGCCCAGCGCAGCTTGTCCACCTCGTCGTCGATGGACGAGCGCACCACCGAGTTGCCGATGTTGGCGTTGATCTTCACGAGGAAGTTGCGACCGACGATCATCGGCTCGAGCTCGGGATGGTTGATGTTGGCCGGGATGATGGCGCGGCCGGCGGCCACTTCGCTGCGAACGAACTCGGGTGAGACGTTCTCGCGGACCGCGCAGAACATCATTTCTTCGGTGACGATGCCGCGGCGCGCCCAGTGCATCTGCGAAAAGTTGGTCGCGCCGAGCGCGCGGCGCCGCTCGGTCCAGGGCGCACGAAGCGGTGCGAGGCCCGAGGCGCCTTCGGCGAGCGCGGGACCGGACGTATCGTAGACCTGGAGTGGCGGCTCTTCGCCGGAAAGGCTGATCTCGCGGACGGGGACCGGCATCTCCGCGCTGTGGATCACGCGCTTCGAGCGCGGAAAGCTCTGGGAGATCGGAGGCAGCGAGGAACCTTTCGTCGTCATGGCGGAATCTAGGCTCTGCCAGCCCGGCGAGTCAACGCGGCCGATGCGTGCCTGCCGCAGCCTTTTTGGCTCGCCGCGTGCATCGCGCGCCGCACGCGGCGGCCTTGACTCACGGACCGTCGAGCGGGACAACGCCGCCGGGCCGCGCAGGGGCGGGCGCAAGGCGCGGCCAGCGACAACCTGGCGACATCATCTCGGCGAGGAGCTCCGGCATTGACGCGCATCATCTCGTGGAACATCAACGGCATCCGCGCCGTGCTGAAGAAGGGTTTCTGCGATTTCCTCGAGCGCGAGAAGCCCGACGTGCTCTGCCTGCAGGAGATCAAGGCCAATCCGTCGCAGATCGCCGCCGACGACCTCGCGTGCATCGAGCGCCTCGGCTACCACGCGTCGTGGCACCCCGCCAAGCGTGCGGGCTACAGCGGCGTCGCGACGCTTTGCCGCAAACCGCCGCTCTTCGTCACGTACGGGCTGCCGTTCGAGCGCGAGGAAGGGCGCGTGCTGGTCACCGAGCACGGCGAGTTCACGCTCTACAACATCTACTTCCCGAACGGCCGCCAGACCGAGAACGGGCCCGATCCCGAGCGTCTCGCGTTCAAGCTCGAGTTCTACGACGCCGTGTTCGAAACGATCGAAGAGGAGCGCGCGGCCGGCAAGCACGTGATCGTCTCCGGCGACTGGAACACGGCCCTCGAGGAGATCGACCTCGCGCGACCGAAGGAGAACCAGGGCCAGACCGGCTTCCTGAAGGAGGAGCGCGAGGCGCTCGCGAAGTTCGTGAAGGCGGGCTGGGTGGACACGTTCCGTCACTTCAAGCCCGGCCGTCTCTACGAGGGAAGGCTGCCCGAGGAGCGCGACTACACGTGGTGGACGTTCCGGGCGGGCGCGCGCGATCGCAACATCGGGTGGAGAATCGACTACCACTTCGTGAACGAGGAATTCATGCCGTCGGTCAAGGCGGCCGCCATCTGGGACGAGGTCCGCGGGTCGGATCACTGTCCCGTCGTCGTCGATCTCAAGGTCTGAAAACGAAGCCGGCCGCCTCCTTTCGGAAGCGGCCGGCAGAAAAGACCGCGAGTCGGTCGCAGCGTCTCAGAGTACGGGCGACTTGCGTTTGGTCCCGCGCTTTCTCGCGCGCCGGACCGGCGCACGAAACTGAAGCTGGGGCGGGCCGTGGTGCTTCGCGGAGATTTCGGTCTTCATGAACGCCGCTCCGCAGACGATGGCGAACACGAAGACGGCGAAAAGGATCCCGTAGACCATGATGGGCGGAAGCCCGCTGAGGAAATGCAGTCCGAGAACGGCGGTGCAAAGCAGGACGAGCATTCCGATGAGGAACGCACCGAGCGCTGCGGCAGCATCGCTTTCGTTACGATTCAGACCGCGAAAAGACTGTCTTGCATCCACTGTCCCACACCCCCCGGTGTCGATGACGCCGCCTGTTACGTAC
>CAYYVZ010000244.1:0-7887 GCA_964475235.1 uncultured Myxococcales bacterium | reverse complement strand
GGCGCCGAGCAGCTCGAGACTCGTCCCATCCTGCGCAACGCCGAGCTGCTCGAAGTGATTCCCGGCCTGCTCGCGACGCAACACAGCGGAAGTGGCAAGGCCAACCAGTACTTCCTGCGCGGCTTCAACCTGGACCACGGCTCGGACTTCGCGGTGCGCATCGACGGCGTGCCGATGAACCTGCCCACGCACGCGCACGGCCAGGGCTATCTCGACCTGAACGGCGTGATTCCCGAGCTCGTTCGCACGGTGCGCTACAACAAGGGGCCGTACTACGCGGAGACCGGCGACTTCTCTTCGGCCGGCTCGGCCTACGTCAGTCTCTACGACCGTCTCGAGCGTGGCGTCTTTGCGCTCGAAGGCGGCATGTACGGCTTCGGCCGCGCGCTGCTCGCCAATTCGTCGCAGCTGGCCGGCGGCGACCTGCTCTACGCGGGCGACTTCACCTTTTACGAAGGGCCCTGGATCCTCGACGAGGATTCGATCAAGGGAAACTCGCTGCTCAAGTGGACACGCGGCAGCAAGGAGCGCGGCGTCCAGCTCTTCGCCTCGGCGTACGTCGCGGACTGGGATGCCACGGACCAGATTCCGCTGCGCGGGATCAGGGCGCCGAAGGATCCGTTCGATCCTCCGACCTGGTCGCGGCGGCGCGGCTTCGTCGACGGGACCGACGGCGGCGACACGAGCAGGTACACCGTGGCCGCGTCCGGTTGGACGTCGGGCGAGAACTGGCGCACGCGCGCGCAGCTTTACGGCGTCTGGTACTCCCTCGACCTGTTCTCGAACTTTACCTACGTCCTCACGGACGAAGTGAACGGCGACCAGTTCCACCAGCACGACCGGCGCGGCATCTTCGGCGGCGACGTCACCCACGAATGGTTCGGAGACGTCGCCGGGTTCGCGCACGAGTCGCGCGTGGGCTTCACGCTGCGCCACGATGCCATTCCGGAAGTGGCGCTGCGCCTGTCGACGATGCGCCGGCTCGTGTCCACCGTGCGCGAGGACGACGTGAACGAGACGTCGATGGGCGTGTGGGCCGACTCGACGATCACGCTGCTCGACAGGCTCCGCGTGGTGCCGGGCCTTCGCATGGACGGTTACCGGTTCGAGGTGGATTCGAGAGACGATCCCGCGAATTCCGGCACTGAGCTCGACGGCATCGTCTCGCCGAAGCTGGCGCTGGTGGCAGGCCCGTGGGCGGAGACCGAGGTCTACTTCAACTTCGGCGGCGGGTACCACAGCAACGACGCGCGCGGTGTCACCATCGAGCACGAGCCCGGGAATCCCGGCAATCTCGTCGGCGACGTCGATCCGCTCGCGCGTTCCTGGGGCTACGAGGTCGGCGTGCGCACGCAGGCCATCGACGGCCTCTTCTCCAGCGTGTCGCTCTGGCTGCTCGATCTCGACTCCGAGCTGGTGTTCGTCGGCGATGCGGGTGCGACGGAGGCCGGACCTTCGAGCCGTCGCTACGGCATCGAGTGGTCGAACTACTACGAGCCGTGGAGGAACACCGCGCTCGACTTCGACATCTCCTGGACGCACGCGGAGTTCGTCGAGTTCCAGGACGGCATGGACATTCCGAACAGCGAGAACGACATCCCCGGCGCCATCCCGCTCGTGATCTCGGGCGGAATCGTCCAGAAGTTTCCGTTCGATCTCTACGCGGCGCTGCGCGTGCGCTATCTCGGCGACTATCCGCTGATCGAATCAGGCGACGAGGACGCAGGCTCGACGACGCTCGTGAATCTGCGGCTCGGCTGGGAGATGGAAGCGAGCGACGGGTCGGGTGAGGCAGGCGTCTCGCCGAATGCGTCGCCCGGAACGAAAGGCGACTGGGCCGCGCACATCGACTTCCTCAACCTCTTCGACTCGCACGACCGCGACATCGCCTACTTCTACGAGTCGCGTCTGCCCGGAGAGGCTGCTCCCGTCGAGGACATCCACTTCCATTCCGTCGAGCCGTTCGGCATCCGCGTCGGAATCGAGCGCCGCTTCTGAACTTCGGAGAGGAAATCGGGGACGGATCCCGATTTCTCGCTCTTCGAGAGCGCCAGTTCGAGGTCGCGCTCTCGCGCTCCTTACGGATCGGAACCGGACTCGCCGCTCGCCAACTCGCGGCTCCCGTCCCCGATTGTTACAGCGCGAAGACTCGGGTGGCGTTGCCGGAGAGGAAGGCGTCGCGCGTGTCGCCGTCGAGGTCGAGCACGCTCAGCTCTTCGAGACAGGCCGACGGCGAGATCATCGGGTAGTTGGTGCCGAACATCACCTTGTGGCGGCCGTGCGCCTTCATGTAGGCGAGCAGCTCGGGCGGATAGCGCTTCGGCTTGTAGGCGGACGTGTCGATGTAGACGTTCGGGAACTTGGTCGCGAAGGCGATCATTTCGGCGGTCCACGGATAGCCGAGGTGTCCGCAGACGATCTTGAGATCGGGAAAATCGAGCGCGATGCGTTCGATATGAATCGGACGGCCGCTCTCGGAGCTTCGCAGCGGCCCCGTGAGGCCGACCTGCAGGCAGATCGGGACGCCGAGCTCCACGCACGCGGTGTAGATCGGGTAGTAGAGCGCGTGCGTGCACGGCAGCTCCCACACCCACTGCACGATGCGCACCCCTTTGAAGCCGTGCGTCGTCACGTACTCGCGAACCGTCTTCACGGCCTCGACGGGACTCCGAAGATCCGCCGATGCGAGCCCGTCGAAGAGATCGGGGTAGGCACGCACGGCAGCGAGCACTTCCTCGTTGGATATCAGCGCACCCTCGGGGCCGTACCACGCCGACAGCAGCGCTTTCTTCACGCCGGCCGAACGAAACAGCTCGACGGTCACCTCGAGCGGAATCTCGGTGAGCGCGTTGCCCGTCCAGCGCTTGAGCGAGTCGAGGAAGGGCTGCGAGAGAAAGCGCGGATTCGGATGCTGGGCCCAGACGTCGATGACGTTCATTGCCCGACGGTCTAGCCCGGCGGGCGTGGCGCCGCGAACCGCAGGAGCGTTTCCTCCATGGCCCCTCTCGGCTCGCTCGATCGCACCTGGGGTGCCCCTTGGCGCGCTTGATGACGCCTGGAGTGCACACCCCTGGTGCCCTCGATGACGCCTAGGGCGCGCCCTTGGCGCGCTCGATGACGATGGTCCCGAAATCGTCGGTCACCGTCGCACCGACCGCCAGCGACTCCTGTTCGTGCAGGTCGTCGTCGATCGACATCTTCACCTTCAGCACGCCCTTGCTGACCGGCAGCGAGTCCCAAAGGAATGAATTGTCGCTGCTCGAGGCCGGCGCGTCCGGATAGAAGAAGAGCGGCGTGAGAAACGAAGGCAGGTTGATCGTCGCGACCGGCGAGCCGACGATCTTGCGGTAGCGCATGCGCACTGCCGCCGTCGAGCCGCCGCGCGCGAAGTGCTGGGTCTTCAGCACGGCCTTGCCCCTGTGTGCCGTCATTGCAGACAGCACCTGCCCGCGTCCGAGCACGCCGGCGTCGCGGCCGCTCTTGACGATCGGTTTCATGCCCGTGTCGTACGCCGTCGCGTCGATCGAGATCACGTTCGCGCCTTCGGCCGGTCCCTCGAAGTGCGCTCTGCCCTTCATGCGGATCACGCCGCGACCCTCGAGCCCCGTCCAGGTCCACGTGGTGGTGCCGTCGGGAGCCGGCGGGCCGTACGTCGACGGGATCGGCCGGAACGAGAATGGCGAGTAGCCGCCGATCACGCTGATCTTCATCGTCGTGTTGGGCGGCACGTCGCGGTAGCGCACCACGTAGATCGGCGCCTTGTCTGCGATCACGCGTACGGGACCGGTCACGCGCAGGTAGGAGCGCGTCTCGAGGATGGCGCTCTGGTCTCGCACCGTGCTGGTGTCGGTGGCGGCGAAGCTGCGCCCGGCTGCGTCGTCGATCGACGCCGTACTGGTGAGGTCCGTGCCCGGCGCCACCCCGGAATCCACGTACGCACGCACGAAGACCGCAGCGACTCGGCCTCGCTGCACTTCGCCGACGTTCATCACCACGCGCGTACCGGCGTTCTGGACGGTGTAAGACGCGACGTCGGCACTGCTCAGCGACACGAACGTCAGCCCCGGCGGCAGGTCGTGCGTGAGAATCGCGCCCGGGATGTTCTCGCAGGCGTCGTTCCAGAGGATGCGGTAGACGAACTCGCCGTCGGGCTGGGCGATGCCCATGCTGCGCAGCCTCATGACCACCCTGCAGTCGGCGGCCGCACCCGTCACCGAAGCGACGACGCTGCCCTCGGCTTCGAGCCCGGCGCTCGCGACCGTGCCGGCGCCGGGCGTTCCTTCGGCGAACGCGACGTTCTCGACGAGCGTTCCGTCGGCGAGCGCATCGCTCGTCTCCACGTACACGACGAACGCGAACGACTCGCCGGAAGCGATGTCGCCGATGTTCCATCCGATGTCGTTGCCCGAGACCGTGTCCGGAACCGGGTCGGCGTTGAGGTAGGTGACGTCGGCCGGCAGCGGGTCGCTGACGACCGTGTTGTAGGCGGTCGCCGGGCCGCTGTTCGAGACCGTGATCGTGTACGTGAGCAGGCCGCCCGAGTACGTGGACGCCGGCGCCACCGTCTTCACGATCGAGAGCGCGGCATGGTCCGGCGCGTTCGTGCGAACGCGGGTCTCTTCGTCGGCCGGAGCCGGAATGGCGTGCGTCCCGTTGAGCTCGGCACTGAGCAGCAGAGTCGATCCGTCGGTCGCGAGACCCGAGACCGTCACGGTCACCGTGATCTGCCCGACCTCGCCCGGCGTCAGGCTGCCGAGATCCCAGTAGGAGTTGCCGCTCGTCGCCGAGGGCGTCGCCGACACGAACGTCGTCGATCCGTCGTAGCTGACGGTGAGGTTCGCGTTGAGGATCGTCGAGGTACCGGCGTTCGAGTACGTGATCACGTAGGTCAGCGTCGAGCCCGCGAGCACCGCATCGGGAGAGTCCGTGATCGCCAGGCGCAGGCCCTCGATGTTGAGCGGCTCGACGTCGGTCGGCTCGGAGTCGGCGTTGTCCGACGGGTCCGGGTCTGCCTGCGCCGCGGTCACGCTCACGTTGTTGCAGATGTCCTCGCTGCCGTTGCACGGACCCGTCTGCAGCGTGCCGGAGGTGGGTGCCGTGTCCGGCACCTGGACGGTCACCGTGAACGACGTCGAGGCGCCCGCCGCGAGCGCACCCACGTTGCAGGTGAGCGTACCCATGGAGTTCACGCAGCCGCCGCCGCTGCTCGAGACGAAATTGGTGGCCGCGTCGATCACGTCGGTCACGACGACACCGGTCGCATTGCTCGGACCCCCGTTCGCGACCGTGATCGTGTAGACCTCGTTGTCGTCGATCGCGACCGGGTCGGTACCGTCGGACTTCGTCACCGACACGTCGGCGCTGGCCGCAACCGTCGTGGACACCGAGTCGCTGTCGTCGCTGCCGTCCGGATCCGGGGTCGACGACGTGACTGTCGCGGTGTTCACGATCGGTCCGGGCACGACGTAACCGGCGGAGACGGTGTACGTGGACGTGATCGTGCGCGTCGCGCCGTCGGCGATCGTGCCGAGCGCGCACGGGAAGGCCGACGTGCAGTCCCCCGTGTTCGAGACGAACGTGAGCCCCGCGGGTGTCGGGTCGGCGACCGAGACGGCCTGGGCGTCCGAGCTGCCGTCGTTGGTGACCGTGATCGTGTAGACGATCTGGTTGCCTGCGAACACGGTCGGCGGCCCGCTCTTTTCGAGTCGAAGATCGGCGCTCGGCGAGACCGGAGTCGAAGCGGTGGAGGTGTCGTTCGCCGGGGTCGGGTCGCTGGTCGTCGTCGAAACCGTCGCGGTGTTCACGATCGGATCCGGCGTCGTGTACGACGCCGGCACCGCGAACGTCGTCGTGATCGTGCGCGTCGAGCCGGCGGCCACGGTGCCGAGCGAGCAGGGGAACGCCGTCGTGCAGTCTCCTGTGTTCGACGTGAACGAGAGACCGGCGGGCGTCGGGTCGGCCACCGATACGCCTGCCGCATCCGAGCTGCCGCTGTTGGTCACGACGATCGTGTAGACGAGGTCCTCGCCCGGCGTCGCCGACACCGGGCCGGTCTTCACGACGGAGACGTCGGCGCTCGGCGTCACCGTGGTCGAGGCGGAATCGGAGTCGTTGCCGGGGGTCGGGTCACTCGTCGTCGAGCTCACCGTGGCCGTGTTCACGATGGGGTCGGGCGCAAGGTAGCCCGACGGAACCGAGAAGGCGGACGTGATCGTGCGCGTCGCACCGGCCGGAACGGCGCCGAGTGCGCACGGGAAGGCGGTCATGCAGTCGCCCGTGTTGGACACGAAGACGAGGCCCGGGGGCGTGGGATCGGCGATCGACACGCCCTGGGCGTCCGACTGGCCGTTGTTGGTGAGAGTCACCGTGTAGACGAGGTTCTCGCCCGGAGTGACCGAGGCCGGTGCCGACTTCGTGATCGCGAGGTCGGCGCTCGCCGTGACGGTCGTCGAAGCCGTATCGCTGTTGTCGGAGCCGTCCGGATCGAAGGTCGTCGCAGACACCGTCGCCGTGTTGTCGATCGGGCCCGGGGGTGCGTACGACGGCGGCACCGCGAACGTCGTCGTGATGGTGCGCGTGCCGCCCGCCTCGACGAAGCCGAGCGAGCAGGGGAAGACCGTCGTGCAGTCGCCCGAGTTGGAAACGAAGGTGACGCCGGCCGGCGTCGGGTCGGCGACCGACACGTCCGCCGCGTCGGAGGCTCCGCTGTTGGTCACCGTGATCGTGTAAGTGACGTTGTCGCCTGCCACGACGGTCGGTGGCCCGGTTTTCGTCAGCGACAGGTCGGCCTCGGGTGTGACCGGGGTGAGCACGACGGAGGTGTTGTCGGAGCTGTCCGAGTCGCCCGCGTCGGACGTCACGAAGGCGGCGTTCTCGATCGGATCGGGCGACGTGTAGCTCGCCGGCACCGAGAACGTCGTGGTGATCGTGCGCGTCGCACCGTTGGCGAGGTTCCCGAGAGAGCACGGGAAGGGTGTCGTGCAGTCGCCTGTGTTCGACACGAATGCGAGCCCCGGCGGGGTGAGGTCGGTAACGACCGTGTTGCTGGCCGTGTCGGGCCCGCCGTTGGTGACGACGATGGTGTAGACCAGGTTCGTGCCGGGCACGGCCGCCGCGGGGCCCGTCTTGACGACGGAGAGATCCGCATCCACCACCGTGATCGCGGTGGACGTGGAGCTCGTGTCGTTGGCCGCTTTCGGGTCGCTCGTCGTGGTCGACACGGTCGCCGTGTTCACGATCGGGTCGGGCGTCGTGTACGAGAACGGCACGAAGTAGGTGGTCGTGATCGAGCGCTGTTCGAGAGGCGCAAGCGTGCCGAGCGAGCAGGGGTAAGCCGTCGTGCAGTCGCCGGCGTTCGACAGGAAGGTGAGCCCCGGCGGGGTCGGATCCGTCACCGAGACGTTGAGAGCGTCGGAGTCGCCGTTGTTCGTGACGATGACGGTGTAGACCAGGTTCGAGCCCTGCAGGACCGCATTCGGGCCGAGCTTCGTGATCTCGACGTCGGCGCTCTGGTCGACCGGGGTCGATTCGCTGTCGCTGTTGTCGGAGCCGTCCGGATCGCTGGTCGGCGACGACACCGTCGCCGTGTTCACGATCGGATCGGGCGCCGTGTACGACGACGGGACGAAGAACGTCGTCGTGATCGTGCGCGTGGCGCCGGGGGGCAGCGTGCCGAGCGAGCACGGGAACGGCGTCGTGCAGTCTCCGCCGTTCGACAGGAATGTGAGCCCGGACGGCGTCGGATCGGCGACCTCGACGGCCTGGGCGTCCGAGATGCCGTCGTTCGTGACGGTCACCGTGTAGACGAGGTTCGTGCCGGAGACGACGGAGAGTGGGCCCGACTTCGTGATCGAGAGATCTGCGCTCGTGAGGAGGGCCGTCGATGCG
>CAYYVZ010000243.1:0-7903 GCA_964475235.1 uncultured Myxococcales bacterium | reverse complement strand
CGACCATCGGAATCGGCGAAGCGGGGTCCGCGGCCACCTGGAGCGCGGCAGCCGCGAGACCGCAGAGGAGATAGAAGACGGCGAAGCGCGCGTGGCCCATCGAGTCCTCGACGTTGTTCCCGAAGATCCACAGGAACCACATGTTGCCGATCAGGTGGAACCAGCCGCCGTGCATGAACATCGACGTGAGCGGCGACAGCCAGTTCGCCGAAGACATGCCGAGCTCGCAGACTGTGTCCGGGCCGAGCTGGATGCGCAGCCCGTCGCGCACGAAGCCCAGAAGCTCGCCCGGAATGAGGCCGAGCTCGCACACCGAAGCGCTGAGCGCCGGCTCGCTTCCCGCGCCCTGGAAGAGCATCCACGCGGCGACGTTCAGCGCGACCAGCGCGTACGTCACCACCGGCACGGAGAGCGTCGGGTTGTCGTCGTGAAGAGGGATCAAGGGCTTCCGGGCCGAGGGCCCGGGACGTCAGGCCGTCGCCTGTGCTGCGGCGCCTCGAAGAGGGCCGCAGCACAGGCGTTCGGAGCAAGGAGAATCAGTTCTGGATGAGTCCGCCGGCCATCCAGCTCAGGTTGGTGCCGAGGGTGCGATTGCTGGTCCCGGAGATCACGGCGCCGGCTCCGCTCACCAGGTTGGCCTGGCCGCCGCCGACCGAGCTGGCAAAGCCGGTGCAGAGGTTCTGGTTGCCGCTGACGATGCTGCAGCTTTCCCCGACGGTCCGGTTGCTCCGGCCCGCAAGGACCACCGAGAAGTCGCCATCGGCCTCGCCGAGACTGCCACCGACCACGACGGAACTGTCGCCGAGATCGGTCACGTTGTCCTCGCCGGCGACGATCACCGACGAGGCTGCGCCCGCTTCGTTGTCCACGCCGCCGACGACCACCGCCTGGCTGCCCGACACCACGTTCTGTGTACCGGAAATCACGACACCGTAGCTCGCGGACACGACGCTCTCGGAACCGCCGAGCACCGAGGCCGACGGGGCGCCGATCTCGTTCTCGCTGCCGGCGACGATGCCTCCGTAGCTGCCGTAGCTGTTCTCCATGCCGATCACGAGGTTGTGCGAGCCGGTGCGGTCCGCGTCGTCGCCCACGTCTTCGTTGTAGCCGATGATGATGTTGCCGGTGCCGTTGATGACGCCGTCGGTCGACTCGTCGTCGTTGCCGCTCACGACCTGGAAGTTCATGCCGGTGAGCACGAGGTTGTCGCCTTCGATCGTGACGTTGGCGAGGAGCGCTTCGAGAGCCGCGAGGCGGGCCTCGAGAACCGAGCATTCGCCGTCGCAGATGAGCTCGACGGGCTGGCCGACCGAGGCGCGGAGGACCCTCTGGGCGTCGGTCACGGTGATGTTGTTGTCGGCGTTCACGTCGCCGCACACCTGGGCCCCGGCCGGGCCGGCCAGGAGCAGGACGGCCGCGGAAGCGGCCGCCGCCGAGCGCAGGGCCCGAAAGGGTTGGGGGGCATTGGGGTTACGGGCGGCGGTCGGCATCGTCGTCGGCTTGGTCACCGTGGGATCTCCCTGTCTCCGGCAGTCATGAAACCGCGCAGTCGCGGTCGGTTGAGAAGCCATCATAGTAACGGCCCGTGAGCACTGTCCATTGAGGACGGCAGATTGAATTGTCGTGTGGCCCGGCCCGCTTCCGCGTGGTACGAGCCCGCACCCGCCGTGCCGCCTTCGCTTCGACGACAGAACGCTCGGGAGAACGAGTCGGCAGGTCGTTCGACGACCCCGCCGGCCGGCGCATCCCGGCGCAGGCGGAGCGCTTGGCTCGCCCCCGCGCTCGCGTTCGTTCTCGCCGCGGGGCTCTATCTTCCTTCTTCAGGAAATCCGCTCGTTTGGGACGACGAACTTCACGTTCCCATTGCGACGGACGCGAGCGTGCGGGACGCGCTCGGCGAAGCCGGCGGCGAGTATCGCCGGCCCCTCGTCCTCCTTTCCTATGCGGCGCAGGCACGGCTCGGCCGGCGCGTGGCGCGCGACCTTCACGTGGCCAACGCCATCGTCCACGGGATCAACGCGGCCCTCGTCGCGGCCATCGTGCTCGCCGCGGGCGGGACTCCAGCGGTCGCATTCATGGCCGCCGTGCTGTTCGGGTTCCACCCTCTGCAGTCCGGATCGGTGGCGTATGTGTCGGGCCGGACGGACCTGCTCGCGACGCTCTTCACCCTGGTCGCGGCATGGCTCGCGCTCGGGCGGCGGCGCGTGAGTCCGGTGGTCGTTGCGGCCTGCTGCGCTTTGGTGCTGGCCGCGGCGCTGTCCAAGGAGTCAGGGCTGGTCGCCGGGCCGCTCGTTTCCGCCATTCTCTGGTGGCGGCACCGGGCCCGGGGCGAGGAGCTTTCCGGCCTGATCGTGGCGCTGCCGGCGGCAGTCTCTGCGGCGGCGGTTTTCTTCGTTCTGCCGCCCGCCGCCTCAGGTGCCGTGCCGGTGGAGCTACGACTCCGCGCGGCGGGCACGTCGCTTCTCGCTTTCGCGAAGCTGCTGGCGTGGCCGGCCGGGTTGCACCTGGATCGCCTGACTCCCACCGGAGGCGGCGGGGCACTGGCGGCCGGGGTCATCTTTGTAGTCGCCGGAGTCGCGACCGTCGTCGCGTTCCTGCGGCGCCCGGCCCTCGCGACCCTCGCGGCGCTCTGCCTGTTCATTCTTTACGCGCCGGGGAGCGGGCTCGTCCCCGCCTACCCGGCGATTGCCGACCGGCTCGTCTTTACGGGCGAGCAGTTCGTCTATGCCCCGCTTGCCGTGCTCGCGATGCTCGCCGCGGGCGGCGTCGCGCGGCTCACCGATTCCCGGCCTCTCGTGCCCGTTGCCGCGGCCGTCGTCGCGATGCTCGTGTGGACGCTTCCCGTCGTGCTGCGCCAGCGCGAGTTCTCGAGCGCCGAGCGCGTCTATCGCGCGACGCTCGCGCATTCGCCGAGCCCGCGCGCCTGCGTGAACCTCGGCAACCTCCAGTTCGCGCGCCGCAACGTGGACGCCGCCGCGACCACCTACCGGAGCTGCGTCGACCTCGCTCCCGACGATGCGGGCGCCCACGGCCAGCTCGCCGTCGCGCTGCAAAGGCTCGGCTTCCTTCACGACGCGCGCCGCGAGTACGAGCGCTCGATCGAGCTCGATCCGTCGATCGCCCTCGTGTGGAGCAACTTCGCGACCCTCGACGCCAACGCCGGCCGCTACGCCGACGCGCGCGAGAAGTGGACCCGCGCCCTCGCCCTCGACCCGCGCGAAGAGTCCGCCAGCTCCGCGCTGAAACGTCTCGACGCCGCGGGGAAATGAAATCGGGCAAATCGGGGACGGATCCCGATTGCGCGCGGCGCTTCGAGAGAGCTATCTCAACCGTCGCGCTGCGCGCTCCTTACGGAATGGAACCGGACTCGCCCCTCGCCGGCTCGGGGCTCCTCAACGCACGCGGCAGACGAGGCCTTTGAGGTAGGCGCCTTCGGGGAAGGCGAGCGAGACGGGGTGGTCGGCGGGCTGCGAGAGCCGTTCCACGATGGTCGCGTCGCGGCGCGCATCGACGGCCCCGTCCGCGACGATTTTCTGGAAGAGCTCCGGGCCGACGATTCCCGAGCACGAGAACGTGAGCAGCACGCCGCCCGGCCTCAGAAGCTTGAACGCGAGCAGGTTGATGTCCTTGTAACCGCGCGCGCCCTTGTCGAGGTGGGCGCGCGCATCGACGAACTTCGGCGGGTCGAGCACGATCGCGTCGAAGCTGCGTCGCGAGTCGCGAAAGCGCCGCAGCAGCGCGAAGACGTCGGCTTCCATCGCTTCGTAGCGGTCGCCTTCGTAACCGCCCGCCGCCACGCTGCGCGCCGCGAGCGCCAGCGCCGGCGCCGACGTGTCCACGTCCGTCACCTTCGCCGCGCCGCCCGCGAGCGCCGCGACCGAAAAGCCACCCGTGTACGCGAAGGCGTTGAGAACCTCGCGACCGGCGCACCAGCGCGCCGCCGCATCGCGCCCGAGCCGCTGGTCGAGATAAAACCCGGTCTTGTGCCCCTCGCGAACGTCGACGAGGTAGCGACGGCCGCTCTCCTCGATCTCGACGAGCGCCGGAGGCTCCAGGCCGCACACGAGCCCCGCGCGCGGCTGCAGCCCTTCCTTCTCGCGCACGTCGGCATCGGATCGTTCGTAGATCGTGGCAGCCCCGGTTGCCGACGCGAGCGCCTCGACGATCGGGCCGTACCACCGCTCGACACCGGCGGACAGGAACTGGCAGACGACGACGTCACCGTATCGATCGACGACGAGCCCCGGAAGCCCGTCCGATTCGCCGTGCACGAGGCGCATCGCATTGCCGCGGAATCCGGCCTCGGTCGCCAGCCGCTCGCGAGCACGGACGGCAGCCTCGATGCGGCGCGCGAAGAACGCTTCGTCAACGGCCTCGCTTTCGTCGAAGGTCCAGACGCGGGCCCGGATCTGGGATTCGGGCGACCAAGCCGCGCGTGCGAGGAACTCGCCGCCCGCGGAGACGATGTCGATCGTGTCGCCGAAGCTCGCGCGCCGCGGGGCTTCCTCGATCGCGCCGGAGAACACCCACGGATGGCGCCGAAGGAGGGACTTCTCCTTCTCGCGTGCAAGCCGTGCAACGGCCGGAGTCGAGCGGTCCGGCGAGAGTGCCGATCTGGCTATGAGAGCCACCTTGCGGCGAGACGATCCCGTCGCGACATCGCTACTCGACCGCCAGCCCGCAAGCGCAGGCGCCGCCGCCCATGTCGAGGCAGCTCAGCGATCCGTTGCAGGCCCCCCAGCAGTTGGGCGCCTCGCCTCCGAGCATCGGACAGTCGGCGAAGACGTCGTGGTATTCGCAGATGCACGCGCCCGCATCCGCGACGCACGCGAAGTTGTAGTTGTTGCAGGTGCCGTCGCAGTTGGGCGGTGTCGCGTCGGTACAGTCGCGCGGGACGCCGTCGGGCACCGTGTTCGTCGTCGTGGTCGTCACGGGTGGAGCGCCGAAGATCGCCGGCGCGCAGACGGTGGACGTGCGAAGGCCCGTGAGCGTGCGCGTGCCGAACTGGTCGCTCATCTGCAGGGACGGCGGCAGGTCGGCGGCCGGGCAGCGAACCTTGTAGCAGAGGAAGGCGTTGGTGAGATCGATGCCGCTCACGTCGAGGTCGGGTCCCTCCGTGCTGAGCAGCTCCTTGGCGACAGGGATGCAGAGCTGGCGGCTGCGAACGCTGATCGAGCAGCCCGCGTCGGCCTCGAACGTTCCGTTGTCTTCGGGCCGCAGGTCCGCCATCGCGCCGAACGACGACGGGTCCTTTACCTTGAAGCACTTGAGGTGATCGTGAATCTGGGCCTGCGCGGTCGTCGCCGCGAGCCCGAAAGCCAGCACCGCCGCCGTCCTGAAAATAGAGCGCATTCGGTTCCTCCCGCTGTGGCGCGACCATTGCCCACGTCGTCCCACTTGTCGAATCCGTCGGACCGCCGCGCGGACGGGCTCGCGGCGTCGCGACGTCTGTTCGCGCAGAGCTCTGTTGCCATGCGGTTGCAGACCGCCATACTGCGCCGATCCGATGACGGCCGAGTCCTCTGAGCAGTCTCTCGACGAGCTCGCCCGTCACCTCGGCGTGACGCGCAGCTACCACGACGGCATGGGCCAGGCGCGACGCGCTTGTGACGACGCGCTGCTCGCCGTCGTGCGCGCGCTCGGTGCGCCGGTGGATCGCATGGACGACGCGCCGGAGGCGCTCCGCGCGCTTCGCGAGCGAGCTCCGGAGGGAAGTCGCACGCACGTCGTCCCGGCAGGCTGCCATGCGGACATCGTGGTGGAGTCGCTTCCCGCGGGCGGCGCGAGGGCGCTGCTGACGCTCGAGTCGTCGGACGGGCTCCGCGTGCCCATCGACGCGGCAGGCGACGGCTCCGCCCGCATCGCGCTGCCACCCGACCTTCCGGCGGGCTACCACCGCCTCGACATCGAATGCGCCAACGTCCGGCGCACGCACCGTCTGCTGGTTGCTCCTTCCGGCCTCCCCGCGGCGCCGCGGGGCTGGGGCCTGTTCGCGCCCCTGTACTCGCTGCGAAAGGCCGGTGACTCTTCCGCCGAGCTCGCAACGTACGGCGACCTCGAGCGGCTCGCCCGCTGGATGGTTGCCGCTGCGCCGCGCTCCGCGCACGCGCGCGACGCGGCCTGGCTCGGCACCCTTCCGCTGCTGGCGTGCTTTTTCGAGGAGCCGTTCGAGCCGAGTCCCTACTCGCCGATCAGCCGCGCGTTCTGGAGCGAGCTCTACGTGGACCCGCGGCTCGCACCGGAAGGCGCGGACCTGCCACTTGATTCCCTGGCAGGCGAAGCGGCGCCGGGCACAGTCGACTACCGCCGCGCGATGCACGACAAGCGCGCCGTCCTTGCGCGGCTGCTCGAGTCCCTCGACCGTCGCGGCGGTGCGCGCCGCGACGCTTTCGAACGCGCGCTCGAAGAAGACGACGAGCTGTGCCGCTACGCCGCGTTCCGCGCGCGCGTCGAACGCGAGGGCCGCACGTGGCAGCAGTGGTCGGCGCGCGAGCGCGACGGCGCGCTTCGCCCGGGTTCCGACTCTGGCGGCGAGTCGTACCGCTACCATGCCTACGCGCAGTGGCTCGCCCGCGAGCAGATCGCCGCCGCGGCGAACGCGAGCCCGGCCGGACTCTACCTCGACCTTCCTCTCGGAAGCCACGGCGGCGGCTACGACACGTGGCGCTACGCCGAGGAGTACGCGCACGGAGTCTCGGTCGGCGCGCCTCCCGATGCCGTCTTCGAAGGAGGACAGGACTGGGGCTTTCCGCCCATGCATCCCGAGCGCGCGCGCAAAGGCGGCTATGCGGGGCTTCGCGCGGCGCTCGCGCACCACTTCCACCACGCGTCGATGCTGCGCGTGGACCACGTGATGAGCCTGCATCGACTCTTCTGGATCCCCGAGGGATTCACCGCAGCCGACGGCGTCTACGTGCGCTACCCGCACGACGAGCTCTGGAGCGTGCTCTCGATCGAGGCCGCGCGCGGCCGCGGCGGCCGCGGCTCGGCCGTGGTCGGCGAGGACCTCGGGACCGTCCCCGACGAAGTGCGCAGGGAGATGGATGCACGCGGAGCGCTCCGCATGTACGTCGTGCCCTTCGAGATGCAGGACGACCCCCATCAGCCGCTTCGCGAGCCGCCCGCGGCGAGCCTCGCCTGCCTCGGCACCCACGACATGGAGCCGTTCGCCGCGTGGTGGGAACGAACGTCGCCGCATCGGCCCGACGTGGCCGCGCTCGCCGGCAGCGCCGGCGGCGATCCGGCCGGCGTTCTGCGCGGCCTCCTCGCGTGGCTGTCGGCCAGCCGTGCGAACGTCGTCTTCGCGAACCTCGAGGACTTCTGGCTCGAGCCGGAAAGACAGAACCTTCCGGGCACGGAGGCCGCGGAGACCAACTGGAAGCGCCGTTTCGCGCGCGACACCGCGAGCTTCATGAACGACGAAGCCGTTGCCGGGCTGGTCCGCACGCTGAGGGGAGAAGGCACGGGAGGCAGGTCGTGACCGGCCCGGCCGCCGGAGGCTCGCCCGCCTGCCCTTTCGCGATCGGCGAACAGGACGTCTTCTTCTTCGCGCAGGGCTCGCACCGGCGCCTCTACGAGAAGCTGGGCGCGCATCCTTGCCGTCACGACGGTCGCGACGGCACGCACTTCGCGGTCTGGGCGCCGAACGCACGCGCCGTCGGCGTCACCGGCTCGTTCAACGGATGGAACGCAGCGTCGGGCGCGCTCGCGCCGGTCGCGGCGAGCGGGATCTGGGCCGGCTTCCTCGCGGGCGCCGCCGAGGGCGCGCTCTACAAGCTTCGCATCGAGACAGCCTCCGGGACGGCGCGCGAAAAATCCGATCCGTTCGCGTTCTACGCGGAGCAGGCGCCGCAGACGGCGTCGGTCGTCTGGAACCTCGGTTACGACTGGAACGACGGCGAAT
>CAYYVZ010000242.1:0-7949 GCA_964475235.1 uncultured Myxococcales bacterium | reverse complement strand
GGCGAGGAGCGCGTCGAGGCGATGCAGGTGGCCCGCGCTCAGCGCGGCGTCTGCTCGGTCAAGAACGACCTCCGGATCCACTGATCTCCCGAATCCGCCGGTGCGCGCTTTGTCGCGTGCCGGCGGATTCGCTTTTCGCCGCCGGCAGGAATGCCTGCAAGGACTCCTGATGAAGCCGTACACCCTTCCCGAGCTTTCGTACGATTACTCCGCCCTCGAGCCCCACTACTCCGCGAAGCAGGTCGAGCTTCACCACTCGAAGCATCACGCCGCGTACGTCGAAGGCGCGAACGCCGTGCTCGAGAAGCTCGAGACCGCGCGCGAGAAGAAGGATTTCAGCGCGATCAACCTGCGGCAGAAGAACCTGGCTTTCCATCTCTCGGGCCACGTCCTGCATTCCCTCCTGTGGAACAACCTGTGTCCGAAAGGCGGCGGCGACCCCGACGGCGAGCTGGCCGCGACTATCCAGGAATCGTTCCGTTCGGTGGACGCGATGCGAACGCAGATGACCGAGGCGGCGACGAACGTGCAGGGCTCCGGCTGGGCTGCACTCGCATGGGAGCCGGTCGGCAAGACACTGGTGGTCGAACAGATCTACGATCACCAGGGCAACATCGGCAACGGAACCGTACCGCTGCTCGTGCTCGACATGTGGGAACACGCCTACTACCTGCAGTACCAGAACGAGAAGGCGAAGTGGGTTGCCGCGTTCTGGAAGCTCGTGAACTGGCAGGACGTGGCGCAGCGCTTCGTGAAAGTTCGCACGCTCGATCTGTCGCTCGGCCACGACGAAGTGAAGCTGGCGATGAAGAAATCGGCCTGAGAGAGATTACCCGGGCTGCAACTCGGACGTCAGTTTCTTCAAATGCGGTGCGGCGGCCTTCTCGGTCGCCGCCTGCAACGAGCGGTATCGCGCGAGCGTCGAGCGGCCGAGCGCGGTGAGGCTCGTGCCGCCACGCTCCGAGCCACCGCGGCCCGTCTCGACGAGGGGCTTGCGAAAGCAGCGGTTCATCACGTCCACGAGCAGCCACGCCCGGCGATAACTCATGCCCATCTCCCGCGCCGCGGCCGAGATCGACCCGGTCTTCTCGATCGCTTCGAGCAGGTCAGCCTTGCCGGGACCGAACGCGATCTCGTCGTTTCTCAGAAGCTGGACCTTGAGCTTGACCTCGACCATCGCGGCGAACCTCCCGAATGCTGGCCCGAAGTATAGCGGGACGGCCGCTGGACAGCCCTCCCCCTCCGCTATATCCCGCGGGACATATCGGAAGGGGACGGCCCATGCGTTCGATCGGGAAGGTTCTCATTGCGGGCGCGCTCGCTGTGCTCCCTGCGCTTGCCGCGTCGCAGGCCCGCGCCGAAGACCTCGTCATCTTTGCCGCCGCGAGCCTCAAGGAATCGCTGACCGAGACGGCCGAGGCCTTCGCCGCCCGCGGCAAGCCGAAGCCGGTGATCTCGTTCGCGGCGTCTTCCGCTCTGGCCAAACAGATCGAGCACGGAGCCCCGGCCGCCCTCTTCGTGTCGGCCGACGAGCAGTGGATGGACTACCTGGCGAATCGTTCGCTGATCGTCGCGGGAACCCGCACCTCCTTCCTCGGCAACGAGCTCGTGCTGATCGCGCCCGCCGCGAGGCCTTTCCGGATCGAGATCGGGCCGGGATTCGCGCTCGCCGGCGTGCTCGGCGCGGAGAAGCTCGCGATGGCCGACGTCGATTCCGTACCCGCCGGCCGCTACGGAAAAGCCGCGCTCACGAATCTCGGCGTCTGGGCTGCCGTGGAAGGCAACGTCGTGCGCCAGGCCGACGTGCGCGCGGCGCTCGCCCTCGTCGAACGCGACGAGGCACGCGCCGGCATCGTCTACCACACCGACGCCATGGCCAGCTCGAAGGTGACGATCGCCGGATCGTTCCCGCCGATCAGCCATCCGCCCATCGTATACCCGCTGGCGATCGTCCACGGACACGACTCGCCCGAGGTACGCGAGCTGCGCGAATACCTCCTGTCGCCCGCCGCAAAGGCGATCTTCGCCCGGCACGGCTTCCGGTAGCGAATGACCTGGGCGCTCACACCCGAGGAATGGGACGCGGTCGTCCTGAGCCTGCGCGTCGGTGCAGTCGGCGTGCTGCTGAGCATTCCCGCCGGAATCCTGCTCGCGTACGTGCTCGCCCGCGGCCGCTTCCGCGGGAAGGCCCTTCTCGACGCGCTGATCCACCTTCCGCTGGTGCTGCCGCCGGTCGTCACGGGCTACGCGCTGCTGCTCGCCTTCGGCCGCCGCGGTTTCGTCGGCGAGTTTCTCGAGGACAACTTCGGCGTGACGCTTGCGTTTCGCTGGACGGGCGCGGCTGTCGCTTCCGCCGTCATGGGGTTCCCGCTGTTCGTGCGCGCGACGCGGCTATCGTTCGAGGCGATCGACCGCAGGCTCGAGGTGGCAGCGCGTACCCTCGGCGGCAATGCGCGTTACGTATTCGTGACCATCTCGCTACCGCTCGCGCTGCCTGGAATCCTCGCAGGGTCGATCCTCTCGTTCGCACGCGGGCTCGGCGAGTTCGGCGCGACGATCACGTTCGTGTCCAACATTCCCGGGGAGACCCAGACGATTCCCATCGCGATCTACGGGCTGCTGCAGTCGCCCTCCGGAGACCTCGCTGCGATGAGGCTTTCGATCCTGTCGGTCGCACTGTCCCTCGGCGCGCTGCTGTTCTCCGACTACCTTGCCCGCCGGCTCTCGCACTCGGAGCCCCGCCATGACTTTTGAGGTTCGGGTCGCGAAGTCGTGGCCCGCCCTCGATCTCGACATCGCGTTCGAGACCGGCGGCGGCGTGACGGCGCTGTTCGGACCGTCGGGCATCGGCAAGACGTCGGTGCTCAACATGCTGGCGGGCGTGCTGCGGCCGGATCGCGGGCGCATCGTCGTCGGCAACATGGTTCTGTTCGACAGCGACAAACGGCGGAACCTGCTGCCGGAGCAGCGACGCGCCGGGTACATCTTCCAGGACGGCCGCCTGTTTCCACACCTCACGGTGCGGCGGAACCTGACGTACGGTGCGAGGCTCGCCCCGCCGGGCTCAGCGTTGATGTCCGAAGCAGACGCGATCGGCATGCTCGGCATCGGCGCACTGCTCGATCGCAGGCCGGCCACGTTGTCCGGAGGCGAGGCGCAGCGCGTGTCGATCGGCCGCGCGCTGCTCGCCTCCCCGCGCTTCCTTCTTCTGGACGAGCCGCTCACCTACCTCGACGACGCGCGCAAGGAAGAGATCTTCGCGATTCTCGAGCGTGTTCGCGACACGCTCTCGCTGCCGATCCTCTATGTGACCCACGACCGCTCCGAGCTCGCCCGTCTCCGGGCGAACGTCGTGACGCTGGCGCTCGACGGCCGCACCGTCACTGCCCGCTGAGCAATCGGGCTTTTCTCCGTCCCTGTTTTGCTGCAGGAGAAGGCGATGGGAATGTCACCGCATGTCCGGCGGATCCGCGAGGCGATCGGTCCGGAGCTCATCGTTCTTCCGTCGGTCTCGGGCGTCGTGTTCGACGACCGCGGCCGCATCCTGCTCGTACAGCACCGCGAAGGCGGCGTATGGAGTATCCCCGGCGGCGCGATCGAGCCCGAGGAACTGCCGGCCGACGCGGTCGTGCGCGAGCTCTGGGAAGAGTGCGGACTCCATGTCCGGCCGCTGCGCATCCTCGGTGTCTTCGGCGGCCCCGTCTGCACGCTTCAGTACGGCAACGGCGACCGATCGAACTACGTGATCGCAATGTTCGAGTGCGAAGTCGTCGGAGGGGTGCTGCGCGCCGACTCGGACGAGACTTCGGATGCCGCGTTCGTCGCGGCATCCGAGCTCGATCGATACCGGGTGTCGCCGTGGGTGCGCGAGGTCCTGCCCGAGCTGTTCGAGCGCGGAAGCACGCCGATGTTCCGGGCGGGGACCTGGGTGCCGCCTAGGACTGGCTCTCCGGAGTCGTGACGCGGAGGCCGTCGAGGGCCTCGCTCATCTGGATCTGGCAACTCAGGCGCGAGCTCTCGAGCACGTTCGGCGCGAACGCCAGCATCGAGTCCTCGGTCTCGCTCCGTCCCCCGACCTTCGGCAGCCACGAGTCGTCCACATAGACGTGACACGTCGCGCACGCGCACTTGCCGCCGCAGTCGGCGTCGATGCCGGGAACGTTGTTGCGGCGTGCCGCCTGCATGACCGATTCGCCGTTGTCCGCATCGATGGTCCGCTCGGTGCCGCCGTGATCGGTGAAAATGAGCTTGGGCATTCGGGTTCTCCTCAGTTCTTGTGGGCAGCGACGATGTCCTTCATCGACACGCCGGGATCTGCAAGCGCAGCGGGATCGGGCCGCGCCGCTCGCGCGATGAGCTGCCGTGACGCCATGAACTCCATCGGCGATCCCACGGCATCGACGGCCAGCAACGCGCCGTCGCGAAAATAGAAGGCTGCGAACTTCCTGTCGTCGGGGTTGCCGCGCACCACGATACGGTCGTAGCCGTGGCTGAGCCCCGCGATCTGCAGCTTGAGGTCGTACTGGTCCGACCAGAACCACGGCACGTCTTCGACAGGACGATCGCGGCCGAGAATCGCGGCCGCGACGATCTTTCCCTGCTCGATCGCATTGTGAACGCTCTCGAGACGCCCGTTGCGGCCGTAGTGAACGAGGGGGCGCCGCGTACAGTCGCCTGCTGCGAAGACCGCCGGATCCGACGTGCGCGCATCGCGGTCCACGACGATGCCGTCGTCGCACGCGAGGCCGCAAGCCCGCGCGAGCTCGTCGCACGGAACGATGCCGACGCCGACCACCGCGAGCTCGCATGGGATGCGCGTTCCGTCGGCGAGCACGGCCGCCCGCAGCGCGCCCTCGCCCGCGAACCCCTGCAGCCGAGCGCCGCAGCGAAGATCGACGCCGTGGCTGCGATGCTCGCGTTCGAAGAACCCGGACACGACCGGCCCGGCGACGCGCGCCAGCACGCGATCCATCGCTTCGAGCACGGTGACTTCGAGCCCCAGCGAGCGCGCGACGGCCGCGACCTCGAGCCCGATATAGCCGGCGCCCACCACCACCATTCGCGCGCCGGGATGCATCGCCGCCGAGATGCGGCGCGTGTCGGCGATCGTGCGAAGCTCGAACACGCCCGCGAGCGAAGCGCCCGGCACCGGCAGCGGCCGTGGCCGAGAACCGGTGGCGAGAACGAGCGCGTCCCAGGCTTCGGTGCTGCCGTCGTCGAAGGAGCCGACGCGGCGTTCGCGATCGACGCCGGTCACCCGGACGCCGGTGCGAAGGTCCACACGGTTCTCGGAGTACCAGGCTGAGGTCTTGAAGAAGAGCCGATCCTCTTCGAGAGTCCGTTTGAGGACGTCTTTCGAGAGCGGCGGGCGTTCGTACGGAAGGAACGGCTCGTCACCGACGAGGACGATGGAGCCGCCGAAGCCCCACTGCCGCAGCGAGAATGCTGCCTGCGCGCCGGCCTGGCCGGCTCCCACGATCACGACGCGCGCGATGCTCATCTCCGGACGTCCCGCGCGAAAATCGAATCGGACGGCGTCGGAGCGCCGGCTTCGGCGGCCTCAGGCCGCCGGGATGTTCACCATCATGCTGGTGTAGCCCTTCACGAAACAGTTCGGCAGCCGGTCGGGCTCTTCGAGCACCTCGATGCGGTCGAAGCGCTTCATGATCTCTTCCCAGAGAATGCGCAGCTGCAGGTCGGCGAGGCGGTTGCCCACGCAGCGATGGATCCCGAAGCCGAACGACATGTGCTGGCGTGCGTTCTTGCGCTCGATGTCGAACGCATCGGGATTGTCGAAGATGCGGTCGTCGCGGTTGCCCGACACGTACCACATGACGACACGATCGCCCTTGCGGATGGTCTTGCCGCCGACTTCCTGGTCGGCGAGGGCCGTGCGCCGCATGTGCGCGAGCGGGGTCTGCCAGCGAATGATCTCGGAGACCATGTTCGGGATCAGGCTGTGGTCGCGGCGCAGCTTGTCGTACTGGTCCGGGTTCTGGCTGAGCGCGTAGAGGCCGCCCGTCATCGAGTTCCTCGTCGTGTCGTTGCCGCCCACGATGAGGAGGATGAGGTTCCCGAAGTACTCGGTGGGCGTCATGTTCCGCGTGTTGTCGTGGTGGGCCATCATCGACACGAGGTCGCCGCGGCGCTCGGGCGAGTTCACGCGCTCGTTCCACAGGCCCGTGAAGACCTCGAGGCACTCGCGCATCTCGCGCTCCCACTGCTCGCGGCCGCCGGGGCAGATCGACTCGTTGTGCTCGTTGGTCGCCACGTCGGACCAGCGCGTCAGCTTGCGACGGTCCTCGAACGGGAAGTCGAAGAGGGTCGCGAGCATCATCGTCGTGAGCTCGATCGATACTTCGTTGACCCAGTCGAACGGCTGGTTGCGGGGCAGTCCGTCGAGCAGGTTCTGCGTGCGCTCGCGGATCAGCACATCGAAGTCCTTGAGGAAGGACGGGCCGACGATCGGCTGCACGGTCTGGCGCTGCAGAGTGTGCTTCGGCTCGTCCATCGAGATGAAGCCGGCGGGAAACTCGGGCTCGGCGTCCCAGAGCACGATGCCGCCGTTGTTCACGTCGGACGAGAACACCTTGGGATTGGTGTCGATCGACATGATGTCGTCGTAGCGCGTGACCGACCAGAACGGCCCCGCGAAGCTGTCGGGGCAGAAGTGGACCGGATCCTCGGCGCGAAGGCGCGCGAAGCGGTCCCAGTAGAGGCCGCGGCGCCAGAGCTCGGGATCCGAAATGTCGAGCGATGCGAGATCGATCTCCGAGGCCGGCGGAATTTCGGCGTCGCGCTCGTAGTGGTTGGGATGAAGCTTCTGCACGAAGTTCGTCGCGGTCGACATGGCGAGGGTCCTCCCAGGAAAGCTCAGTGCAAGAGCGGAAAGTACATAGTTCCACTATGCATGTACAGCCCTATTTTCATGCTGCGGCGCGTCGGGCCGACCCCCTTACCGGAATCGCGAGGTCTTCCTCGCCGAACGTGCCCCATGCAAAGCCAGGCAGAGCTACTCCAGGTAACCCATCGACCTCAGCTCTTCGTGAAGCTTCGGATCCACGGGAAGGGGCGCGCTGTCGGTCGCGGCGGCGTGCCCCTTCTGCGTGAGGGCGGATAGCTGCTTGACGACGTCGGGATGCGCGGCCGCGACGTTGGTCTGCTCGCGCGGATCGGCCTCGAGGTCGTAGAGCTCCTCGCGCGCGACTTTGTAGTAGTCGCCCGTCGGGACGCACCGGGGTGTCAGCCCTTCCGGGTTGCTGATGTAGCGCCATTTCTGCGTGCGCACGGTCTGGAGCGACTTCATCAGCTTCGGGTCGTACCACTCGCTGGTTGCCAGCGGGCCATGCTCCGTCGCATCGCCGCCCTTGCCTCCCGACAGGCGCGCCCGCATCGACCGGCCCTCGAACGACGCGAGCGGCGCGATGCCGGTGAGCTCGAGCAGCGTCGGCGCGAGGTCGATCACCTCGACGACGGGCGAGTAGCGCGTGCCGGCGCGTGCACGGTCGGGCAGCGAAAGGATCAGGGGAATGCGCAGCGACGAGTCGTAGATCGAGCACGCGTGGTAGAGGTAGCGGTTGTGCTCGTAGAGGTCCTCGCCGTGATCGGCGCTGAAGACCACGATCGTGTCCTTGCGTTCGTCGATTTCGTCGAGCGCCTTCATCAGCAGCCCGACTTGCGCATCGGCACTGTGCACCTCGCCGTCGTAGAGCCCCCGGAGCTGCTCGAGGTCTTCCTTCGAAAGCGCCATCTGGTTCGTGACGACCGCGTCGAGCGCGAATCGCGTCCGATCGACCGGCCCCTTGTAGTCGCTGGCGCTGAACAGATCGTGCTCCGGCGCCGGCTCGTACGGAGCGTGCGGAGCCATCAGGTGAAGCCACGCGAAAACGGGCTCCTGGCTGTTCGAACGGAAGAACTCGATCGCACGGCTGGTCACGTAGGCGTCGTCG
>CAYYVZ010000241.1:0-7950 GCA_964475235.1 uncultured Myxococcales bacterium | reverse complement strand
AGATCGGCGAGTTCTCCTTCGTGCTTTCGCGCCAGGCTGTCGAGCTGGGGATCATGTCGCACACGCTCGAGCAGGCCTTTCTCGGCGCCGCGGTGCTCACGATGGCGGCGACGCCGTTCGTGTTCTTCGGCGGACGGCGGCTGACGCTGCTCGATCCCGGCTCGCGCGTGGATGCGGGGGGCGTCACGGGGCACGTCGTCATCGTCGGCTACGACGGGACGGGGCAGGCCGTCGCGCGCGTGCTCGGTTCGACGTCGATTCCGTTCGTGGTGCTCGACATGGATCCGGCGCGCGTGCGGGCCGGCGTGGCCGAAGGGCTGCCGGTGCACTTCGGCGACGGCTCGCGCCGTGGCGCGCTCGAAGGTGCCGGGATCGAGCGTGCGCGCGCGGTCGTCGTCGCGGTGAGCGACGCGCTCGCGTCGCGGCGCATCACGTCGCTCGCGAGTCAGCTCAATCCGCGCGCGACGATCCTGGTGCGAGCGCATGGCGTCGAGGAAATAGGCGAGCTCGAGCGCCTCGGCGCCACCGAGGTCATCCCGGCCGAGTTCGAAGCGTCGATCGAGCTGTTCGTGCGGCTGCTCCAGCACCTCGGCGTGCCGCGTCACGTCGCGCGCGTGCAGGAAGGCATCATCCGGCTCGGCAACTACCACTCGCTGCGCGGCGCGCCGGCAACCTTCGAGCTGATGTCGGACATCGAGCGGCTGATCGGCGGCGGCATCGTCGAGAGCGCCGAGGTCCTGAAAGGGAGCGCGGCCGACGGGCGGACCCTGGCCGAGCTGGACTTCCGGAACCGCACCGGCGCGCTCGTCCTCACGATGATCCGCGACGAAGAGCCCATCTCGAATCCGGACGACTCGACGCGTCTCCAGGCCGGCGACCGCCTCGTCGTGTACGGACCTCACGCCGCCATCGCCGCGGCCATCGACCTTTTCGATCCGTCCTGAATCCGGGGATCTCGCCGCTCGCGGTCTCGGACCGCAGGTCGGGATGCCGGCAACTCGGAGACGAATGCGTATCCCGCGGAGGCGCGCAGGACCTCTGCCCGCGCGCATCGACGATGCGGCCTGGTCCCGTCGTGTAAGTCCTCACGTCGCCTCGATTCTTTGCGGACACGCGCGCGCCGCGTGACTTGGGTTTCGAGCTTTGGCTCGCGACACGGATCGCGCGCGAGCTGTGTCACGTTGTCTCACTCGTTCGAATCGACGCACTGCGCGCGGGATCACGCTTTCGAAACGCGGCGCGCAGGCGACGTTCCGGTCGCGCAGGACTGAACACATCGTAAAACAAAAGCGTAATGATTCCGCGCAACTTCATGACGTTTCCGCTTCTTTTCGGCGCGGACGAGGGCCATATTGGCCGCGTCAATGGAGGGGACGAGAGCGACAGCTGTGTTCGGTGCGGGACGCCGGACGGCAGCAGCGCTGGCAGCGCTGCTTGCGCTCGCGTGCGCAGAAAGCGCACGCGCCGCCGACTACAAGCAGCAGAAGAGCGAGGCGGCCAGCTCGGTCCAGCGCAAGGCCGATGGCCACAAGAAGGCGGCCACCGAAAGCCTCGGTCCCGTCAGCCCCTTCGACACGAGCGGCCGCAAGCGCGTCACGCCGTACGACACCATCTCCGGCGTCACGTCGGCGACGCAGTTCGAAAAGCTCCTCGTCGAGTTGATCAACGTCGAGCGCACCTCGCGCGGCATCAAGCCCGTCGTCTGGGACGGAATGCTGAGCGGCATCGCGCGCATGCACAGCGCCGACATGCGCGCGACCGGCCGCACGTCGCACAACTCTTCGAACGACGGCGCGAGCTACGGACAGCGCCTCGCTCGCACGCCCTATCGTGCGAGCGCAGCCGCCGAAAACGTGGCCTACAACGCCGACGTCGTGAAGGCGCACCGCGCGCTGATGGCCTCGCCGGGACACCGCCGCAATATCCTCAATCCCGAGCTGACCGTGGTCGGCGTCGCCGTGATGATGGATTTCAAGGACGACTGGGTCTACGTCGTCGAGGACTTCGCTGCGGGCATCGACGACATCAGTGACGAGGAAGCGACGCGCGTGATGAGCGACTCGCTCACCAAGGCACGCTCCAACATCTTCCGGCTCGAGGAAGACAAGGCCCTGTCGCGGCGACTCGACGCGCTCGTCGGCGAGATGGTCGAGGCGGGGCAGGTGACGAAGGTGAGTGCCGACCTCGGCGTCGGCTGGGCCCTGGCCTTCACGGCGATGGACCCTCACCAGCTTCCCAAGTCCGCGCTCGAGCAGGCCGCCAAGGCCCAGGGCTACGGTCTCGCCGTCCAGTTCCGCAAGACGAAGAAGTACCCGTTCGGCGCCTACTGGGCGATCCTGTTCCTCAAGGGACAGTACTGAGCGCTCTGCGGACCAGCCGATCGTCCCAGCGCGCCATTTCCCAGCCTTTGCCCGATGCGTCCGTGCAGATGAACACGACGCCGTCCTCCACCCAGAAGAACGCTTCCTGACGAAACCGCGCCGAAACCTCTGCGGCTTCTGCGAGCGTCGCCGCCGCGAAACCGCGGCCCGCCTCGTGGTGCGTGAGGTCGGGCGAGGCGCCGACGACGGCGAACGACTCGATGCCGCGCCCGCGCAGATACTCGTTCAGCGCGCGTCCGTACTCGTTGTTGGCAGCGTGCGGCGCGATCTCGCCGTCGGGATTGTGGGCCGTGACCACGGCGAACGTATGCGGCCACTCGCGCGGTGGAGCCGGGACGAGGAACACCGTGTCGAAGTAGGCCGGCTTGAACGGCGCGGGCTCGCGGGTCGCCGTCACGAATCGGTGGGTGGCGCTCATCGAGAGCGGCCCCATCCCGCGTCGATGGCTGCTGCGCCTGGCCCTCTCATCGGTTCGCCGGTCGAAGCAGCACCGCGCTCCGGGGCGACATCGTTCCGTCGAACGGAAGGCCCTCCTCGCGACCGTCGGAGGCGACTTCGACTTCGCCCGCGACGGGAACCCCGACGGTTTCGCTGCCGAAGTTCACGAGCACGATGCGCCGGTCGCCGCCGGCCGTGCGCCGCAGCGCGAGCACGTTCGCGTCGATGGCGGGCCCGAAAGCGAGCAGCTCCTGGTCGCCACCGCACAGCGCCGGCGATGCGCGCCGCGCCGCGAGCAGCCTGCGGTAGAGGTGAAGGATCGAGCGCGGGTCGGCGGCGAGCGCCTCGACAGAGCGTTCGGCTGCGCGCGGTGGCCACGGGAGCCAGTTCTCCTCGCGAATCCAGCCGTGCGCGGGCGAGGCATCCCACGGAATCGGCGCACGACATCCGTCGCGCATCCCCGGATCGACGCGCCTTTCTTCGGCCACGTCCGCGTCTTCGAGCCCCAGCTCCTCGCCGGCATAGAGAAACGGTGTGCCGCGAAGCCCGAGCAGCAGGAACGCCGCGGCGCGCGCCGCTTCTTCGCTGCCGTAGCGCGTTCGATGCCGCGGCTGGTCGTGATTCGAGAGCACCCACGTCGGCCATGCGCCGCGCGGACCGAGCTCGCGTTCGATGCGTTCCACCTGACCGCGCCAGGCCTCGGCGTCGAAGCCCGAGTAGAGCGGCAGGAAATTGAAGCTCATGTGCAGCTCGTCGCCGTCGCCGTAGTACTCGGCGACCTGCCCGGTATCGAGAAGGAAGACTTCGCCGACCGACGTGCGCTCGCCGGAATACGAATCGAGCAGGCGGCGGATGCCCCGAAGCAGCGGGTGCGTCTCCGGCCGGTGGTTGAGCGGCACGTGCGTGAGGGCTTTCAGCTCCTCGGGATCGTCCGGCAGCGCAGGGTCCTTGCCGATCAGGTGCACGACGTCCATGCGGAAGCCGTCCACGCCGCGGTCGAGCCAGAAGCGAAGCGTGTCGTGCATCGCGTCCACGACGGCGGGTTCGGCCCAGTTGAGATCGGGTTGCTCGGGCAGGAAGCAGTGCAGGTAGTACTGCGACGTCGCTTCGTCGAAGGTCCATGCGGGGCCGCCGAAGAACTGGCCCTGCCAGTTGTTGGGTGGAAGCTTCCCGGTGCCGTCCGGTGAAGCGCGACCGTCGCGCCACACGTACCAGCTTCGCTTCGCGCTCGTGCGGCTGCTGCGCGAGTCCACGAACCACGGATGGCGGTCCGACGTGTGGTTGGGGACCCAGTCGATCATCACCTTGAGGCCGGCCTCGTGAGCCGCGGCGAGCAGGCGGTCGAAATCCGCCAGCGTGCCGAACAGCGGATCGACGTCGCAGTAGTCGCTGACGTCGTAGCCGAAATCCTTCATCGGCGACCGGAAGAACGGGCTGATCCAGATCGCATCGACGCCGAGCCACGCTAGGTGGCCGAGCTTCCTGCGAATACCTTCGAGGTCGCCGACGCCGTCGCCGCCGGTGTCGAGGAAGCTGCGCGGATAGATCTGGTAGAAAACGGCCGTCTTCCACCACGGCAGGCGATCCGGACGGAGCGTCGCCGGATCGGCGGCAGTGTCACGGCCGGGCGCGGGCATCGCGGGAGCATAGGCAGCTTCGCAAGGTGCTGCCATCGAACCGGTTCGCGGCCCGGCCGATCACGCGCGACAGGGTTGGGTACGCGCGGCGACTCGGATAGCTTCCGCGCCCATGAAACGTTCGAACGGACTCGTCATTGCCCTCGTCCTGCTCGGTGGCGCCGCGATCGTCATCACGCGGCTGATGCTCGACAACGTCCAGCTGCGCGTCGAGAACCAGGCCCTGCGCTCCAAGCAGGAAGCCGCGGCCAAGGCCCCTCCGCCGGCGCCCGCTCCGGCGGCCGCGGCTCCGGTCGCTTCGGCGTCCACGGGAGGACGCGAGGTCATCGAAAGCGCGCGTCAGATGATGATCGACGCGCTCGCGGCCGAGGAAGGAAGCGAAAAGATCATCTGGATCCGCGTCGAGCCGCGCGATCGCGAGGCGTCGGCGTTCGCCAACCAGATCGCGGCCGTCTTCAAGAGCCAGAACTGGGACGTGAAGCTCCTCGACACCGACGGCATGCGATTCAAGCCGGGCATGCTCTTCCTGGTCGGACAGGAAGAAGAGCCGCCGTCGTACGTGGTCAATGCCCAGAAGGCGATCGAGGCGATCGGCGAGCAGCTCACCACGGGCCGCGGCTACCTCCAGTACTACGAGGCGAAGAAGAAGGAGGACGCGAACTGGGTCGGCACGAAGTTCGCGCCCGACCAGACCTACGTTCTCCTCATCGGCCGCAAGCCCGACCCCGCGGCCGCCGCTCCATAGCGTCAGTGCGCCGAGCGTAAAGAGCGACGGCGATCATGAAATCGGGGACGGTACCCTGACGCACGTCGACGGGGCCTTTCACCGGCCATCGCCGCGCGCCAGGGTACCGTCCCCGATTTCTGCGGGACTCCGTTTCGTCAGTTCGCCGCCGCGACGGCCGCCGAGAACATCGGCTTGTAGACCGGCGTCTCGCCGACTTTCAGGACGCGGCGCACCTCGGCGAGCGGCATCGCCAGCATCGACTCCCAGTCGGCCGCCGGGAAGAACGCCGCGCTGCGGCTCCTCCACCATGCGTTCCAGATGAGCTGCAGCGCCTCGCGGTGGCCTTCGTGCCAGAGGCGAAGGCTGGCGATGAACACGATGAACCCGATGCCGTGGTTGCCGGTCTGCCGGTACGTGAACGACAGCAGTGCGAGCTCGCCGAAGATATCGCGCTTGTAGCCCGTCACGACGTGCCAGAGGTCGTGCGAGTCGCGCAGCCGGCGGCTCAGCACCTGGGCGCGTTCGTCCAGGAAGATGGCCGGGTCCTCGATGTCCTCGCTGGCGTCCACGAGCCCTTCGGCGTCGATGTACTCGGTGTCGAGGAAGCGGGCGTACTCGCGGCCGAGCGTGCCGTCGGCCATTTCGCGCAGCCGGTCGCGGTTCTTCAGCACCGCGAGGATGTCGCGCCGGTCGTCCAGGATCGCCCGGCCGACCGGATCCTGGAGCACTCGCTGGTAAAGCCGCTCGAAACTGTTGCCGGTCAGGGCCCGGATGATCCTGAAGACCTGGGCCGTGTCATCGGGATCGGCGATGAGCGCGCGGATGGCTCGAATCGCCGCCAGGGGCTGTAGCGAACGGGGGGTAACTCCTCGACTTGCCATGCCATTCTCCTGTTCGTGGGCAGGAGCCACGGACCGTACGCGCAACTTACATACCTGTCAATACAAACATGTAAGCATCTCACTTCCGGCCCGCGCCACCACGTAAGTACCGCGACGCGTCACAAGAAATTGTGCATGGATCCCAAAAAAAAAGACCCGTGCGTCTTCTCAGGGCAACCGACTGAATGTTAAGTATGTCGCTGCGCCAGGGGTTGACCGATCCCTGGCGACACCACCCCCCAAGTTCGAGACAGAGGAGGAAAAGGAATGACCACCCGAACCGCCTTGAGGAAGGGCTTCGTGCTCTTCGCGGCCGTCGGCATCGCCGGCATGGCTTCCCAGGCCATGGCCAGCACGCTGACGCAGAACGTTTCCTGGACGATCGACCGTGCCGGGACGACGACCAAGTACCGCATCACCGCTTACGGCGACTCGATCTATGCCGGCTACACCGGCTCGGTCAGCTCGGCCGCCAAGTACGCCGCCACCACCGTCGACGCCGAATACCTCGCGGCGCTGTGGAACGCGGACATCGAGAACGTCCGCCGCTGCAAGTCGGGAGCCGTGGCGTCGGACATCTACAACAACAAGATCGTCGCCGAGCGTTCGTACATGCAGTCGACGAACACGCGCGTCATCACGTTCGAGATGTGCGGCAACGACGGCCTCCAGGCGCGCAGCAGCTTCAAGGGCCAGTCGGGCACGTGCAACCTCGCCGTGCTCGATACGGCGCTCAACAACTGCACCACGTACCTGAACAACGCGTTCAGCTACATCAACGCGAACGGTTCGGTGAACACCAAGCTGAAGGCCATCACCAACCTTCACTACCCGGGCTGGAACGCCGACAACGTGCTCGCGAACTGCACGATCGGCGGCGTCCGCCCGAACACGCGTGACACGTTCCTGCCGTACCTCGCGAAGATGAACTACCGCATGTGCAACGCGGCCAACAACGCGGGCTTCAAGTGCAACGACCAGTTCGCGCAGTACATGGGCGCCGACTACGACCGCAACGGCGACGGCCAGATCGACTCGGCCGCGCTCGCGTGGATTCCCGGTGAGACCGAGGCGGCCTACGTTGCGCGTATCACGGGTCCGCTCAAGGCGACGATCGTCGACTCGAACACGCACTTCGCCAGCGCGAGCACCAGCTACGACTACATGCAGTCGGACGACACGCACCCGACGTTCACCGGCGGCACGGTCTCGGCCGGCCTCTTCGGCGGAACGACGGGAACCGGCGCGGCGCGCTACACGTCGTTCACCGGCGGCAAGAGCCCGATCTGGCAGAACTTCGGCCACGAGCGCATGGGCTGGGGTCTGTCGACCTTCAACCCGGCTACGCCGTAAGCAACGTTCATGCGATGCGGGGCATCTGGCCGCCCTGCAGGGAAACCCCGCCCGGACCTCGTGTCCGGGCGGGGTTTCTCGTTTGGTTGCGCTTCGATAGCGGGGTCGGACGCGCATTGCGGCCCATCTGCTGCGTTGGGCGAGCCGCGATCTGGTGAGCGGGGAGCGGTCGTTCTGTCCGGGAACAGGACTGTCGCGCTTCGAGAGGGTCATCTTACCCGTCGCGCTGCGCGCTCCTGATGGAAGGAACCGGACTCGCCGCTCGCCAGCTCGCGGCTCCTGCATCTCACCCACTCTGCGCGCCCGACTCGTAGGTCGCTGGCTCTCGTCGCTTGAAGGGTAGGAAGAGACTGGGGTCGCCGCTCGAGCGGTTGCGGCTTCTGTACCTGAGCGGCTTTGCGCGGCGGACTTGGTGGTGGGGTTTCGTCTTGCGGCAAGGGGGCACTGGAACTAGGTTGCGACTGCGATGATGGAAGTGCGGCCACGCGGGGCGAATGGAGGCGATCCGGATGGGGTTCGCGTGGTTGCTCGCG
>CAYYVZ010000240.1:0-7957 GCA_964475235.1 uncultured Myxococcales bacterium | reverse complement strand
GGATCGGAAGCGTCTCTTCGAAGGCGACATCCCGGCTCCAGAAATAGCGAACTGTCACCGAATCGGAGTCTCCTGAGGGGCTCGTTCGGATCGAGCCGTAGTATTGCTTTGCCGCTAGTCCTCTGCCTCCGACCCAGTAGAGGGCCTGCCAATTGTTGTACCGACCCTCAGGCGGTCTCTTGCCCCGTTCCAACAGGTCCTCGGAGACGAGTACGAGGCCGTCCTTTTTGACGTCGCCCTGGTCCAAGACGAGATAAGGCACGGGGCCGCCAACCGCGCGCGAGGAATCACGGGTGAAATGTATCGTAGGCCAAGCCGAAGTATCGACACCGACCGGGACCTGGAACAACGACTTCGTCACGCCTCGAGGACCCGGCGAGCACGCGATGACGCTCAGAACTACGGAGAATCCGGTGAGAACGGCTCGTGTTGAGTAGCAGCGATGAGGCATGACGCGATCTCCAAGTTAGAGGAAGGATCTAATCACGAACCAGGATTTCGGTGGCTGTTCCCCAGCGCTAATCCGGCTTGGACACAGCCGAAGACGATGTCTCCGATGCAGGTTCGAACGCCCGGTAGGTTTCGTTGAAAGCGCCACACGCGCTCTCGAATTCAGGATCCGAACCGAAATCGAAACGGATGTGTCTTCCGCCTTCGGCGTCCGGATCGCAGGAGTTGACGATCTTGCCGCTTTCGCGATCGTGGATGCTCGAATACACCCTGCAGGAATTGCGATCGCGGGCCGGTGGCTCCATCGCTACCAAGAAGTACTCCTTCCCGGGCAATGCAGTGAATGTCATCGTGCACGTAGCCGAGCCATGCTTGCGCAGTGCTTCACCCAACAATGATCCTCCGAGGAGCGAATTTCTGAACATAACCTTTCTAGGGACGGAGACTCTGTAGAGTCCTTGCGGTATCCGTAATACGCGCTCTCTCTCGATCATCGATCCAGAGGATCGCACATAGTTGACGCGATCACCTGTCATTGTGACGTCTGCAACATAGAGCGCGATTTTGGCCTCAAGATTTGGGGGAAGGGGATCGCCAGAATAAACCTTGACGGCGGATGCTGCGCAGCCGTTCAGGAGGCCGATGGCGATGAGGGATATGACAGAACTGCGGTATCCAAAGCCTTTCAATGGTCACCTCCAGTCGCTGCGCGACGGACAATTGCGAAATGAGCGCCGGGGATTGATCTTCGTGTGCAATCGGCGCGCCTATCGAATCAATGCTTTGTAGTCGGTGGTTGGGCGGACCGGAGCAATATGGACACAATCACCGAGAATGGAGTTGGATTGCAGCCATAGTCGCCAGTAGTGCACTTTCCCGCCTTCGAAATTTCCTTCAGCTACGCGGCGACAACGCCGGTTGGTCTGGCCAACACTCAGGTTGTGTCGTCCCGGTACAACGGCGAACTTCAACGGGGTCGTTGCCGTAACGGTTCCTGAAGGCATATCGTCTAGCAAGATCTGGAAAGATGGCGACAGCCCTTCGGAATAGACGAGTATCGTCGCCTTATCTGGCTCAAGCGGTGTCGCATCCAGAGGGACACTGACGGTGCTCGTACATCCCGCGATGAAAAGCCCAGCGAGTAGCGTCTCGTGCAGAACTTGCCGCCGCACGTACACCCGCGTGGCCGCGTGCGGGGAGAACCCCATCTCTCGGTCTTTTGTCATTACCCGGGTTTGGTCCGCCGATTCCAAGCTAGACTCCGGGCGAACCCGCCGTGGCGGGCTCGCGGCACCGTCAGCCGTCTCCGGGCGAAAGCCTAGTCCGCGCAAAGGGCTGTCCTTACTAGATACCTCAACGCCCTGAGTCCATACCAGCGTTTTGACCTTAGGCACACACGGCCGCCATGGCGTGCTGCCCGAGTCCCACGAGGTGTTGGATACGTCGTGTCGAGTCTTGCTCTGGCCCAGCCTGCTCGGCAGGTAGTATCCGACCTGCGGTGAGATGAACCACGGAGGGTGCCAGAGGCCGCCGTTTTACCAGCCGGTCGAGGAGGGCGAGGGGAGAGTTCCCATGCGACACACCGGTTCCTTTGTTGCGGCGATGAGTTGTGGCTTGCTCACGGCTGCCGTCCGTTGTGGCCCGAGCCAAGCGCACCGGTGAGGGCGGGAGAGCGCAATGCGACGGGTAGCGGCAGGTTGAGCGCCGCGTCGATGCGGCCACGCGCCCGTGTTCGAATCGTCGCTGCGCGTGCGCGCAGGTTGCGCGACCCGGTGCCGCCCGACAGGGTGGAAGCCAGACCCTCGAGTCCCGTCGCAAAGTCGAGGTGGTCTTCCCCGCGAATCGCGCGAGCGGTCTCGAGGTACTCCCTCCACGCAGTTTCCGCCTCGTCTCGGCGGCCCGCCGCGGCAAGCGAGCGGGCGAGTCCCGCGCGGCTCGTGAGCTGCCTTTCGTCTCGCGGGTGAAGCTCCCGGATCACGACGGCCGTCGCACGCGCGTAGGCAGCGACGGCGTCGCTCGCCATGTTCACCGATTCGCAAGCGCTCGCGAGCCCGTGCAACTCGTCCATCAGTAGACCCACGGGATAGACCCGATCGAAGGGACCGTCCTTCGTTAGCTGGTCGTCGATCAGGCGGAGCGCTTCGCGGTAAAGCCGGATCGCGTCCTGTATCCGGCCCTTCCCGGCGTAGTAGAAAGCGAGGTTGTTCGCGTCGGCCGACGTGTTGAAGCCGTCGTGCCAGATCTCGTCGGACTTCCGCATTCGATCGACGAGGCCCCGCTCGAGGTCCGGCCCCCGCCGCCACAACTCGTGCTGCCACGCTTCGAGTGCGGCGGCTTCCTTCTCGTCGCCGGCGATGCGCCGAAGCCGAATGAGATCCTCGAGGCAGCGCGGAGACTGCGACTGGAATGAGTGCGCCGAATCGAGTGTGAGTACTTCGACGTCGCCGGACGCCGTGGCCGCGACCTTGCGGATCGGCGGCGGGTGCTCGCCGGCATCGTATCGAGGCCGCGACTCGTCCACGCAACGCTGCAGGTACCAGACGGCTTCCGGATATGCGCCGAAGCGCGCATATCCGCGCCCGAGGACCGTCAACTTCGAGATCCCACCGCGGCGATCGGCCGGATCGCCGTTCGCTTCGTCCGATGACACGTACGCGCGAGCGAATTTCTCGTACGCACCCGACTCGAGGAAGTAGTCGTCGATATCGTAACGCGCGAAATGGCACTCGTCGTAGGGATCGGCGGCGGTTGCGACGTGTGGAGGCGCTGCATTGCAGATACGAACGACCCGATCCGTCGTCGCCTCGACTTCGCTCCACTGTTTCGCGAGGAGCTGGACGAGCGCCAGGCCGAGCAACGCGGGGACGATGGCCTGATTTGGCGCTGCGGGATCCAGCCGCTCGACCGTTTCCTCGGCGAGAGCCAGTGCTTTGTCCATGCGCTTCCACTCGGCGTAGCGCAGGGCGACGCTCTTGCGCGCGCGTGCGGCATCGACGCTGTCAGGTCCGTGCGCTTCGTCGATGAGGGCGAGCGTTCGCGCTTCCGCTCGTGCCGCTTCTTCGATCTGCCCCGCGCGCAGCGCCCGATCGAGATCCGGTCGCGATCGGGCGAGCTTGATCTCTGCGCAGCCGCACGCGGCCCAGGCAAGAGCCAGCACAGCGACGTACTGCTTCATGGCAGCATGTCTCCGAGGGCCTCGAAGAACGGCCTCTCGTACATTCGCGTGTGATGGACGACGAGCGGAACCGGGACCCACCAGTTCTTGCCGAGCACCACGTCCGAGCGAAGCGGAACCGAGTAGCCCGTCCCGGTCCACAGCACCGGATCGAAGAGATTGACCTGGTAAGTGACGTTCTTGAACGCCGGGGGCTTCAGAAGCGGAGTTCCGCTCATCTCCACGGCCAGCCTCGGCCCGCCAGTCGCATTGGTCTTGTTCAGACTCTCGGCCAGCCCATGCTGCTGGATCGCTCCGAGACATTTGATCGACCCGAAGCTGTTGCAGCGCAACAGCACGTCTTCATTCGCGCCGAGCCGCTCATTGGTCAGGTCGGCCACGTGCTGGCATCCACCGACGCAAGCCGCCGTACCGGAGAACAGCACCCGAAGGTTTTCCACCACCGCGATCAGCGTGTTGGTCAGGCATCCGGGCCGGGTCGCACAGATGCCGTCCACGTCGATCACCCTGCGTCCGTTGACCATGCCTCTATCTGTGATCCCGTGGCGTTCCTGAGTCTCGCCCGGTGTGGTGCCCGCGCCGGGGTCGAGCGCACTTTCTATTCCGATCAGAGAGGCTGCGAGCATCCCGGCGGCCACGACGCCGCCCGCGTAGCGTCCGTCGTCGATTGCCTCGACTGCGTCGAGCGCCTGCATTCCGCCGCTGGCCACCGAAGCCGTCAGGGCAAGCCACGGGTGCCCTGTTCCCGCGAAGGGCCGCGCGATGGCCGTCGAGAGCTGGCTCGAAGCGTAAACGGAGAATCCTGCGAACACGCCGGCGGTGAGCGAGTGACCGAGATCGCCCGTGCGCACGATCGAGTCGATGAAGGACGCGGTTCCGGCAGCGACCGTCAGGATCTCGATCGCACTGACCTGCCAGAGCTTCCCGTCCGGATCGCGGCCCGAAATCGGGTTGCCGTCCGAGTAGGCGTACGGCGAGGCAAACTGCATGGCCGGGTCGAGCGTGAGGAAGCTCGCCGTCACGGGATCGTAGTGCCTCGCACCGAGGTAGAGCAGCCCCGTGTCCGCATCTTCCGGATGGGCGGTGAACGAATACCTGGTCGTCGCGGTATCGATCGTCGCACCGTCGGCGTCGAGCATTCCGCTCTCTCCGAAAGGCGAGTAGCGGCGATGCTCGATCGCCCGGCCACCGGCATCCGTCACCAGTGTCACCGACTGCTGGTGGTCGAGGTGCAGGAAGACGACGTCGGGCGAAGCGGCGTCGCGAGGACGCGCTTCTCCGGACCGTACGGCGTGGTACCGCTCGACCGCGACGGGGCGGTCCGCGAACGCGATCGTCCGCTCGACTCGATCCTCTCGAATCCGGATGCCGTCGCCGAGCTCGAGCTCCGTGCCGGAGGATCCCCGCGTGAAGATTCGCTCGCCCGTGTCGCTGTAGCCATATGACGCGACGGGCTCGTCGCCCAGTCGTATCTCGATGAGGCGATCCCAATCGTCGTAGACGTACGTGCGCTCTCCGTCCTTCTCGCGACGCCCGTTGACGTCGTAGAGAAACGGAACGGCCGGGTTGTCGTCCGCGCGAACGACGCTGATCTGGCTCGGACGCTCGGGATCGAGATAGTCGAAGCCGATCTCTCCCTTGCGCAAGACGTTCCCGAGAGGATCGAAGTCGAAGCTCTCGGCCGGACCCGGGCCGTGCGCCGCCGACGCGAGTCGTCCGAGGGGATCGTAAGAGTAGCTGCGCGACGAGTGCAGCGGATGTTCCGCAGCATGAAGAGCGTCTTCGATCTCGAGTACGCGCCCGCCGGCGTCGTATTCCCCATAGGACAGCGACTGGAGATCGCCGGCCCGGGGCGCGCACGGCTCCTGGTCGCCGGGCCCGCCGAAGCCCGTTCGCAGGCAGCGTAGATGGCCATTCGTACCGAGCAGGTTGCTCCGCGCCTCGTAGCCAATGAAGTCCGAGACTCCGTTGGCAAAGTCGATGCGACGGAGCCGACCGTCCGAGTCGCGCTCTGCGCCTGTCACGTAGAGACGCTCGCCCGCGCCGACGGTCTGCTCCCTGCCGAGCTCGTCGAAGCTCGTCGCTACCTCCGAGCCTGAATCGCTCCAGCCGTGGATGCTCGTGCCGATCCGGCGATCGAAGTCGTCGTACCGGTAGCGGACCAGGACGTGCCCGGGATCGGAGTCGCGAACGACGATGCGCCGGTCGCGGGTCTCGATGCGCCCGCGGTCGTCGTAGGTGGACGCTTCGGTGACGCGCATCGCGCGTGTCCGGGTCGTCGTCTTGCGCAGCTTGCCGATGCCGCCTCCGTCCTTGTGGTAGGAGTAGCTGGCCCGCGACGTCGGCCCCCGCCGGCGCCGGATTCGTCCGGCCTCGTCGTAGCTCGTCTCGAGGATCGTTCCGTCGGGTTTGAGGACTTCGACTGGACGGCCGTTGTCGTCGCTCGTGAAGTACCAGGTGCCCGCGTTGCTGTGAAAAACGGCGGAGCGATTGCCGAGCCCGTCGCGTTCGATCTGCGTGACGGAATCGCCGGCCGCACTTCCTAGCGCATGGGTTCTCGTTTCCACGACACGTCCGAGGCCGTCGTAGATCCACGTTTCGCGGCGAAGCGGCGATCCGTCGCATTCGTAGGGCCGGGACGGCAACGGCCGTCCCGAGCACGAGTCCCGCTGCAGGCGGCGTCCGAGGCCGTCGAAGATGTCGAGGGTGGTTTTGCCGGGGAACCGACCGTCCGTCACGTTCGCGTCTTCTGTGCGAAGGATCCCGGGTGCAGAGCGATCGACGACGGTCGTCGCACCGTCCGGCGCGCGCGTCGTCGTCAGGCGCGCCGCGCCGTCGTAGCCGAACTCGAGCCACGCAGGGGCATCCTCGAAATCCTCGACCAGGCGCTCGACGTTGAGGTGGCTGCTCTCGAAGGGGAAAGCTTCCGCGACGACGAGCGCCCGCTCGTCGTAGAGTCGCAGTCCGGAGACGATCGAGACCGGTGTTTGTCCGTCGAGAGCCTCCTTCTTGCTCGCCACCGTGCGCCCGAGCCCGTCGAAGAACGTTGCCTGCGAGCCTGACACGGCGTCGTGTGCGACGACGCGCGGCGGAGAGTCTCCGAGTGATCCGGGCGCGTACTCGTAGCTGCGAAGCGGCGAAGCCTTGCTCGTTCCCGGCCCCCACGATCGAACGAGGCGTCCGAGGCCGTCGTACCGTGCACGAAGCCGATTGCCGCCCGGAGTGACGGTCTCCGTGACCAGACCGGTGCGCGGATCGGTCACGGAAGTGGTTTCGAGGCCGACCGGATCGACGGCCTTCACGGCGAAGAGACTGTTCGCGTCGTAGGTGGTCCTCGAGGTCCCGCCGTCGGGGGCGTGTGCCCGGATCATGTTGCCGTTGGGCTCGTATTCGAACAACCGCGTGGACCAGCGCCGGCAGTCCTTCTGATGCCAGGACATGCACGTCGAAGCGCTGAGGAGCGCAGCCATCGGCGTCGTCCACTCGTACTCGAACCGCCGCTCGACGAGAGGAGACGCGGCGCCTTCCTCCTCGACCACGACGTGCGCCGGCTTGGAGACGAGATACGTGCCGGGCAGTCCGCCTGCGAGGTCCGAGATGCGCCGAACGAACTCGGTCGTGGTGGTCGTCGTCGGGGCCAGCGGCGACTCGATGCGCCGGCTCACGATGTTGCCGTAGGCGTCGTACCCGTAGCGCGTCGTCCTTCGCAGGTTCTCGACACTCGTTCCGTCGTGGTACGGAACATCGGATTCGCGCTGGAGCAGGACGGGCCCGCTTTCCGGCCATTCGTACTCCGTCGCGCCGAGCGGTGACTGCCAGGGACTGCACGGATCGGCGGGATCGTTCGGGTCGGCCGGTGTGCACGATGGAGCCCGCAGGTTCGTCATCCTGCGCAAACGGCCGGCGCGTCGCCTGTCCTGATGGTATTCGCGGACGCGCAGGTTGCCGGCGGGGTCGGTCTCCTGCACGAGGGCGAAGCCGCGCATCTCGCGTTCCACGCTGTCGAACATCCCGCCGCGATACGCGAACGAGGTATGGAGCGGAGCCTGGTCGTAGATGGAATCGCGAAGCTCTCGATCGACGACCGTCCAGTGGGGATAGGGCAGGCGCGTATCGGGAGTTCCGGCCGCCGGCCCATAGCGCAGCATCGTTTCCCCGCCGATGCCGTTGCGCATGGCAACGAGCAGGTTCGGCCGCGCGTTCCCGCCGGAAGCCGATGCCGGGTGCGGATGCACCATCCAGTCGTAGTACTTGCCGCCCGCCGTGAATCGCTCGACGAAGTCCACGAGCCCGTCTCCGTCCACGTCGAAGAAGTCGAAGTCGTAGAGATAC
>CAYYVZ010000239.1:2382-8015 GCA_964475235.1 uncultured Myxococcales bacterium | reverse complement strand
TTCGACCTGGTCGCCAGGACGTTCCGGCCGCTGACGGGTGCCGTCGGGCAGGGAGCGCTTCGCGGGCCGATCAACATTCACATCGCGCCCGACGGTTCCAAGTACGTGGCGGATCCCCTGCGCGGACAGGTCGTCGTATTCGGCGCCGACGACCAGTACGTGCGTGCTTACGGCGCTCCGTCCGACTGGAAGCCGGTGGACGCGGTACCGTACGCCGGCGAGCTGTTCGTGGCGGACATGCAGAATCGCCGCGTCGCGGTCCTCGATCTCGCGACGGGAGAGGCCCGGCGAACGATCGGCGACTCGGGGGCGGCCGCCGACCGGCTCGACCGCCCGACCAACCTCGCCGTCGACGGCCAGGGCAGGCTCTACGTCACCGACGTTTCGCGCTTCCAGGTGATCCGCTTCGACCGCGATGGACGGATCGAGAAAACGTTCGGGCGCCTCGGCGACGGTCCGGGGCACTTCGCGCGCCCGAAGGGAATCGCGCTCGACCGCGAGGGTTTTCTCTACGCCGTCGATGCTGCGTTCAGCAACGTGCAGATCTTCACGCCGGGTGCGCGCATTGCGATGTTCTTCGGCGGACCGGGCGAAGTACCGGGGGCCCTCGTGCTGCCCGCGGGCATTGCCGTCGACTACGACCTCGTCGAGCGCTTCCGTGAGTTCATCGAGCCCGGATTTTCGGTCGAGTACCTCGTGCTCGTCGTCGGCCAGTTCGGGAAGCCTGCGGTTCACGTGTACGCGTTCGGCAGGCAGGAGGGAAAAACGTATCCAGGAGACGCGGAGCTTCTCCGGCTGATCGAAGAGCGCAAGGCGAAGGGTTCCGCGGGCGCGCGCTGACGCCGCCCTCGTCGCCGTGCCGGGTCGATCCATGCGAAGCCGCGCCCTCAAAGGCTGCGCGATCGCCGTGCTGCTCGCAGCCGGCTCCGCCTGCCATTCGCAGTCCCGTCACGAGGTGCTGACCCTCTTCTTCGACGGAGTTCCTCCGCCCGAGCCGACGGTCGAGCAGAAAGCCGCGGCGCTGGCCCAGGCCCCTCCGGCGCGCCACTTCAGCGAGCACGGCCCCTACGGAGCAAAGCTCTGCGACTCCTGCCACCAGTCGGCCGCGTCGAACACCTTCGTCGCTCCGCCGGACAAGCTTTGCGTTCAGTGTCACGAGCCGGGACCGCAGAAGAAACTGCAGCACGATCCATTCGCATCCGGCGACTGCCTGTCGTGCCACGACCCTCACAGCTCGCCGTGGCGGAGCCTGCTCGTCGCGCGGCCGAACGACGTCTGCGCCGAGTGCCACGAAACGGAGATGCTGCCGGAGGACGCGTCGCACCGTGACGCCGCGAAGGTCTGCATCGACTGCCACGACGCACACCAGTCCGACAAGGAGGCGCTCCTGCGATGAGCGCGCCCGCACGCAAGGCAGCGGCCGCGACACACTCCTGCGCGCTGCTCGTCGCCGCGGTCGCAGGCGCCGCGCTGCCCGGCACGGCCTTTGCCCAATGGACGGCCTTCCTTCCGCGCGCCTACGAGAACCACGCGTGGTTCGAGACGTTCGCCTCGTACGAGCGCGACCGCAGCCGCGGCGCGGCGGCGGACCTGGGGTGGGACGACACCTTCTTCCGCGAGAAGCTGAGCGTCGCGTCGCTCGGCTACTCGTACGACCCGCGCTTCCTCCAGTACAAGCTCTCGCTTGCGGGAATCCTCAAGCAGGAAGACTACGAGAGCAGCTCGACGGGCGGCGGAGGCTTCCACAACGACGCCGCGCTCGAGTACGACGCGAGGCTGTTCTTCCTGCCCGAGCATCACTACAACGGTCAGGTCTTCGCGTCCCGTCACGAGCCCGTCTACCCGCAACAGGCGCTCAACCAGCGCAGCAGCTACGTGGACGAATACGGCGTGCTCGCCGGCTACAGGCTCAAGCCCTGGTTCGCCGATGCGGACTACCTGGACACGACGCTCCACCAGTCGGGACTGACCAGCAACGTCAAGCGGCTGAACGTGGACACGGAGTATTTCAAGCGCTTTTCAGGCGGTAACGAGTTTTCCGTGACGGGCTCGGCGCGCCCGTCCTGGTACGACGACGACCAGGACCTCGACGGGCACTCGTACGAGTACCTCGCCTCGACGCTCACGAACCTGAAACGCGTGCGCCTCGACTCCACCGTCACCGACAACGAAACCGAGCAGAGTCGCGGGGCCCTCGAGCGCTACGAAACCGAACAGTTCGCGTGGTGGGAGCTGCTCACGGTCTATTTCCCGTGGAACCTGCGCAGCGACCTCACGTGGCGCCTGAACGACAACGAGAGCACGTTCCGGCAGCCTGGCTTCCCCGTCGAGCGCAAGTACGCCGACGACGGCACCAACATCCAGCTCGACCTCGTTCACCGCCTCTACGAAAGCGTCGACACGCGTTATCGCTTCGTCCGCGACGAGCGAAACACCAACGGCGCGCACTCGAACCAGCTCTCCAACTCGATCAACGTGGACTACACGAAGGCGATCCCGTACGGACAGCTCCTCAGCGGAGGCCTGTTCAGCCGCTCCGACATCGACAACCGCGGCTTTGCGAGCGTCATCAACGATCCGTACACGTCCACGTCCGTCCCCAGCACCATCACGCTGCGGCAGCAGAACGCGGATGCGGCGTCGGTGATCGTGCAGATGCGGTCGCCGTTCCCGCCGTTCGATACGGTGACGCTGATGGCCGGCGTCCACTACCAGCTCAACACGGCGGTCGAGCCGTTCGAGATCCAGATCGTGACGCTGCCGCCCGAGTTCGTCGTGCCCGGATCCTACGACATCTTCCTCACGTACTCGCTGCTCGGCGGCGACTACGACCTGCAGATCGACACCGGCGGCGCCAACCTGACGTTCGACATGCTCGGCAGCAGGGTGTCGCCGTACTTCCGCTACCTTTCGCAGCGTTCCGACGTCACTTCCGGCGCGTATCCGGGGATTCCCGTGGACTCGGACTCGTACAATGCGGGGATTCGCCTGGTGTACGGGCCGCTGCGCGGGCGCGCCGAGTACCTGTACCTGGACTGGCCGGTCAATCCCTACCGGCTGTGGCGAGGGGAGATCCAGTACGTTGGCTCGATCGCCAGGACGATCACCGCCTACGGATCGGCGTCGTACGTGAACCGCCACTACGACGGAGGCTCCGATCCGTACACGTCCCCGGAGACGACCGAGGACACGGCGACCGTCTCGGCGACGCTCACCAAGCAGTTCTTCACGCCGAACCTTTCCTGCTCGATCGGCGGCTCGTACTCTCACCTTTCGGGGATCACCGACAGCGACGCCTGGTCTGCGAACTCGTCGCTGGTCTGGCGCATCGGAAAGCTCGACGTCACGTTCGGGTTGAGCGCGTACGGCTCGAGCAGCCGGGCCACCGGCGATCCGGGCTACGAGCGCGACCACGAGCTCGTGTACATCAACCTGAGAAGGCAGATCTTCTGACGATGACCGGCTTCCCGCTCACGTATGCGCGCAGAACCGCCGCCCATCGGCGTCCGGGGTCGTGGATGCGCGTCGCGCGGCGGACGCTGGCTGCGGCGCTCGCCGTGGCCTGCGCGACGATCGCTCCGGGCTGCCGGACCGCTTTCGCGCCGACGATGGAAACGCCCGCGGCGCCGCTGCAGTGGCCGTTCGCGCCGGCCCCTGCCCGGCTGACGTACGGCTGGTCGCTGACCGGCATCGCGCCTCGCCCGAGCGTGGCGAGCGTGCTCGGCAACATCCTGACCGGCGCGACGACCGGCGACGGAGGCTTTGCGCTTCCGGTCGCGATCACGACCGGAAGCGGCGGGCGCGTCGCCGTCGCCGACACGGGCTGCGCGTGCGTGCATCTCTGGCTGCCGAGCTCGCAGGCGGCGCTGCGCCTGACGGGCGACGGGCGCGAACGAATGAAGACGCCCGTCGCCGTCGCGTTCGACGACCGCGATCGCCTGTTCGTGTCCGATTCTTCCGGCGTGCTGTTCGGGTTCGAGGCGGACGGAACGCCGCGCCTCGCCGTGCGAAGCGCAGGAAGCACGCGCCTCGAGCGCCCGACCGGCCTCGCCTGGGCGCCCGATCGCGGCCTGCTCTACGTGGTGGACACGCTCGCCCACCGCGTCCACGCGCTGGACGGCGACGCGGCGCTGCGCTTCTCGTTCGGCGGACGCGGCGCGGGCGAAGGGCAGCTCAACTTCCCGACCCATATCGCGCGCTCGCCGTCGGGAGAGCTCTACGTCGCCGACGCGATGAATTTCCGTATCGCTATCTTCGACGCCGGCGGCCGACCGGCGGGAAGCTTCGGCCGTCACGGCGACGGGACGGGAGACATCGCGATGCCCAAGGGAATCGCGGCCGGCAGCGACGGCGTCGTTTACGTGGTCGATGCGATGTTCGACAACGTGCAGCTCTTCCGACCGAGCGGAGAGTTCCTGCTCACGCTCGGAGAGCGCGGGACGGGCTTCGGGCAGTTCTGGCTCCCGGCAGGCGCGTGGCTGGCCCCGGACGGCAAGCTCTACGTCTGCGACACGTACAACCACCGGGTCCAGGTGTTCCACGTGGAGGGCGGCCATGCGCAAGCGAAGTCCTGAGCACCGCCTTGCGCCACGCTTCGCCCTGCGGCCTTGCGGGACGCGCGTGGCGGACGTCGTGCGTGCGCTCGCCTCCGTGTTGCTCGCCGCACTCGCACCGGCTTCGGAGGCTCGCGCGCAATCGGCCGAGGCCATCCAGTTCACCGCGCACAACCTTTCGGTCACGGGAACGGGAACGATCCGCGCGCTCGACGAGACGCGCATCTGCGTGTTCTGCCACACGCCGCACAACGCCGCGCCGCAGTCGCCGCTGTGGAACAAGGAGCTCGAGCCGCGCTCGTACATCCTGTACACGAGCCCGACCCTCAAGGCCGCACCGCTCGGGCAGCCGACGGGCGCCACGAAGCTGTGCCTGACGTGCCACGACGGAACGATCGCGATGGGAAGCGTGCTCAATCCTTCCGTCGGCATCCGCATGGCCGGACAGGACACGCTGCCGCCGGACAGCCTTTCCAACTTCGGGGTGGACCTGTCGGTGCATCATCCGGTCTCGTTCGCGTACCAGAGCTCGCTTCCGAACGCGGAGCTCGAGCCCGCGCCGCCGGCCGGTCTCACCTTCGGCGGCACAGGCGAAGTCCACTGCACGACCTGCCACGACCCGCACAGCGACCAGTGGGGAAAGTTCCTCGTCAAGGACAACCGCTACTCGGCGCTGTGCACCACGTGTCACACGATCAGCGGATGGGAAGGCTCGGCGCACGCGACGTCGCCGGTCTCCGTCGCCGGCGTGCTGCCGCGGCCGCCGAAGACGTGGCCGAACTGGACGCAGCTGAACGAATGGGGATGCGAAACCTGTCATACGCCGCACTTCGCACCGACCGGCCCGCACCTGCTCAACTTCACGTCCGATCCGCCGGAGCCGTTCAGTTGTACGAGCGCCGGCTGCCACAGCTCGGACCCGGCCGCGCCGCACCTCGTCACCGGCGCGACGGTTTCCGCGGGCGTGGTGCCGTCGCGCGCGCGTCCCGACATCGCGTCGCAGATCCTCAAGCCTTCGGCGCATCGCCAGATGCCGGGCGCGTTCGAAGCGCGCCGCGCCGACGAGCGCCAGCAGTGCGA
>CAYYVZ010000239.1:0-2372 GCA_964475235.1 uncultured Myxococcales bacterium | reverse complement strand
CGGGCGCGGTCGAGACGCGCACGAGTCGGAGCGGAGGCAGCGCTGCCACGGGCGTCTCCTGCGTCGATTGCCACAACCCGCACGTCGGCGCCGAGTCGGAAGCGGATCCGCCGTATGCGGGCGGTGCGCTCCGCGGTGTGGACGGAGTGGACCGCAACGGCATGGACGTCGCTTCGGCGCGCTACGAGTACGAGGTGTGCCTCAAATGCCACGGCGACCAGTCGTCGGATTTCGAGTTCGTTCCGCGCGTGGTTCCCGACCCGAACAAGCGCCGGTCCTTCGATCCCGGCAATCCGTCGTTCCACCCGGTCTTCGCGATGGGCAAGTCAGGCGGCGTGCCGAGCATCCCCTCCTCGCTCGAGCCGACCATGTCGTCGTCGTCGATGATCTCGTGCACGAGCTGTCATGCCGACGACGAGGGCGGCAGCTCGGGGCCGCACGGCTCCGCGTTCCCGCCGATCCTGCGCGAGCGTTACGAGACCGCCGACAACACGAGGGAGAGCTTCGAAAGCTACGCGCTCTGCTACCGCTGCCACGATCGCGGCAGCATCCTTTCCGACCAGAGCTTCCGCGCGAAGGTTCCGGGGACGACCGTTTCCGGCGGCGGGCACCGCGGTCACCTCGCCGACGGCGCGCCCTGCTCGGCCTGTCACGATCCCCATGGCATCGACCGGACCGCGGCGACGGCCGCGGGAGCGACCGGCTCGCATACGCACCTCGTCAACTTCGATCGCACCATTGCCCTGCCGCGGGCCGGTGCGCTCGCGCCGGTGTTCAGCGACCGCGGCACGTTCTCGGGAAGCTGCAGCCTCGTCTGCCACGGCTTCGACCACGACGACGCGAGTTACCCGTGACGGCGGCCGGCCGCAGCGAGTGAGGGGTTTCGATGTTCAAGTGTGACCGCCGCATCCTCGTTGCCGTGGCCCTCGTCGGCAGTGCCGCCCTCGTGGCCGCGTGCAAGGCCGCCATGCGGCCCGACGACGCGGCCGGCGTCCCGCCGGTCCCGGCCGCAGCCTCGGCGAATGCCTCGGCCGACTCTTCGGCCGCTGCGAAGAGCGACAACCCGTGCGTGTCGTCGAAGTGCCACGCGACGATCCTCGCGCAGAAGAACGTGCACGACGTCGCCGAAGGCTGCACCGACTGTCACAACGCCGAGTCCGAGCCGCATCCGCAGGCCGGCAAGAAGACGTTCGCGCTGGCGAGCGATCCGCCCGACCTCTGCTACCAGTGCCACGACGAGTACGGAAAGAAGAAGACCGTGCATCCACCCGCCGGCGACGGCGACTGCACCGAGTGCCACGACCCGCATTCGACCGCCGAGCCTCACCTCATGAAGATGCCGACGGCGAAGGCCTGCGCCGAGTGTCACGAGGGCATCAGCGACCTCAGCGTCGTGCACGGTCCCGTCGCCGACGGGGACTGCTCGTCGTGCCACAACCCGCACGAGACGGACACGGAGAGCCTGCTCGTCGAAAGCGGCTCCGCCCTGTGTACGAGCTGCCACACGGAAATTGCCGAAGAGGTGGCCAAGGCGGAGGTTCCGCACGGCGCGCTCGACAGCGGCGACGGCTGCCTCGGTTGCCATTCGCCGCATTCGAGCAACGAGAGTGCGCTGCTCCTGAAGCCGGTTCGCACCGTCTGTCTCGAGTGCCACGACGAAGTGCCCGGCAAGGCGAGCGTCCATCACGACAAGGCGAAGGCGGAAGACTGCTCCGACTGCCACACACCGCACGGCGGAAACCACGAAGAGCTTCTCGTCGCCCCGATGCCGGCCGGGACCTACGTGGCCTGGAGCGAAACGGCCTATCCGCTTTGCTTCCAGTGTCACGACCGCAAGATGGTGAACGACACGGAAACCTCGGCAGCGACGGCATTCCGTGACGGCAGGAAGAACCTGCACTCGGCGCACGTCGGCATGGACAAGGGCCGCAGCTGCCGGACGTGCCACGAGTGGCACGGTAGCGATCATCCGGGCCTCGTTCGCGACGAGGTCCCGTTCGGCAACTGGAGCTTCCGCATGAAGTTCGTGAAGACGGAGACGGGCGGAAGCTGTGCACCGGCGTGCCACCGCCTCGAAGTCTACGACCGCGACAGTCCGGGGCGCCGCCCTCCGCGCGAGAAGACAGCGTCGAAGGGCGGCCGCTGAAGTGGACCGCAGGCGGCAGAACGCGCGAACCGCGCCATCAGCCGCCGAGGATCGACCCTCCGACGACAACCGTCAGCACGCCGAGCGTACCCTCGATGCCCGCCATGGCACGCGCGCTGCGCGACGCTTCGCGCAGCGGCACGAACAGCGCAGCCGAGAACAGCATCATGCCGGCGACGGAACCGGCTCCGCAGAGCGCGAGGCAGGCGAGGACCCCGACCGGTGA
>CAYYVZ010000238.1:0-8025 GCA_964475235.1 uncultured Myxococcales bacterium | reverse complement strand
CGATTGCGCGACCTGAGACGGTGAGGAGTGCCGATCTCCGGGAGCGAGATTGGCCGCGCCGCTCGCCAGTTCGCGTCTCCCGTCCCCGATTTCCCGGCCGGGGCTGGCGCACGCTGGAACGGTCACGCGCGAGGTTCATACTCGGCGGCAACTTCGACACCATACGCCCAAGCCCTGAAGGAAGACGAGCATGATCACCGTCCGGAAATCGGCCGACCGGGGCCACGCGATGCACGGCTGGCTCGACAGCCGCCACACCTTTTCGTTCGCCGGCTATCAGGACCCGCGCCACATGGGTTTCGGCCCGCTGCGCGTCATCAACGAAGACCGCGTCGAGCCGGGCAAGGGGTTCGCGGCGCACTCGCACCGCGACATGGAGATCGTCAGCTATGTACTCGAGGGCTCGCTCGAGCACCGCGACAGCATGGGCAACGGCTCGGTGATCCAGCCGGGCGACGTGCAGACCATGCGCGCCGGTACCGGCGTCACGCACAGCGAGTACAACCACTCGCGCGAGGACTGGGTGCACTTCCTGCAGATCTGGATCGTGCCCGACACGCAGGGGCTTCCTCCCGCCTACGGGCAGCGGCATTTCACCGAGGACGCCAGGCGCGGAAGGCTGAAGCTCGTGGCTTCGCGCGACGGGCGCGACGATTCGCTGCAGATCCAGCAGGACGCATCGATGTACGCGTGCATACTCGACGCGGGCAGCCGTGTGGAGCACGGGATCGAGCCGGGCCGCCGGGTCTGGGTACAGCTGATTCGCGGGCGCGTCGAGGTCGGCGGCGAGATGCTCGACGCTGGCGACGGCGCGGCCATCAGTGAGGAAACGTCGGTGGTGATCCGCGCAGACGAAGGCAGCGAGTTGATCCTGTTCGACCTGCCCTGACGCGAGGACGGCATCACGCGAACGCGGTGACGACGAGCCGCGAATGCGGCGACGACTGGAAGCGAATGCGTTGACGAAAGGAGAACGTCGATGAGCGAATCGAGAAGCGATGCGGGCCCGGCCATTCGTCCCGAGCTCGCGAAACGGTGGAGCCCCTACGCATACTCCGAGAGGCCGGTCCTCGACGAGGATCTCCTCGCGATTCTCGAAGCGGCACGCTGGGCGCCGTCGTCCTACAACGAGCAGCCGTGGCGCTACATTCTCGCAAGGAAGAGCGAGCCGGACGCCTTCGCGAACGCGCTCTCCTGCCTCGTGGAAGCTAACCAGGCGTGGGCGAAGCACGCTCCCGTGTTGATACTCGGCGTCACGATCACGACCTTCGCGCGCAACGGAAAGCCGAACCGGGCTGCGCAGCACGATCTCGGCCTGGCGGCCGCGAACATCTCTGTCGAGGCGACCGCGCGCGGACTTCACGTGCATCAGATGATCGGAATCGTTCCCGAGAAGGTGCGCGAGATCTACGGCGTGCCGGACACTGCCGAGCCGCTCACGGCGATCGCGATCGGTTATCTCGGCGAGAATCCGGGCCTGCCCGAGGCCCTGCACGAGCGCGATCGTGCACAGCGCACGCGCAGGCCGCTTTCGGCTTTCGTGTTCGGAAACAGGTGGGACGAGCCTTCCGCTTTCGTCGCCCGCGGATGATCACGACGCGCTTCACCGAGCTCTGCGACGGCGCCGGGGCGCTGCTCGAGCGCGAAACGATGCGCTGACCGCGGACGCGATCCTCTCATGCCCCGCGTCCACAGCTTTGCGCCCGTCGCCAACCGCAACGCCGAAGTGCTGATTCTCGGCAGCATGCCCGGCGAGGCTTCGCTGCGCGCGTGCCGCTACTACGCCCACCCGCAGAACGCCTTCTGGCCGATCGTGGGGGAAGTCGTCGGCTTCGATCCGGCGCTTCCGTACACGCGCCGTCTCACTGCGCTGAAGGCCGCCCGGATCGCGCTCTGGGACGTCCTTCGATCCTGCCATCGCGAGGGCAGCCTCGACACGCGCATCCGCCGCTCCGACGAAGTCGCCAACGACTTCGAGAAGTTCTTCCGTACACACCCGCGCATCGTGCGCGTGCTCTTCAACGGCGGCCGCGCGGCCGAGTGCTACCGGCGACACGTGCTGCGCAACGGGATTGCGACCGGCCTGGTGTACGAGCGGCTTCCGTCGACGAGCCCCGCCAACGCCTCCTGGTCGCGCGCCCGCAAAGCCGCCGCCTGGCGCGACGCGATCTGCGGGTGAAAACCCGGGGACGGGTACGGGTTTCGCTGCGGAAATCCCGGACCCGTCCCCGGGTTCTCACGTGCGCGTGATCTTCCTGTAGATCCGGACGAGCTCGCTCGGCAGCTCGCCGATGTCGTCGATGACGGCGTAGCGCGACTCCGGGCACATCTCGCCGAGATAGTCGTGGCCCGCCGGGTCCACGGTGATGCAGAACGTCTGCATGCCGCGCTTCTCGAGCTCGCGCAGGGCCTGCAGCGTGTCGCGGATCCCGTAAGTGTTCGAGCGGCGGTCGTCGCCGTAGTCGAAGTCCTGGGGGAAGCCGTCGCTCAGCAGAATGAGATGGCGCGAGCGTGCCGTCGTGCGCGCGAGTTTTTCGCCGGCATGGCGCAGCGCCGCTCCCATTCTGGTGGACCGCTTCGGGGAGATGCCGCCGAGACGCGCCTTCACCTTGTCGCTCAGCCGCTCGGCGAACGACTTCACGTGGTAGATCTCGACGTTGTCGCGGCCGTGGCCGGAAAAGCCGTAGATCGCGTAGCTGTCGCCGATCTCGCCGAGCACCTGCGAAAGCACGGCGAGCGTGTCCTTGGTGAGGTCGATGACGCGGCGGTCGCCGCTCGTGCCCGGAAGCGGTTCGTCGGTCGAAGCGCTCATGTCGATCAGGAAGAGCGTCGCGACGTCGCGTTCCTCGGGCTTGCGCGCAACGTAGAGGCGGTCGCTCGGCGTACGCCGTCCGCGCCGGTCCGAGTGGGCCTCGACGAGAGCATTGAGGTCGAACTCCTCGCCCTGCTCCGTGCGCGGCACGCGGCGCAGCTGGTCGGGCCTCAGCAGCTGGAAGTCGCGCTTGATGCGGCCGACGAGCTCGCCCGAACGTGCGAGCGCGTCGGCGAAGTACTCGCCCGCATCCTCGTCGCCCGGGACTTCGGTGACGCGGCACCAGTGCCGCCGGTAGTCGTGGATGCGGTGGTCCCACTCGTCGTACCAGAAGCTCGTGCCGGCGGCCTGGCGCGCCAGCCACGCGCGGATTGCCGGCGCGTCGCCGCTCGCGATCTTCTCGCGCAGCTCCTTCATCTGTTCGGCCGGCACCTTGCCGAGAAGATCGGTGATGTAGAGGCCGAGGCCCTCCTCGATCTTCCCCTGCATCTCGGTGATGCGCAGGTCGCCGCCGCGCTCGAGCAGCGACTTCAGCTCCTCGAGCGAAACCGGCCGGCCGCCGCCTTGCGGCGTGCCGTCGTCGTCGCTGAGCTCGAGCTTCACGTCGAGCTCGCCCGACTCGTTCTCCTGGATGGCGCGCGCCGGGTCGGGACGCCACGGCGCCGTGTTCTCCTCGCGGTCGCTGCCGTCGAGGTGCTCGAAGGGATCGACGACCGTGGCCCCGCCCATCTCGACCGCGAACGGCGAGTCTTCGCCTTCCTCGAGCGCGCGCGCCTCGGCGTAGGCGAGGCCGCCGTAGTACGCGATGGTGAGCGCCGTGCTGTCGTAGACCGTCGCCTCCTTCGTGCGCAGAAGCTCGATGCTCGCGACCACGAATTCGCCCTGCGCGCGCAGCCGCGCGTCGAGCTCCTCGACGCTGCGGCGGGCGAGGCCCATCTGGAAAAGCGTGTCGAGCAGACGCTCGTCGTAGCGGTCCATGCCGCCCGGGACGACGGTCGACGCATACATGCGGCCCATGCGCGCGAGCTCTTGTCGCAGGCCCGGAAAGTCGCGCTCGAGGCACGCGTCGATGCGCACGCCGTCGAGCAGCACGAACAGCGCCGATGCGAGCAGCGGATTGGGGAAGCACGCGAGGAACGCGATGATGTCGCGCGCGCCGTCGTCGGCGGGCAGCGACGGCGGGGCCCAGCCGCGCTCGAGGAGCGCGTCGAGCTGGAAGTCGTAGGTTCCGTACTCGAAGCGTCCGGCGATGTGCGTGGCCACCACCTTGTAGAGCGCCTGGTTGTCGTCGGACGAGTCGAAGAGATCGACGCGCTCGGGAAGGCGGATCGCGACGTCTTCCGGTGCGACCAGCGGCGGCCGCATCCACATGCCCGGCGACGGCACCAGCTGGAAGCTGCGCCGCGACATCATCGTGAGATAGCGACGCAGCATGCCGTCGACTTCCTCGAACGCGACGGCGGCGCTCTTCTGCACGAGCAGCTTGTGCGACGTGCGCGTCTCGAGACGGAAGTGCGCATTCGCTGCGGCTTCCGGCCCGGCCTCGGCGAGCTCGAGCCCGCGTGTCACCCACAGGTCCACGCCCGTGCTTCCGCCCTCTTCGAGCGCGCGGTCCATCGTGCGCAGGAAGGCCGGCAGGACGGCGGGCGCGCCTTCCGCAATGCGCTCGATCTGGCCCAGCAGGAACGGTACGGACGAAACAGGAACGCCGTGCAGCACGCCGGCGAGCAGCGTCATCGAGTCCGCGAGCGCGTCGAGAGAGGTCGAGTGCGAGCATGCCTCGAGCAACGCGGCGGCGTCGGCAGGGGCGAGGCTCGCGATCGCGTGCGGTGCAAGATCGAGCAGGCGCTGCGCGGCGCGCGCCTCGCGCCGGACTGCCTTCGAGCAGAGATGAAGCACGCCGGCGAGGGCCCGGTCGTCGAGGGCAAGAAGCTGGGAGGACGGCTGAGGCGGGCGCGGATTGCGGCCGGTGGTTCCGAGCACGGCGACGATCTCCGCCCACTCGGCGACGGTCTTCGCATCGAGGCGGCCGAGGAGACGCGCGCCTCCTCCGACGAACGCCTCGGCGAGAAACTCGCTGCGCCACCCTCCGCGCGCGAGAAGCTCCTTTGCCGAGCCGTGCCAGGCCGACAGCGAGGCCTCGTCGAGATGCCCGCCGTGCGCGAGCAGCGCGGCGGTCGCGTCGACCAGCGCGGTCGCGAGCCGCCGCGACGACTCGGCGAGCGTCGTCACGCTTCCGATCCACTCGCGGCGCAGCGCCGGATTCCAGCCGCAGAGATCGCGGGGCTCCACGCGGAAGAACGCCACTGCGAGCTCGCGCGGAACGTTCGACTCGCCCGCAACCGCGAGCAGCGCGCGCTCCCACTCGTCGTAGGCACCGGTGCCGATCGCCGCTGCGCGCACGGCTACCGGCAGGAACGAATGCGCAAGGCTCGTGGACCACGAAGCGATCGCGTCTCCGCGCGTGAGCAGCCGCTCGCGAAGATCGGGGTCGAGCGCTTCGAGCGTGTCGATGGCTGCGGCGCCCTCGGCGGTCTCGCGAAGGTGGCGGCTGTCGATCCAGGCCCGGGCGGACGGCATCGCGGCGGATGGCTACGCGAAGATCGCGCTCACGAGCTCGGAGATGGCAGCCTGGGTCTGGCGGTCGTCGCTGAGCGCGCGCACGACGGTGGCTTCGCACGCGCGGCGCGGCGTCATGCCCTCGCGGATGAGCTGGCCGGCATAAACGAGCAGGCGCGCCGAGACGCCCTCTTCGAGCCCGCCCGACTTGAGCTGGCGCACGCGCTCGCCGAGATGCGCGAGGTCCATCGCCGTGTCGGCGGAAATCTCGCTCTCGTGCGCGATGATCTCGGCTTCCTTGTCGCGCGGCGGATAGTCGAACTCGAGGGTGACGAAGCGCTGGCGGGTGGACGGCTTGAGATCCTTCAGTACCGACTGGTAGCCGGGGTTGTAGGAGACGACGAGTGTGAAGTCGGCGTGCGCCGTCAGCGTGACGCCGAGCTTGTCGATCGGCAGGATGCGGCGGTGGTCGGTGAGCGGATGGATGAGGACCATCGTGTCCTTGCGTGCCTCGACGATCTCGTCGAGGTAGCACATGGCACCGACGCGCACGGCCTGCGTGAGCGGGCCGTCGGTCCAGAGCGTCTCGTCTCCGCGCACGAGGTAGCGGCCGACGAGGTCGCTGGCCGTGAGGTCCTCGTTGCACGCGACGGTGATCAGCGACTGCGGCCGCGCATCGCTTTCGGGCAGCAGCCTGTACGACATGTACTCGACGAAGCGCGTCTTGCCGCAGCCCGTCGGGCCCTTGAGGAGCACGGGCAGTTTCTGGCGAAACGCCGCCTCGAAGACTTCGACCTCGTCGGCGAGCGGCAGGTAGTACGGCGCTTCGGTGCTCGTCATTTTGGGGCCCCGCCAGGAACGGGTGGAGCAGCGGCCGCGCCGGGCGTTCCTGCTGCGGGCGCGGCGCCCGGCGTCGCGGCGGGCGAGTCGCTGCCGAGCGTGTCCATCACGCGTCCCGTCGCCTGGTCCACGATCTCGACGCTCACGTTTCCCGAAACCCCGGCTTCCTTCGCGACGGCGGCGAGCTTCTCCGCCATGCCCGACTTGAACTTGGCGCGCGCGAACGGCGGCATCTGGTCCATCGGGAAGTCGGCGATCTTCGCGCGCAGCGATTGCGGGCCCGTCCACTCGAAGGCCGCGACGCGCGGTCCGACGATCGGATGCGTGACGAGAGGCTTCTCGGCTTTTCGCTGGAAGTCGTTCGACGCGTTGGTGGGGACGTCTCGGTCGGGCGCCGGGGGCGGCATCGGCATTCCGCCCTGCATGCTGCCACCGGCAGCGGCCGATGGTGGCGCGCCGGATGGTGCGGCTCCGGAAGGCGCGGCCGGCCGCGCAGTTTCGGACGGCGCGGCGGGCCGCGCCTTTTGGCCGGCGCCCTCGATCTTCATCGGCTCGCGTCCTTCCACTTCGGCAAGCGCGTTCTCGATGTGCTGCTTCTCGTCGGCGTTCGACGCGAGGTCGAGCGCGCGTTTCAGCGACGCGACGGCTTCGCCCTTCTGCCCGCGTTTCTGCTCCGCGATGCCGAGGTTGAAGTGGGCCTGCATGAACTTCGGATCCTTCTCGATCGCGGTGCGGTAGCGCGCGGCTGCCTCGTCGAGCTTCTCCTGGAAGAGCAGTGTCGAGCCGAGGTCGGTGAGCGCGCTCGCGTCGTCCGGGTGCTTCGCGAGGAAGGCTTCGAAGCGCTTCTGCGCCTCGGCGAAGTTGCGAGCGTCGTACGCGAGGTTGGCGGCGATGCGCTGGCCCTCGACGTTCTCCGGATCGAGTGCCAGCAGCTTCTGGAGAGCCTGCTCGGCAGAGCCGCGATACGACGCGTTGATGACGCTCGCCCGGTAACGAGCACGCGTGAGCTTCTGCCACGCATCGACGCTTTCGGGATTCTTCTGCGCATCGGTGGTCAGGCCGTCGAGGAAGTCGACGACTTCCTTCGGCAGCTCGATGCTCGGATGACCCGTCGGGAGGCCCTCGTTCGCAGCGACCTGCGCAGCGCCCGGCCCGCCGGCCTGCTGACCCGCGCCTGCCGTCGGGGCTCCCGCCACGGCACGCTCGGATTTCACGGGCTCGCGCAGCGCGAAGTACGCCGCCGCTGCTCCCGCAACGACGAGGAGCGCACCCATCGCGTACGCGGCCGCCGGCGCCGGCTTCGAAGCCGCGCCCGACGAAACCGCCGCACGCGAGCCGCCCAGCGGCGCACCGCAGGCCGTGCAGAACCTCGCATCCACGGCGCGCCGCGCGCCGCATTTCGTACAGAATTCCGTCCCGCTCATTGGCCGGAATCCTTGTCACACCATCCCCCAATTCCAAACGCGCAAGCACGCCGCCGAAGGCTCGAGCAGCCGCCGCTATCACCGCGACCGCGCGCGAAGGGGCAGGGGGACTGCGTGCGAGCGTTTCCCGCAGCGATCCGCAGTCAGAGCGACCGAGCGCGAAGGGACAGGGGGACTGCGTGCGAGCGTTTCCCGCAGCGAGCGCAGCGAGCGAGGACTAGCGAGTACGCAGTCCCCCTGCCCCGTAGCGCGCCGACCGAGCGAAAAAAAAGGGCCGCCCCGAAGGACGGCCCCTTTTTACGAACGCTCGCGACGCGCGATCAGGCCTTCTGCGTGGCCTTGATCTCTTCGTCGATGATCGACGTGTAGAGCTCGAACGAACGGCCCGCC
>CAYYVZ010000237.1:0-8078 GCA_964475235.1 uncultured Myxococcales bacterium | reverse complement strand
GAGATCCGCGGCCACCGCCGCACCCACCTCGGCGCGCTGCCCGGCAAGATCATCCAGGGCCTGAAGAAGGCCGGCAAGGGCAACCCGGTGTTCCTGCTGGACGAGATCGACAAGATGTCGACCGACTTCCGCGGCGACCCGGCCTCGGCGATGCTCGAGGTGCTCGACCCGGAGCAGAACGCGACGTTCAACGACCACTACCTCGACGTGGACTACGACCTGTCGAAGGTGATGTTCGTGACGACGGCGAACACGCTCGACCGGATTCCGCGTCCTCTCCAGGACCGCATGGAGATCATCCGGATCCCGGGTTACACCGAGCTCGAGAAGCTCAACATCGCGAAGAACTTCCTCGTGCCGAAGCAGCGCGAGGCGAACGGCCTCGGCGACAAGCAGGTGATCTTCGCCGATCCGGCGCTGCTCGCGGTGATCCGGCACTACACGAAGGAAGCCGGCGTCCGTAACCTCGAGCGCGAGATCGCAGCGATCTGTCGCAAGGTGGCCGTCAAGGTCGCCGCCACGGAGAACCCGAAGCCGGTCGTCGTTTCGGCGCGCCAGGTCGAGAAGTACCTCGGACCGACCAAGTTCCGCTACGGCCGCGCCGAAGAAGACTCGATGGTCGGCATCACCACCGGCCTCGCGTGGACGGAGATGGGCGGCGAGCTGCTCAACACGGAAGTCACCGTGCTTCCGGGCAAGGGCAAGCTCACCATCACCGGCCAGCTCGGCGACGTGATGAAGGAATCGGCGGAGGCGGCAATGAGCTACGTGCGCTCGCGCGCGCAGGAGCTCGGCTTCCGCACCGACTTCTACCAGCAGATCGACGTGCACCTGCACGTGCCGGAAGGCGCGATCCCGAAGGACGGTCCTTCGGCCGGCATCACGATGGCGACGTCGCTCGTCTCGGCGCTCACGCGCCTGCCGGTGCGACACGACACGGCGATGACCGGAGAGATCACGCTGCGCGGCCGCGTGCTGCCGATCGGCGGCCTGAAGGAAAAGCTGATGGCCGCGCACCGCGCAGGCATCAAGCGCGTGATCATCCCGGCCGAGAACGCGAAGGACATCCAGGACCTGCCGCCGTCGGTGCTGCGGGCGCTCACGATCCGCACGGTCGACCACATGGACGAGGTGCTCGACGCGGCGCTCATGCTGCCCGAAGGCAGGAAGTCGGTGTTCCTGCTCGGGTCGAGGACGCGCGATCTCGGCGCGCTGCCGCTCGAGCTGGATCTCTCGAATCCGGTCGCACCGGCGGTGCCCGTCCCGAGCACCGAGGTCGTCACGCACTGATCCCGTAACGTTCGCAAAAAAAGACGGCGCTCCTCAAAAAGGAGCGCCGTCTTCTTTTGGCGGCCACCATCCGAAGGTCCGGGCGGTTAGCTCAGCTGGTTAGAGCATCGGTGTTACACGCCGAGGGTCGCAGTTTCGACTCCTGCACCGCCCACCAATTTCCGCCATCTACGACCGACAGCCCAAGTTCGTCTCGACCGACCGCCGACGTTTCTACGGCGGCGGAATGTTTAGCAGGATGTCGCTGACGAACTGATCCGCGCGATTGGCGATCGCCGTCGTATTGCCGACGTTCACCGGATCGCACACCCCGGGCAACTCGGCGCGGGCGATCTTGTCCTGGTACTTCATGTCCACCTTGGTCAGGCAGAGCGGATCGACCGTCGTGTTGAGACGGTACGCCTTCGAGTAGCACTTGGCATTGCCGACTGCGCGGAAGCTCGCGGCCTTGAACTTCTGCTGCGCGCACTTCCACTCGCCCGTCGGTGAGTCGTCGCCGAGGGCGATGATTGGCTGGAGGTCGGTCCCCATGCTGTCGATCCAGCCCTGTACGACCGGGTCTGCCGGCAGCGTCTGCGGACACGACGGGACGTACTTCGTCCAGAGGAGCGCGGCCGTGATCACGTCGTTGATGCAGTTCGTGTCGGCCGCCAGGCCGGCCCGCGCGCCGGCGGCCCAGCACTTGAGCTGGCTGCGCTCGACGTTGGCGATCGACTTGAGGATCTCGGACTTGCAGCGGTTGGCCGGATTGCCGGTGACGCAGACCGAGCACTCGACGCACGAGTCGCCCACCGGGCAACCCATGTTGCTTGCGCCGTCGCAGATCTCCTCGGGCATCTGATGAATGTCATCGTAGCAGTAGGGAAGCTCGCCGGAGCCGACGATGGGCTCCTGCTCGGGGATTCCCGCGAGGTCGCCGATCGCGTTGGCGTCGTCGAAGCCGACGATATCGCTGCCCTGGAGCTCCTCGAGAATGTCCTGGTACGTCGTGCTGGCGGGGAACTGCACCTCGAATCGCAGCGCCACGTACGTTCCCTGAGCGACGGTACCGCCGACGGCCGAGTGGAATCCCTGCCAGGTCTGGCTGGGCGCTGCGGTCGTGAAGTCGGTCGTCGTCGTTCCGTTCGCCGAGAAGGCGAACTCGGGGATGGCGAGAGGCCCACCCGCAGGATCGGCGTCGTCGAGAACATCGAGGTCCGTCACGCCGGTGAACAACGTGTTGGAGTGACCGAGTCCCACGCCGCAGAAGTCGGTGATCCCGAGCCCGCCGGACTTCACGACGAGACCTTCGATGGCGACGTAGGCCGTCGTCGTGCTCGTGAACCACACCCACGGTCTCACGGTGGTGTCGGTTTCGAAGCACGCGCTGGCCGGTTCTGCGTTGGCGAATGCGACGAGTGTCGCGGCGGCGAAGCGACTGGCGGTGATGTTCATGTCGGGCCCCTGTGAGGCGCGGCGTCGAGCGCCGCTGCGACACGTCGCGCGATAGCACCGCGCGGAAGCACGCGTCAAGGGAAGAATGCCCGCTTCCACCTGAAGTTACGCATACTTGGCCTTACCGCTCGTTCAGAGCGGCAGCGCAAAGCGTTGCAGCGTGCATGGTTCGCTTGTGTTGGAGACGACGCGGGACAACTTTCCGCGCCCTCGGGACCAGTGGAGGTTTTTCGATGCGCATCGGCTTTGTGGGAAGCGGAACGGCGTTTCCGGACTCGTCTGCCCGGCGTCGTCCTCGGCCTCGGCTCGCGCGGACGAGCATCGCGGGCGCGGCTGCTGTTGCGGTCGCTGTCGGCATCGCGTCGCACGCGGCGGCGACCGAACTGCTGAGCGAAGACGTGGGCGGCCTCGCGAGCGGCGGCGCGGGGTTCAACCGCAACCCCGGCTCACCGATGGACATCAGCCCCGACGGCCGCTTCGTCGTGTTCACCAGCACGGCGGCGGACCTCATTGCGGGCGTCACCGACACGAACGCTGCCGCCGACGTCTTCCTGCGCGATCTCGCTCTCGACACGACCGCGATCCTCAGCGTGACTGCCGACGGCACCGCGCTCGGCACCACCGGCAACAACGCGATTCGCGATCTGGTGTTCAGCCCGGACTCGAAGCACCTGCTCTTTCGCACGCAGGCGACCGGTATCGTCGACGGACTTGCCGATACGAACAGCGCGCCGGACTGGTTCGTGCGCGATCTGGTTGCCGGCACGACCGAATGCATCTCGGTCAATGCCATGGGTACGGCGACCGGCAACTCGACGAGCGCGTCCTCGCATCTCGCGGTCTTCAGTCCGGACGGAAGCGCGGTCGCGTTCTCCAGCCTTGCCGGCGACCTCGTCTTCGGTCTGGAAGATCTTTCCGGTCGCGACCTCTTTCTGCGTGTCCTCGAGGAGCAGACGACGATCCTGGTTTCTGCGGCGGTGCTCGGCGCCCCGGTGGGTGGAGTCAGCGACGACGCGCCCCGCTTCAGCCCGGACGGCCGCTACCTCGCATTCGTAACGGTCTCGTCGGGCATCGACCCGGACGCCACCGACACCAACTCTGCGACCGACATCTACGTGCGCGACCTGGCCACGGCCACGTCCGATCTGGTCTCGCGCACGCCGGAGCCGGACGTTGCCGCTACCGGAGCCGCCGCCCCTTCCGAGTGGGCAGCCGACGGTCACGCCATCCTGTTCGCGTCGGCGGGCACCGGCCTTGTGCCCGGCGTTGCCGATACCAACGGCGGCAACGACCTTTTTCTCTGGCACCTCGAGTCGTTGACCGTCGAGATCGTCAGCGTCGACGCGGCGGGTACGTCGTCCGGCAACAAGATCTCGCGTTCCTTCGGGATGGACCCGGGGAGCCGCTTCGTCGCGTTCGGCAGCGCGAGCACGAACCTCACAGCGGAGTCGGCCGGCGGAGACGTGAAAGACGATCTCTACGTGCGAGATACGCTGACCGGCGCGACGACCTACGTGGCGCGCAACGAGACGGCGAGCGTCTTCTTCGCGCTCGTGAAGTTCAGCCCGGACGCTGTTCACCTTCTGTTCGAGACCGATCAGTCCGACACGGTCGACGGACTGTCCGACACCAACGGCCAGACGGACCTGTTCTCCTACGACCTTCTGACCGGCGACATCGATCCGGTCACCGTGAACTTCTCGGGGACGGCAACGGCGAACAACGCCGGAACCAGCGACGACGACGTGGTCCTGAGCCCGAACGGCCGCTACTTATCCTTCGTGAGCGACGCGACCGATCTCGTGCCCGACTTCGAGCGGGTGTCCACGCGTGACCTCTACGTGCGCGACCTCGTCGGCGGCGTGACGACCCTCGTGACCGAGGGGCTCGACGGCAAGGCCTTCGGCTACGACCAGGCCGCTACGCGCGACGCCGAGTTCACGCCGGACAGCCGCTTTCTCGTGCTCACGACGAGGTCGGCGCTGAAAGACCAGGTCACCACGCCGTTCAACTTCAACTTCTCGAACAACCTCTACGCCTACGATGTCGAGCTGCACGAGCGCACGCTGATGTCGGTCAACGCGGCCGGGACCGCTCCGGCGGGTGCCGGGGTCGTGCCGTTCGAGCTCGGTGTCGAGCCGTTCTCGTTCCTCGTGAATCCGGACGGGCGTTCCGTGGTGTTCCTGAGCACGGCGGCCGACATGGTCGCCGGCACGGCCGACGTCGCGCAGACGATGGATTTCTTCCAGGGAAACCTGCCCGAGACGCTCGACCCCTGCGGCGATCCCGTGTTCGATCCGGCGACTCCAGGTACGATCAAGGCGAGCGACGCACTCTACGTCCTCAAGGCCGGAGTCGGCTCCAGCACCTGCGAGCCCTGTGTCTGCGATGTGAACAACAACGGATCGATTTCAGCAGGGGACGGCCTTGCGACGCTGAAGGTCGCCGTCGGCCAGGACGTCGAGCTGCAATGTCCGGCGTGCGGGCCCTGAGGCACACGCTTCGCCAGACGCCGGCCGGCCGGCAAAATCGGGGACGGATCTGAATTTACAACGCCGGGGAAATTCAGATCCGTCCCCGGGTTTTAATGGGTTGCCGTCGCAGATAGAGCCAATTCCATCGGGGGACACGAGCACGCCGTTTCCCCAACAGTAGCCATACATCGGCTTGCCTCCGCTGCGTCCCGGGCAGTCGCTGCTGCACGTCGTGCACGACTCTCCCGCCTCGCAGTTGCCGTCGTTGTCGCACGGCGGGCCGGCGCACGCGGCGTCTCCCGTGCAATTCGGATCGGCGCAGTCCACGAGGCCGTCGCAGTCGTCGTCCGCGCCGTTGTTGCAGCGACCGGCTTCTCCCGCCGGTGCACCGCAGTCGAGGCTGCACGAGCACGACGTCTCCGCGCCGGAACACGTCGCGTCGCCGCAGCAGTACGAGACAGGAAGCGTGGTGCGGCACTGGAAGCCGTTGGTGGTGCAGCGCGAGTCCGAGCAGCCGACCGGGCCCGATCCGGCGCCGTCGCCGCAGCAGTAACGGTTCTTCGGGCTTCCGCCCTGCTGTCCGCGGCAGTCGGACGCGCACGACAGGCAGTCTTCGCCGAGCGCTGTTTCGCAGATGCCGTTGCCGCAGCCGCCGGAGCCGCCCTCGATGCAGTCGTCTGCACAGTTGTCGCAGTTCTCGCCGGCGTTGCAGACGCCGTTGTGGTTGCACGGATCGCTGAAGCACGAATCGGTGGTTTCGTTGCAGGTCTGGCCGCCGGTGCACGGAGGCGTGCCGGCCATGCACGCGCCGGCGCTGCAGGTCTCGGCGCCGTTGCAGAACAGGCCGTCGCTGCACTCGGCGTTCGTCTGGCAGCCGGCGGCGTTCGCGTCCGAGAACGCCGCGACGAGCGCGACGTAAGGACCCTGGTAGCCGATCGAATTCTCGGTGATCTCCCACGTGACGGCCGTCCAGACGGTCTGGTCGGCCCAGTCGCGGTAGAAGCGGTTGGAGGCCGTCGCGCCCGCCGGCGGTGTCGCGGTTCCCGAGTAGCCCGCGTTCGGACCGCCCGGCACGAAGCCCGGCGGCGGTCCGAGCGTCGCGACCTTGTTGTCGCTGACTCCGTGGTTGTCGGTGCCCTTGTAGTAGGGGTAGTCGGGCTCGATCACCGAAGACGGTTTGCCCATGAAGTTGTTGCGCGAGAACGCACGCGACGAGTCGCCGAACCACGCATGGTAGAACTGGAACGACGAGTGCTCGCCGCCCGCACCCGCCATGTTCGACAGGTACATCATGTTGAGCGCGTTCTGGCCGTGGAAGAAGTGGAGGATGTCGAGGGCGTGCGCGCGGCAGGCCGCCGCCGTGTGCGCGCCGGTCGCGCCGAGGTCAGCTGCCGCGAGCATGAACATGCCGGCCGCGGCGCGCGGCGTGTTCGAGCCCCAGTGGTAGGACCACGACGGCATGCCGTTGCGATAGAAGTCGTCGTTCTGGAACTGGTAGTCGACCTGGGCGCCGATCGACGCGCGCATGTTCGCGACGACGGTCGGATTGGCGTTCGGCGTGACGACGTACGTGAGCGCCGCGTACGTGTCATAGCGGGCCACGTTGTAGAAGCGGCCCGACCACGACGATGCGTAGAAAGCATCCACGTAAGCCTTTGCCGACGCCGTGCCCGCCGTGCGGAACAGCTCCGCCGCCGCCCATACCTTCGCCTCGCGCATCGTATCGGCTGCGCTGTCGCTCTGCGAGAGCAGCCAGTTCCAGGACGTGATCGCCTTCGTCTGAAGGGTGGACGCATAGGAAGTGAGCCCGGCTGCCGCGAAGACGCGCGCCGCGTGCGCGAAGCTGCCGACGAGCACGGCCGCCGATTCCATGTTGGGGTTCTGGTAGTAGCGACGGTTCGTATCGACTGACGGCGGTGAGTCGGACGCGAAACCGTCCACGTGCATCTGCGAAAGCACGGCGCCCGACGGAAGCTGCATCTTCGCCATCCAGTCGAGCTCGTACTTCACCTCGTCGAGAAGGTCCGACGTTCCGTTTCCCGACTCGGGGATCGCCGAGAGGCCATCGGGGAACAGCGAAGAGTTGCGCTCATACGCAAGCAGCAGGTAGCGAACCGCCGTGGAGGCGGCCGTCCACATGTACTTGTTGTAGTCGCCAGCGTCGTGCCAGCCGCCGGTCAGGTCGAGCGTGCCGACGCTCGCGTGACCGGCCGCGGCCGTCGTGGCCGTGTCGGTCGTGTGACACGAGGTGCCGTCGGCCCAGCTTCCGACGTAGGTCGCGAGCTTCGGGGTGTTGCAGCGCTGCAGGTAGAACGTCGCGAGCGCCGCTTCGAGCGCCGCGTTGTAGACGTCGTCGCCGATCGCGAAGTCGTAGGACTGCGCGGCCAGAGTCGGGGAGTAGAGGCGGTACGTCCCCGGGGTCTGGAACGCCGAGAAGTCCACCCACCACACGTTGTCGCCGGAAGGCCCGTCGAAACCCTTGCTGGCAATCGACCCGCCGTTGAGAGGCACGCGGAAGCGCACCACGTCGGCGGCGTCGCGAACCTCGACCGAACTGCCGGGGTTGGCCGAGAAGATGGCGATCTTGGCGTCCGCTGGCCGGTAGCCGAGATGGTCGGTCTTGATGGCCTGGGTGACCGGGGCGGCGAGGACCGGCTCGGCCCCCGACGACAGGAAAGTCAGGACAGTCAGTACGAAAAGAATGGTGGTGCGCATCGTATTCCCCCGGCGTCGCCCGGTGCCGAACTGGCGAAATCCGGAGGATGGCAGGGGATCGAAACCGCGAGCAAGACCCCGTGGTTAGCGAGCCGGCGGATGGCTCGATGCGCCAGGCCTTCCGGCCGTCCTGCCCCGATTCGATTCCCGAGTCGGTTTGACACG
>CAYYVZ010000236.1:0-8082 GCA_964475235.1 uncultured Myxococcales bacterium | reverse complement strand
AGGTGGCGCGCGGCCGCCGCGGCGACGAGGCCGATGGTTCCGGCGCCGAGCACGAGCACGCGCGATCCGGGACCCACTCCGCCGAGCCGCGCGGCATGGATCGTCACGGCCATCGGCTCGGCGAGCGCGCCGAGCTCGAAGTCGAGGGAAGCGGGAAGCTGGAAGAGCGTGTAGTCGGGAACGTGCACGTGGGACGCCATGCCGCCGGGCGCGCCGACGCCGAAAAGCATGAGCCGCCCGCACAGATGGTAGTTGCCGCTCGTGCAGTACCGGCACTTGCCGCAGCGCGAGATCGGCTCGATCGCGACGCGGTCGCCTTCGCGAACGCCGCGCGCGCCCGCACCGACGGCGTCTACGATGCCGGACATCTCGTGGCCGGGACAGCAGGGCGGAAGCTCGGAGTGTCCGCGAAAGCAGTGGAGGTCGCTGCCGCAGATGCCGCATCGCTCGATGCGAACCCGCACCTCGCCGGCGGCCGGAGCCTCGTCGGGCGTCTCGCGGACGCCGATCCGGCCGGTTCCGTCGTATCGCGCTTCGATTCCCACGGCGGACTTCCTACCTACCGCCGTCCGGCCGCGCAACGCGGCCGCTGCACGGAGAGTTGCACGTCGTCTCGCGACCGCGGTCACTGTGCAGGTGTCTTTACGATGGCCTTGCGATTCGGCCTCGGCTACGTCCCCGATCGGCACGGACGTCGTGCCCAACATCGGTAGCCAACAGGAAGGAGGACCAGCCATGGTCGGATACGTCACGCTCGGGACCAACGACTTTCCGCGTGCAGCGAAGTTCTACGATGCGCTCTTCGCCGATTTCGGCGGCAAGCGCATTTTCGATCTCGAATCGTTCATCGCCTGGAGCACGGCGCCCGGAATGCCGGCGCTCGCGCTCACGAAGCCGTTCGACGGAAAGCCGGCGACGGTCGGCAACGGGGGCATGGTTGCGCTGGCCGCGACGTCGAGAGCCCAGGTCGACGAGATCTATAACAAGGCGATCTCGCTCGGCGCGACCGACGAAGGAAAACCCGGTCCGCGCGGCGACGGATTCTACGCCGGCTACTTCCGCGATCTCGACGGCAACAAGCTCAACGCGTTCTTCATGGGCTGACACTCGACCGCCGCTCATGGTGCGGCTCGTGCTCCGATCGCGTGCTGCGCCGGGATGGCCGGCTACAACTTTCGGTGGAGTCGGGAGCGCCTGCGAACGTGGAGGCGCTTCCGCTTCACTGCAAGTGCAAGATCCTCGCGGCGGTTCCCGCTGCGATCTTTTTCACTACGCGCAAAAAGTCACTCGCGCATGGGCCCATCGGGGTCTACGATCCTCCGCGACCGACGCCGGATGATGCAGCTTCGTTGAAGCGCTTCCGTCGTCACGGAGACCGCACCGGAACTCGGGTGTTCCGTACGGTCGCCAGACGATCGATCAAAAAAGACCGGAGGTACTCATGGAACGGTGGCTTCGAGCTACACGGACGGCTGCGCTCGGCCTCATTCTCCCCGCGATGCTCGCCTCGTGCGGCGGCGGTGGCGGCGGCACGATCCAGCTCTTCTTCGGCAGCAACGGCAGCGGAAGCTGCGACAGGATCGTCGTCGAGGTGGACCTCGACGCTGCAAGCGCCGTGCTCGCCCGGCGCGACGATGAGTCGGCGGACTGTGCGCTCGCGGCTCTGCTCGACACGGCCGGCTGCGAGATCGACGTCGAAGAGATCGACGACGGTGACACGCTGCGCGTCACCATCGACGATTGTACGGTTCCGCCGGTAGCGGCGCTTTTCGCCTGCGGATTCACCACGGCGGATCTGTCGGAGTTCGACGACGTGGCCGTGGCCGACTGCGATTGTGCATCGTCGGGCTGCGACCAGGCGCCGCCGGTGTGCGTCAGCAGCGACGAAGACCCGGGCACCTGCGAGGACTGCGACAACGGCCGCGATGACGACCTCAACGGTTTCGTCGACTGCAACGATCCGAACTGCGAGCACGCCGCGGTCTGCCATGCGCCGACGACCACGACGACGGTGCCGGAGGACACGACTACCACTCTCCCGCCGGATACGACGACGACGACGCTGCCGCTTCTCGACTGCGACCTCACGTTCCGGATGCTCGACGACGTGACGGCAGGCTCGCTCCAGTGGGTGACCGGCTACGACGGCTCGGCCGGCGAGCTCGAGGGTCTCGGCGCCGACGTGGAGTGCGAGAGTCTCACGGCCGAGACGCTGTCCGCGTTCCATGACGACGACTCCGCCGAGTCCGTCGAGTCGGGACTGATCAGCGTCGCCGGGATCGACGGTCCCGTCGACCTGGCGCGCTGCCGCTGGGTCGGCCGCTCGAAGCCTTCCGCGGCCGACTTCGACATCGGCGACGTCGACGCCCCGACCGCCGAGCTCGCCCTGCTCCCCGACCCCGACATCGTCGACCGCCGCATCAACTGCGGCGTCGGCGAGCCGACCCCCACGACGATGTCGGACGACACGACGACCACCACGACGACGAGCCTGCCGGAAACGACGACGACGACGATCGTTTCGGACGAGGAAGTCTCGGTGGTTTTCAAGCTGACAGCGGCCGGCGCTCCGCTCGGCGCGCTGCAGGTCCTTGCCGACTACGGGGCGACAAGCGGCGAGTTCGACGGCCTCGGCGCGGCGGTCAAGTGCGTGAAGAACATACCGAACGCGCTCTTCGCACCGAACGACAGCGACGGCGCCAGGAAGCTCAAGCTCGGGTTCATCGCGCTCGACGGCTTCGGTGCGCCTGCCGACCTCGCGACGTGCACCTTCAAGGGCGGCGTGCCGTCTGCCGAAGACTTCGTCCTCACGATCGAGGACGCGACCGACATCAACGGCGAAACGACGAGCGCCGCCGTCAGCGTGGAGGTCGTGGCCGTGCCATGAGCCGCGATCGCACACGCCGCTCGCCCGCGTCAGGAGGTTCGGTGGCTGCACCTCCTGTCGGGCGGCGGCGGGGAGACCGCCGCATGGTCCTCCCCGCCGCCGTTGCGTGCCGCAGCGGATTCGGCCAAACCGGGAACGCAACCCGAACCGCTGCGGCATGCTCCCCTACCTCCATCCCATCCTGGCTGCGCTTGTGCTGGCGCTCCTTGGCTACGTTGCGTCGCTCGGCCTGCGTGCGCGCAGCGACCGGCGCAGCCGCGCCAGGTGGCTGCGCCGCCACGCGCAGGTCGCACCGTGGATGTATGCGGCGGTGGTCGCCGTCTGGGGCGCCGGTCTGGCGATGCAATGGGCGCTTCGCCCGCCGGCCGAGCTCGCGGCGAGCCCGCACTTTCGCGTCGGCGTGGCGCTGGTGGTCGTGCTTGGGGCCGGCGCCCTATCGGCGCGCCGCATGAACGTGAAGGCGGTGCGCGACGCGCATCCGTGGTTCGGCGTCCTCGCGATCCTGCTGGGGGCGGTGCAGGTGGTGTTCGGGCTTCAGCTGCTGCCGTGAGGTTTGCGTGAAGAACGGGGACGATCACCTGACGCCCGTGGACGGGGCCTTTCACCGGCCATCCCCGTGCGCCAGGTGATCGTCCCCGTTCTTCGCGGAGGCACCTGACGCCCGTGGACGGGGCCTTTCACCGGCCATCCCCGTGCGTCAGGTGATCGACCCCGTTCTTTGCGGAGATTTTACTCGAGCCGCGGCATCACTTGCGCCGCTCTTTCCTCGATCGAAGCGAGCGGCACGGACCGCATGCCGGCGACGATGCGCTCGCTCGACGCACGCAGCCGCGAGGCGAGCGCCGGCCAGTCCACGCCGACGAGCCGGCCGTCCTTCTTCACGCAGCGTCCGGCGACGAAGACCGTGTCTACGTCGCTCGCGTTGGCATTGAGCACGACGGCACCGACGGCATCGATGGACGGCGTCATGTGGATGGAGTCGGTGCGGATCAGCACGAGGTCGGCCTGCTTGCCGGCTTCGATCGTGCCCGCGCGGCTGGCGAGCCCGGCCGCTTCGGCGCCGCCCCTCGTTGCGAGGTCGAGCACGTCGCGTGCCGTCAGGCGGATTCGGCGCGGCGCGCGGTCGCGCTTCTCGTACTCGAAGTTCTCCACCGCGCGCGAGGCCTGAAGGCAGAGCCGCATCTGCGCGAACATGTCGCCGGAGTAGTTCGAGACGATGTCGATGCCGAGCGAGCTTCGCACGCCGGCGTCCCGGGCGCGCAGCGCCACCGGGAATCCCATGCCCATCTGCATCTCGGTTTCGGGTGTCGCGGACACCGCGGCGCCGCTGTCGGCCATCCGGCGAAGCTCGTCGTCGGTGAGCGAGGCGCCGTGCACGAAGAGCATGTCTTCGGCGAGCTGGCCGTCCTTTCCCATGCGCTCGACAAAACGGTGACCCGAGTCGTAAGCGCCCATCGCCACGTGACACGATATGCGCTGCGCGCCGAGCTCGCGCGCAAAGGCGATTTCTTCGAGGTTGTCTTGGTAGGAGCGCGCGTCGATCTCGAACGGCGCGAAGCCCATGGTCACGCGCGCGTCGGCGGACGCAAGCTTGTCGCGGCGCACTCGTTTCGCGTCCGCGCGGCGCCAGTCCGGGGCAAGCGACGCCCGGCGCGTGTCGTCATGGTACGAGGGACTCTCGAAAAGTCCGTAGCAGAACACCGCGCGGATGCCCGACTCGTCGAGGCCGCGAACGGCCTCGTCCGTATGCTCCGGCGTGTGAAGGATGTGGCAGTGGTCCACGAGCGTCGTGATGCCCGCGTCGAGGGCCTCGAGCGCGCCGACGTGGTTGCCGAGGAAGACGTCGCCAGGCTCGTAGAACGCCGAGTAGATCAGGCGCATCTGTGCGAAGTAGTCGAAGAGGCTCCAGTCGGTGGCGACCGTGCGAAGCTGGGTCTGCCAGACGTGACGGTGAGTGTCCACGAAGCCCGGCAGCACGATCATGCCGTCCGCATCGACGATCTCGGCGTCCGCTGCGTCGATGCACGGCGCAACCTCGGTTATCCGCTCGCCTTCGACGAGGATGTCGGCCTTCGTTTCGCCGGTGCCGGGCACCATGGTGAGCACGCGGCCGCCGCGCAGCAGTATTCGTCGAGTCAACGTCGTCTCCCCCCTGGGACCGGCTGTTCTATCGAAGGCTCAAAGTGTGCGCGGCGCCGAGACGCATGCATCTCGACGCCGCGTTCACGGCGCGTCTATCTCAACGCCACGCTCAAGGCGTGTCTGGCTCAACGCTGCGCCGCCGGCGCGGCGAGGCACGCACATGGCGACGTGATCTCGAAGTCGGATCCTTCCCACTGCTTGCGGAACTGCGCGTCTACCTTGGCGGCCTCGCTTCGCCGGCCCTGGTCGCGAAGGCTTTTGGCAAGGCCGTAGAGCGCCCAGCCGTTGTTCGGAAGCTTGACGAGGTCGGCCCGGAAGACGCGCTCGGCGTCCTTCGGCATCTTCGAATCGAGGTAGGCGGCGCCGAGCGTGTGGCGCGACGGCAGGATCCACGACGGCGGCTCGTCGTAGGCAAGCTTGTCCTCGAGCGCGACAGCCTGCTTCAAGGACGCGAACGCCGCATCGGTCTTTCCTTCGCGGTAGGAAATTTCGCCCTCGAGCACGCGGTCGGCGACGCCGAGCAGGTCGCTGCACTTGTTGTTGCCGAACAGGCAGTCCGCCGATACCGCACCGCGCGCCACCGTGAACGCCGCCTGTTCGGCGCGCGCCGACGTCACGTCGCCCTTGGCGGAGTAAGCAACGCCGCGCGCGTAGTGGCGCATCGTGCGTGCGAACGGGTAGGTCGCCTCGGGCTCCGGTGCAGCGAGCACCTCGTCCCATGCGCCGAAGCGCACGCGCACCTCGAGCGGCATCGCGAGGAATCCGTCGGCGATCGGCGCCCACTTCTTCGACCACGCCGGCGGGATCGCCGCGCTCATCGTGTCGATCGCGCGCAGCGCTTCCTTCTTCTGTCCGACCATCATCGCGGAGAACGCGAGCATGTGGTGGTTGTGGGCCATGTAGAGCCCGTAGAACTCCTGCTGCGGCGAGGCCGCGCGGTAACGCTCGTCGGCGCGGATCGCCTTCTGGTTGGCGAGCATGGACTCGCGCCAGCGGCCGCGGCGCACGTCGATGTGGCTCGGCATGTGGACGTTGTGACCGAGCCCGGGCTGAAGATCGCGCAACCGGTCGGCAGCTGCGTCGGCGCGCTCGGGATGGTGCGAGGCCTCGTTCGCGTGAATGTACAGGTGGCAGGCGAGCGGATGATTGGGGTTGAGCTTCATCACCGCGTCGAGCGTGGCGAGGACTTCGAGCGTGCCGGGGTTGGGCTCGCCCTCGCGCGTCCACTGGTTCCACGGCCTCAGGTCCATGAGGGACTCGGCGAAGAATGCGCCGATGTCGGCGTCGTTCGGGTAGCGCTTCCAAACTTCGCGCATGGCATTCGCGTAGGCTTCGTCGAGGGGCTTGCGATCGGCCGGCGGGTTCTTCACGTAGCGCTTCGCGAGCGCGTCGATCAGCGCGGCTTCCACCTCGCTCGCCTTGCGCGGCTCCTTCCGGGCGCGCTCGATCGCATCCCACGCGGCAGCTGCCTGCACGGGCGTCATCATCGGGAAGTTGATGTGCGGGCCCTGAGCGTACGCGACGCCCCACCACGCCATCGACGCATAAGGATCGAGCTCGGCCGCCTTGCGGAACGAGCGCATCGCTTCGTCGTGGTTGAATGCGAAGAGGAGGGCGAGGCCCTGGTCGAAGTAGCGCTGGGCCTCGGGCGACGACGTCGTGATTTTTCTGGAAACGGGACCGAGGCCTTCGAAGTGCGGAACGGGGCCGACGGCCTGGGACGTGACGAGAGGCGCGGGCGGCCGCGTCGAAGCGCAGCCGGCGATGAGAGCGAGAGAAACGAGTCCGACGAGCGATGCGCGAATGGGACGTAGGTTCATGGCACCTCCAAGGGCGGCGATTCTCGCATCTGTGCGTGAGCTTGAGAAGGGTCGCGGGAACGGGGCGCCGTTCGCGAGCCGGAGCAGTGGTCAGGTTCGAAACGCCGCCGGGCGGCGTGGAGGTCAGTGGTAGCCGCGGCTGCCGCGCAGCAGGCTCACGACTTCGTTGGCGTCGCCCGCGGCTTTCATGTTGCCGTCGAGCGAGAGGCGGGATGCGGCGACCTCGGCCCTCCCCAAAGGAGTGGTACCGTCGGCGGCGCGGGAGTTCGGGCGCGCGCCCGCTTCGAGAAGCAGCCTCGTCATGTCCGCGTAGACGGACAGGGGCGGTACCCGGCGGCTCGCCACGAGGTGCAGCGGCGTCTCGTTCTGCCGGTCGCGCGCGTTCACGTCGGCACCGGCGGCGAGCAGCATGCGAGCGAGCTCGACGTGGCCCCAGACGGCAGCGTTGTGCAGCGGAGTGAGCCCGTCGTCGTCGCGCGCGTTCACATCGGCGCCCGCGTCGAGGAGTACTTTCGCGATTCCGGTGCGTCCCTTCACGGCTGCGTTGTGGAGGGGGGTCTCGAGGTGCTTGTCCTTCGAGTTCACGTCGGCGCCTGCTTTGAGCAGTACCTTGGCCAGCGTGGGATCGTTGGAGGCGACGGCGACCTGGAGGTTCTTCGCGAGGTCGCAGTTCTTCTCTTTCATGCACCAGTACATGTGCTGCTTGACGCTGGCGACGTCACCCTTGCTCAGGGCCTTTTCGATCGGGACCTTCGGATGCGGCACGGCGGCGGCGGTACCGGAGGCCTCCAGCTCGAATACGGTGGTGCGAATGACGCGGGGCTGCGAGGTCGCGTGGTAGATCCAGAGCAGGTTCACGAACGAGGCGAGAATCACGGAGATGGCGATAAGCGTCGTCATCGGCGTGCGCGATGGCCTTCCGCTTGTCGCGGCTTTCGTCGTCGCGGCAGCAGAAGGCGGGCTGCTGGCGAACACGGTGCCTCCGTACTTGGCCGTCACGCGGCCATCGTCTACTTCGGGCGCGCCGCTGTAAAGACGTTCAGCCTCATTCGTTCACTGCGCGGAATGTTAGCCTCGCAAACTTTGGCGATGCTCAACATGGAGAGGCTGCTGCGGTTGCGCGCCCGCGATTCATGCGGAAGCGCGGTTCGGTCAGCAGGCCCCCGCGGAAGGGGGCTGAGAAATCGGGGACGGATCCCGATTGCGCGGAGCGAGCGAGGTCGGTCTCGCCGC
>CAYYVZ010000235.1:0-8131 GCA_964475235.1 uncultured Myxococcales bacterium | reverse complement strand
CGGGCCCGGCCATTCGGGAATCAACCCCTAAGTAGCGATAGAGGAGATACACATGACCAGATTCGTAATCGCATCCGCGACGTTCGCCGTCCTTGCCATGGTGGCCACCGGTGCCCAGGCCCGCAAGAACCCAGGCAATCCGCTTCCTGCCCCCACCCTCGTCAGCTCCGAGATCCTCGCCGCCGGCGAGGGCGAGTGTGACGGCGACGAGCTCACGACCGACGATGCGTGCGTCCGCGTCGTGTTCACCAAGGTTTGCGCCGCGACCAAGTACTCGGTCGACGTCATCAAGGGCTTCGACACCGACGAGGACAGCTGCGTCAACGGCAAGATCAACGAGGACGGCGGCGTTGCCGCTGAGGCCTGCACGGGCGAGAACAACTGCCTGGGCGACACGGCGGAGTGCCAGACGGCCGATGTACCGGTCGGGACCACCACGCTCTGCATCGACGACGGCGACGGCATCACCGACTGCGTGAACGATCCCGAAGACGTCGAGGTGTCCTATCTCTCGCTGTGCACGAAGGTGAAGGGCCTCAACCCGCCGCAGAAGGGACCGAATGCGGTCTCGCAGAGCACGCCTTTCTCGAACACGATCTGTCCGGACGAGAACGAGGAATGCGTCTGAGCCTCACGCCCGCACGGCGTTCGGCATGATGGAGGGCCGGTCGAAAGACCGGCCCTCTTTCGTTCCAGCCCTCGCCGAACCTTCGTTGACTGAAGCATCGCCCCCCCCGTAGAGTTGACGGGGATGGCTCCCTTCACTGCCGGACACGGCCACTTCCGCATTCTGGTACTTGGGATTCTCGCGATTTCGCTCGTTCTCGCGCCGGCCCCCGCTTCGGCAGAAGACTCTTGCGACACGGGCTTCCTCGAAGCGGCAGCGGGATACCAGCTCTCGTGTCTGCTGCACGAAGACAGGAGGGTCCGGTGCTGGGGCCTCAACGAACTCCACCAGTCCGAAGGACCGCCGGACGAGTTCACGCACATCGACACGGCCAACGACTGGGTCTGCGGACTCAGGCCCGACCACACGATCAAGTGCTGGGGGGCCAACTATTACGGCCAGCTCGCCGCGCCCGAAGGCGAGTTCGAGCAGATCGAAGTCGGATCCGACCACGGTTGCGCGCTCGATACCGACGGCAAGGCAACCTGCTGGGGCAACAACGACGAAGGACAGGCCTCGCCGCCCGAAGGACCGTTCCTCCAGATCGTCGCCGGTGCCCGCCACAGTTGCGGGATTCTCCCGGACCACACTGTGACGTGCTGGGGTCTCGACAGCGGCGGCGAAACGGACGAGCCCGAGGGTGAGTTCAAGCAGCTCGCCAGCGGCCACTTCTTCACGTGCGGCATTCATCTCGATGGATCGGTCGAGTGCTGGGGAACCGGCTACTTCGGTTCGACCCAGGGCACCGAAGACAAGCTCACCCAGATGTCGGCGGGAAGCGAGTTCGCGTGCGGACTGCGCGAAGACAGCACGGTCGTCTGCTGGGGACGCAATTCCAACAAGCAGACCGAGCCGCCGCCAGGCGAGTTCGTGCAGATCGCGTGCGGTTCCGATCACGCGTGCGGGATACGGCCGGACGGAACTCCGGAGTGCTGGGGCGGCGTCCAGACGATCCCGTCCTACTCGTCGGGTCAGCACGTCGTCCCGGGGAAATCTGCCTCCCAGATTTCGCTGCACGACTATTCGCCCTGTCTGTTGCATCCGGACGGTACGGTGCTCTGTCTCGGTTACAACGACTTCGGCGAGGCCCTGGTTCCCGAGGGGGTGTCATTCGCGCAGATCTCGGGCGGAAAAACGCTGAACTGCGGTGTCACATCGGCCGGGACGGTCGACTGCTGGGGCTATCCCTCGGACGGCGTGCCAAGCGACGAGCCCGAAGGCTCGTTCGATCAGGTAGAGACAGGCCAGTACCACGCCTGCGCGCTTCGCGCCGACGGTTCGGTCGAGTGCTGGGGAGACGATTCCTACCTCGGTCCGACTCCGAACGCCGACGGCCCTTTCACGAAAATCTCGGTGGGTGCTCTCCACAACTGCGCCATTCGTCAGGACAAGACGCTCAAGTGCTGGGGCGAGGACTCCTACGGAACTGTTTCTCCCGAGGGGACGTTCCTCGCGGTGGCCGCCGGCCTCGAGCACACCTGCGGCCTGCACGAGGACGGCAGTGCAGAGTGCTGGGGAAACGACGAGAACGGACAGTCGTCGCCACCGCCTGGAAAGTTCGTGCAGATTGCGGCCGGGGAATACCACTCCTGCGGCCTGCACGAGGACGGCACCGCGACGTGCTGGGGCGGCAACGACGAGGGGGAAAGCGACGTGCCCGACGTAAAATTCGCGCAGATCGAAGCGGGCCGCGGCATCACGTGCGGCCGCCTTCTGAACGGCGAGATGCGCTGCTGGGGCGGACTGGCGATGCGGATTCCGCCGAACCTCTGTCCGCCGTCGGTGTGCGGCAACGGAGTTGCGGAAGACCCCGAGGCCTGCGACGACGGAGACGAGGAGTTCTCGGCCGGCGACCGCTGCAGCCCCGTGTGCGCGCACGTTCCGTGCGGCAAGCCGACGGGTTCCGCCGGCGCACTGCCGAAGGCGAGCGATGCGCTGTTCGTGCTCCGTGCCGGCGTCAACGAGACGAAGTGCGACGTCCACGTCTGCGACGTCAACCACAACGGCGGCGTGTCGGCGTCGGACGCGCTGCTCATTCTGAAGAAGTCGGTCGGGCAGGGCGTCGAGCTCACCTGCCCCGCGGACTGACGCCCTTGGCGACGCTCCGCTAGATCGCGCAGTTCGGCGCGACTTCGATCCCGACCGCCCGCTGCAGGATCGCGAGCGCATCCGTTGCGGTGAGCTTTCCGTTTCCCGACCAGTCACAGACGGGAAGAGGGCAGGCGGCCGCGCCGACCGCGCCGCGCAGCGCGAGCAGGGCATCGGCCGACGACACCTCGCCGTCGATGTTCGCGTCTCCACAGGCGAAGGGACCGCACGAGTCTGGAGGATCCGCCGCGGTGCACGAGCCTGCCGTTTCATCGCACGACTCGCTGCAGTCACCGTCCGCGTCGGGGCCCGGACACGGGTTGCCTGCGTGGAGGAGGCAGGCGCCGCCGTTGCACGTATCGGCACCGTTGCAGAAGAAGCCGTCTTCGCACGACGCGGAGTTGTCCTCGTACTGGCAGAGCGGCGACGAACCGTTGCAGGTGTCATCGGTGCATTCGTTGCCGTCGCTCGTGCAAGGTGTCTGCGTAGGGATACGCGCGTCGGCCGGACACTGTTTCGCGGTTCCGTTGCAGAGCTCGGCCCTGTCGCATTCCCCGGCCTCGGCCCGGCACACGACGTTCGATGCACGGACAGCGTCGGCGGGGCACCACCTGGACGAGCCGGTGCATCGTTCTTCGGAGTCGCAGCCGCCCGTCGACCCGCGGCAGGATGTGCCGGCGATGAGAAAGGAATCGACCGGACAGGACTCGGACGTCCCGCTGCATACCTCGGCGTAGTCGCAGCCTCCCGACGCGGCCCGGCAGATCGCGCCGCCGTTTGCGGCCTCGTGGATGCACTCCCCGAATCCGTCGCAGTGATCCCAGGTGCACGGTAGGCCGTCCGCCGTGCACGGCACTTCCGGGTCGTCGAGGCAGGAATCATTCGGTTCATGGCAGCTGCGGTCGCATTCGTCGCGGTCGACGCAAGGGTCGCCGGAACCGGTGCATACGCCGTCCGCGCAGATGTCGACGTCGGTGCAGAACAGTCCGTCGTCGCAGGACGAGCCATCGGCTTCGGGTTCGCACACAGCGGAACAGCAATCTCCGTTCGCGACGTTACCGTCGTCGCAGCCCTCGTCGCCTTCGATCGCACCGTCGCCACAGACTTTCTCGGCGATGCTGCTTTCGAGCGTCCACTCGCCTCCGCCGCTCACGCGCTTGACGAAGAGGTAGCGCGGCTGCGAAGCGGTGGCCGGGACGACGAGGAAATCGTCGACGCCGTCTCCGGCCTTGGAGCCGGATGCGAGAATGACCGGATTGCCAGTGACATCGGGAACCCCGCGCACGACGTAAAGGTCGAAGTCCGCTCCCGGTGGAACGGTGAGCGAGAGCTTCACGGGCTCGCTTTCGGGCAACTCGAGGCGCCGACCCCACGCGCGGCGATCGAAGCGACCGCCGTCGGTGTCCCCGGACCACATCCCGCCTTCGTAAGAGGACAGCACTGCTTCGATTGCTGCGTCGGGATTGACGATCCCGTACCCCTCGAAGCGGTCCTTGGGCGCGTTTCGGCGACCGAGGTCCGGATCGTCACCGAACTCAGCTTCTCGCTGCGCTGCGGTCTCCGTCGCGGACGCGCTCAGCATCATCTTCACGAAGAGAGGATGTTCGGCAGAGGAGAAGCTCCATTCCAGCCCGCCGCTCTCGAGCGCTTCGATCAGCAGGGCGGCCGCGCCCGATACGAAGGGCGCCGCCATCGAGGTGCCGTTCAGCCCGCGGTAGTCGTCCGCAACCCGATCGTGCGCGGACGCGCCGTCGGTATCGTTGGAGTCCGCCGACAGGATGAAGGACTGGAACAACGATCCCCCCGGCGCGACGACGTCGGGTTTGCGGTCTTCGTCGTCGCCCGGCTGCTCGAAGCCGCAGCTCGTGTAGTGCGCGAGCGCGTTCGCATCGTTGGCGGCCCCGACCGTGATCGCCAGTGCAGCGCGGCCCGGGTCGTCGACTTCGTTCTCGGGATCCGTGCCGGGGCCGTTGTTGCCGGCCGAGCATACGACGACGATCCCGTTCGCGACGGCCGTGTTCGCCTTGGCGCGCAGCGCGGGATCGAGGCCCGGCGCTCCGACGATGCCGAGGCTCATGTTGATCACTTTGATGCGATGCGCTTCGCGCCGCGCGACGAGATCGTCGATCGCGACCGCGATGTCGTTGGCCATGCCGGAGCCGCTGTTGAGGAATACCTTGGCGCCGGCCCACCGCACGCCGGGCGCGACTCCGCGGAGCGCAGGGAGTCCGTCGCCCACCGAAGGGTAGTCGGTGAAGCTGCCGGTGAGCACGTAGCGGCCAATCGAATCCGTCGTGCTCTGAAGGAGGGTAGGGATGAACTGTTTCGCCGCGTCCCCTTCGAACTGCGTCGCCAGTGAGAGCGGCGAGCCGCCGTCGACGTCCGCGAGCCGCGTGGCGTTCTCGCGCTGGTCGTTGTCGCGCATGGCGAACACGAGTGTCGATTCGGCGCCGCCGGGCCATTCCGCCGTGGCTTCCACGCTTCGCGAGCCCGCGGGGAAGTGGAACGGCTGGACGAAGCCATAACCGCCGGCGACGCCTGTGAGACGGCCGCTGTCCGTGAACTGCAGCATCGCCGGCCCCGCGGCGAAGGCCGCACCACTGCCCAGCGCGATCCCCGCCACGTGCGTGCCGTGCTGGCCGAAGTCGACCGGAGATTCCTCGGCGTCGTTCGTGTAGTCGTGCCAGTATTCGAGCCGGCCCGCGAGGTCCGCGTGCGAATCGTCGATACCGGTGTCGATGACCGCGATGGTCGTGTCGTCGTTGCCGGAGAATCCGCTTTCGTTGCCGGCGAATCCGCTCGCCCATGCAGCGCGCACGCGGCCCGTGCGCGTGGCCTCGTCGAGATGAAGCTCGGCGGCCTTGTTTTCCTGAACGACGAAGAGGGCATCGCCGATCGCTGCCGGCAGCTCGTGCACGCGGCCGGCAGGAAGGACTCCGGTCCAGCCGTAGCTGACGGCTTCGAAGACGTGGTCGATTCGACCGCCCAGCGATTCGAATGCGTCGAACTCGGCGGCGGTCACCTGGCGGTCGAGCACGACTTCGATCGACGACTCTTCGGCGAGGCGTCGCTCGAGGCTCGCTCGTCTGCCCGGCCGGCGGGCGCGGGCCAGCGCCGAATGCGTCGCTCCGATTTCACGATCGAGGCGGTCGTCGATGCGGTTGCCGTCGGCGTCGACTTCGGTGCGGGCGGGGAGGTGCGGACGCACGCGCGGCTCCGGCGGCACGCGACGGGCAGCGTCGGTCCCGGCCGCGAAGAGCAGGGCCAGGACAGCGGCGAGCGCCGCTACCGATGCTGACAATCGCTGCGACAAGGTTTCTAGCTGTTTCGTACGGCGCCTCGCGACCCGCGTCACTGCCGCCGTGCCGGAGGGATGTTACGGAGACGGACGACGGGGAGTCAACGCCCGAACGGACAGGTCCGCCCGCCGGCTTCAGTCCTTGAGAGAGAACGGCGTGAAGTCCGTGTGGCGATCGTACCAGTCGACACCCTCGGCACGCTTCAGCCTGCCGACGATGAAGTACGTGATCGGGGTGTTCACGGCCTCCCACACGACTTTCAGCGTGTAGTTGAACGCGACGACCGAGACCATCGTCGCCGGATCCCAGATTCCCCAGAACGCGATCGGATAGAAGATGACGCTGTCGACGGCCTGGCCGGCCGCCGTGGAACCGATCGTCCGCATCCAGAGAAAACGACCCTGCGTCCAGACCTTCATGCGGGCAAGCACGTAGGAATTCACGAAGTCGCCGGCCCAGAAGGCCATGATCGAGCCTGCGACGATGCGCCACGTGTTGCCGAACACCGTGTGCAGCGCCGGATCGATGACCGCGTTGTACGCGACCGCCGGGTCGGCCGGCATGCGCAACACGACCTGGCTCATGAAGGTCGCAAAGATCATCGCGCCGAAACCGGCCCAGATGACCTTGCGCGCGCGCGCGTAGCCGTACACCTCGGTCAGGATGTCCCCGAAGATGTAGCTGATCGGAAAGAAAAGGTTTCCGGCCCCGAACGAGAAGCCCCAGATCTGGCAGACCTTGCCGGGCCCGATGATGTTCGAGCACAACAGCACGGTGACGAACCCGGCCATCACCAGGTCGTAGTACTTGTAATGCCTGGTGTTGGCGGCGGTGTCGGACATCGCGAGGTCAGGACCCGGATTCGGCGGCCTGCGGGGCTTCGACGGCGGGCGTTACGGGCGTGCCAGACGCCACACGGGTCCGGCCGAACTCGGCGGATAAGAGCCGAATTCGGTAGCGAATGCACGCTGCGGGGACAGAGCCTCTCGAGCGGTGGACCGACGGCGGAGTCTACCGGGAAAACGGGCGATCGCGTCGCGAATGGATGGCCGCGCGCTTGGATCAGGCTGTAGCGCGCGTCACAATCCGCAGCGGCAGGCCGAAGGCGAAGGTGAGCAGCGCTCTTCGTGCTGCAGCCTCGACCGAACTGGGGAAATCATGAACGAGTCCGGTTGCGGCGGCTGGAAGGCTGCCTTCGTGTGCGTCGGTCTTTCGACTCTTCTTTGCAGCTTCGAGGAGGCCGGCGCAGTCGAATGCCTCGTGCAGCAGGCGCTTCCGGACGGCTGCGTGCAGCAGACCGGCGGGGTGCTCGGCTGCACCGCGAGCTCCCATCTCGAGGGTCCGTACCGGATGGATCTTTCGCCGAACGAAGACACGCTCTATGTGGCCTCGTTCTTCGGCGGCAAGCTGGTCGTGTTCGATCGCGACCTTGTCGACGGCACGCTTTCGCAGCTCCCCGATCCGACCGGCTGCCTGACCGACGCGGCGGAGGCCGGCTGCACCGACGCCCGCAACCTCGGCGGCGTATCCAACGTCGCCGTGACCGACGACGAGTTGCTCGCCTACGTTGGGGTCTTCCCCGGTGTCAGCATCTTCGACCGCAACACCGTGACTGGTGCCCTCACGCAGAAGGCCGGCACGGCGGGATGCATCAACGCGGCGGGCGCCGAGGGGTGTGCCACGGCGAGCCAGATTCACGGGATTGCGCACGTGGTGCTGAGCCCCGCGCCCCACCAGAACCTCTACGGCGCGGCCTACCAGTCCGACGGCCTCGTCATCTTCGATCGCGACTCCATGACCGGCGCCCTCACGCAGAAGCCCGGCGCGCTCGGCTGCATCAACGAGTTGGGGGTCGGTGGCTGCGCCGATGGCCGCGGCCTGATCCGACCCATCCACCTCGTGGCGAGTCCCGACGGCAAGAACCTCTATGCGATCGGCCTCGACGGCAGTTCCATCGCCGTCTTCGATCGCGACACCATGACCGGCGCGCTCACGCAGAAGCCGGGGCTTGCCGGGTGCTTCACCGACGACGGGAACGGCGGCGAGTGCACGGTCGCGTCGAACATCGTCTATCCAT
>CAYYVZ010000234.1:0-8132 GCA_964475235.1 uncultured Myxococcales bacterium | reverse complement strand
CTCAGCCGGCGAGCACGTACCCGCCCGCGGAGCGCCAACGCGACGCAGGATGCAGCCATCCTGATGCGACGAATCAGAATCCCTGGAAGGGACGGTAGATGAACACCGTGTCCTGACCGGCCGAGAAGTACCTCCCGTCGCCGAAGAAGGCTCCGACCCACGCGACTCCCTGCCGTGCGACGACGCGTCCGGGCGAGCACAGCACGGTTCCGGCCCCGCTGGAGAACGTGTTGAACATGCACTTCTTGCCCTTGATGGCGATCAGCACGTTCTCCGGCAGCAGCCCGCCCGTGAGCTCCAGCGTCGACAGCACGTACATCTTCACGCGGTTCGAGATGCGCAGGATCATGACCGTGTTCGGATCGCCCCCGCCGTCGAGCTGCAGTACGGAGCTGTCGCCGACCTTGATCGATCCGGTGATGTCGATGACGTTGACGCCACCGACGACCGTCGCCGGGATCGTGACCTGCTCGAACGGGCCGAGCTTGACGGCCGGGAAAGTGGAGGTCTGCGCGAGCGAGTCCACCGCGAGCGTCGCAGCGTCGTATCCCGTGCGCGCCGCGTGGCAGCGCGCCAGGAGGTCGTGCGAACCCGTGAAGTCGAAAACCCCGCTTCCGTCGTCCTTGGCTTGCAGCGAGAGCGGCGCCAGCGTCTGCGTGTCCGGCGAAATGTACGGCAGGAAGCTCAGCGACGGGTTGGAGATGGCGCCGCCGCCCCCGCTCACGATGTCCTCTCCGACCGCCACGTCCACGGCGAGGCGAAGTTGTTCCTCGCCCTCGGCTTCGTCGGCCACGAGGTCGCTCGTAACGAGCACCTGGCCGTCGAGCCGGATGGTGCCTCCGCAGACGTCCCCCTCGAACGACGCCTGGGACTCGACCTTGATCATGTCCATGCTCTCCTGCTCGCGCAGGACGACGGTCCACGGGCAGAGATCGTCCAGGAGGGGCGGCGTTCCGACGCAAACTCCGCCGCTACAGACGTCGTCGAGCGAGCAGGGGTCGGCGTCGTTGCACGCCAGGCCGTCGCCGATCGTCGTGTGCATGCAGCTGTCGCCGCCCTCGTCGCATGCGTCGCTCGTGCAGGAATTGTCGTCGTCGCATCCCTGCTGCCCGGTACCCGAGCAGACACCGGACACGCAAGTGTCGTCGGGACCGTTGCAGAAAAGGCCGTCCGTACACGCCGCGCCGTCGAAGTCGCTGGCCACGCAGCTGTTGGTCGCCTCGTCGCAGCTCTCGGTGCAGTCGCCGTCCCCATCCTCGCCCGGGCACGGATTGCCGCTGTGGATGCGGCACGCGCCGCCGTCGCAGGAATCCGTTCCGTTGCAGTAGAGGCCGTCGTCGCAGGGCTCGTTGTTGAAAACGCCACCCTCGCAGGTGCCCGCGCCGTTGCAGGTTCCTCCCGTCACGCAGGTATCGCCGTTGCTGCAGGCCGAGCCGGCCGGGTTGAGGCACGAATCGGTGACTTCCTGGCACTGGTTGCACGCGGTACCCGGGCACGGGTCACCCGTGGCCGACACGCAGCGCCCGTCCTGGCAGGACTCTACGCCGGTGCAGAAGAGCCCGTCGTCGCACGGAGTATCGTCGGCCGCGTTCGGACCGCCGTGGCAGACGCCGACCTGGTCGCAGGTGTCGGGCCCGGTGCAGTTGTCGCCGTCGTGACAGGGCGCGCCCGGCGTGCCGACGAACTGGCAATTGAACTTGCAGCACGTGAACTGGAAGTAGCAGCGGCTGCCGTTGCTGCACGGCTGACCATCTGGATTTCCGTCGAGAAAGAGGCCGCCGGGGCCGCCGTCGCACTCTTCGTTCGCGTCGAGGTTGCCGTCGCCGCAGCTCGGGGCTGCGCAAGAGACCATCGGCGCGAACGCGACCAACGAGAACACGGCAGCAAGAGCCGCAAGCGAACGCAGGTTGTAAAGCATGTGCCTCCGCGTCGCGCTTGATCCCCGGCGGCAGCGCATGTGATGCGCTGCACGCCGGGTCGTCCCCACTCGCGCGAGCGTTACCGTTGTAACAAATGAAAATTACGGCGCCGAGTGCTTTGCCGAAGAAACATCGCTGAAGACGGCCAAATGAAATGCGCACGCGATTGTACGATCGCCTCGTCGGCCTGGCGTCGTCACGCTTCGAAGTCTCAGTGCGAGCGCGCGCTCACGCCGAACGCATCCCGCCTGCTTGAGGAATGTGCTGCGTTCCACTTCCCGCCGACGTTTGTGCCGCGCTCCACTTTTCCTCCCCCTGTGTGACCGCGGTCTCGTGAAGCCCTGTTAAGGACGCTCCGCACCCGCGCGCGAGCCGCGCGTTTTCGCGGGGACCGCAGGGGATGGAGGGACCCCGCCGTCCGTTGTTGGAAAAGACGGAATCTCAGGTAGGGTCGCGGGCCAATCTCGACCGAAAGGACTCTCGTTCACGACCATGGGACGCATTTTCGAAGCCAGAAAACACGTGATGTTCGCGCGCTGGGACCGGATGGCCAAGGCCTTCACCCGGATCGGCAAGGAGATCGTCATCGCCGTGAAGGCGGGGGGCCCGGACCCGGCCAACAACCCCCAGCTCCGCCGCGTCGTCCAGAACGCCAAATCGGTCAACATGCCGAAGGACAAGGTCGAGTCCGCCATCAAGCGGGCCGCCGGCAAGGACGTCGCCGACTACCAGGAGATCGTCTACGAGGGCTACGCGCCGCACGGCATCGCGATCCTCATCGAGGCCGCCACCGACAACCCGACGCGAACCATCGCCAACGTCCGCAACATCGTGAACAAGGGCAACGGCAACCTCGGCAACAGCGGCAGTGTCGGATTTCTCTTCAAGCGCATGGGCGTCTTCCGCCTCGACCCGGCCGGCCTCGACCAGGAGGCGCTCGAGCTCGAGCTGATCGTCTTCGGCCTCGAAGAGCTCGGAGAGGGCACCAGCGACAAGGGCGAGCCCCAGCTCATCATCCGATGCGCGTTCGCCGACTTCGGAAACCTGCAGAAGGCCCTCGAAGACCGCGGCATCAAGCCGATCTCCGCCGAATCCGAGTACATCCCGACGACGCCGACCGAGCTCGGCGAAGAGCAGGCCAAGGACGTGCTGAAGCTCGTCGACAGCCTCGAGCAGGACGACGACGTGCAGAAGGTCTTCCACAACCTGGCGTAGGATGCGCGTCCTCGCCGTCTCCGGAAGCATCAAGCCCACGTCCACCAACAGCGCGCTCCTGCGCGCTGCCGCCGCCATCGCGGATCCTGCGATGGAGTTCACGTTCTTCGACCGGCAGATCGGCGACCTTCCCCACTTCCGTCCGGATCACGACGAGGAGGGAATGACGCCGCCCGCCGAGGTCGCCGCCTTCCGCGGACTGCTCGCGCGGTCCGAAGGCCTGGTGATCTCGTGTCCCGAGTACGCGCACGGCGTGCCGGGCTCGTTCAAGAACGCGCTCGACTGGATCGTCTCGAGCGGGGAGCTCACGGACAAGCCGGTCGCGCTGTTCATGGCGGGACCGGGCGGTGCGCGGCAGGCCTGGGCGGCGCTCGCGCCGACGCTGCGCGTGATGGGGTGCGACCTCGTCCACGAGGCCTCGCTCGTCGTGGCCGGGCGCCACTTCAACGAGCTGGGCCGGCTCGGCGACGCCGGCCTGGAGGCCGACCTGCGACGCGGACTCGAAGCGCTGGCCGCCGCGATCCGCGCGCGGCGAACCTAGAAATCGGGGACGGATCCCTTTTTCGCGGCGCTGAGGCTCCGACCCCCACCGCACGCGACAGAACCTGCCGGGACAATCCGCGCGCCGGATTCCGTCTTCCTCAAAGTTTCCCCGCGTGGGCCCGCAGCTCGTCGCGGAAGTCGGGATGCGCGATCCCGGCGAGCGCCGCGGCGCGCTGGCGCACCGTGAGGCCCTTCAGCTCGGCGGCGCCGTGCTCCGTCACGACGACATCCACCTGGTGACGGGGAGTCGTCACGAGCGCGCCCGCACCGAACTCGGCCATGATGCGCGAGATCGTCCTCCCTTCGACGGTCGCGGTCGAGGGCAGGCAGACGATCGAGTGCCCGCCTTCGGAAAACGAGGCTCCGCAGACAACGTCCTCCGCGCCGCCGATTCCGCTGAACTGACGGCCGGCAATCGTGTCGGCCGCGAGCTGGCCGTAGAGGTCCACCGACAGCGCACCGTTGATCGACAGCATCTTCCGGTTGCGCGCGATCACCGCCGGATCGTTCACGAGATGAACGGGCAGGAACCGGACGTCAGGCTGTCCGTCGAGCCAGGTGTGAAGCTCCTCGGTGCCCAGAGCGAACGTCGCAATCGACACGCCGTCGTACACGCCTTTGCGGTTGGTGATTTTCCCGGCCTGGTGAAGCTTCATCAGCCCGGTCGTGAACATCTCCGAGTGAATGCCGTAGTCGCCGCCGCCCGACGCGGCGAGAATTTCGACGACGGTGCTGGGGATTCCACCTATGCCCGTCTGCAGCGTCGCGCCCTCGGAGACATAGGGCCGAATCTGTTCGGCGATCGCCTGCTCGACGGCGGTCGGTGAAGATTCGGGCAGCGTCGGCGGCACGAGCTCGCTCTCGACGATGACGTCGACCTCGTCGACCGTGAGGCAGTTGGTGTGATCCGGCTCGATCCCGAGCGTGCGAGGGAGCCGCGGGTTCACCTCGGCGATGAGCAGACGGTCCGGATCGGCGCCCGCGCGATGGAGCTCGTCCACGCTCGCGCCGGCATGGAGAGACAGCGACATCCGCCCGTCCGCGTCGGGCGGCGCGACGGTCGTCGCCATCACGCGCGGAGACATCTTGCGCATCGCGGGCGCGTAACGCCGGAAGTCGGCCGGGATGAACTCGACGTTCCCGCCCTGGGCGCGGATCACGCGCTCGACCGGTCCGTAGAATCCCGACAGCACGCGCACGCCCGGCTTGAAGAGCACCGCGTGCGGCGCGAGCAGCAGCGCACCGAAAATCGCGAGATCCTCGAAGTCGTCCCGCTCGCCGAGCGCCTCGAACAGGGCCCCCGGCTGGCCGGGCCCCAGGGGCACGCAGAGCATGTCGCGAGGACGCAGCAGCAAGGCGGCCTCGGCCGCCGTCCGGACTTTGGCAAGATAGGCTTCTTTCATCGGGAGCGGCTCTAACACCCCGCCGTGCGCGAAGAAAAAGGGAGGAGGTCCGAAATCGGGGACGGATCCCGATTTCGTGCTTGCCTCAAACGTGGAGACTCTCCAAGATTAGAGAATCTCGATGAACGGAGCCGCCCAGACCGCCCACTCCGGGGAGGAGACCGAAGGCCGCCGAGCCAGGCGCCGCCGCGAGCTTCACCAGTCCATCCTCGCGACCGCCGCCGAGCTGTTCGCGCGCGACGGTTACGACGCCACCACCGTCGAGAAGATCGCCGCCGCCGCCGACATCGCTCCCGCCACGTTCTTCAACCACTTCCGCAGCAAGGAAGACGTGCTGAGGGAAGTCGGCCAGGACGTCTTCTCGCGCTTCCGCCGCCTGGTCGACACGCAGCTCGCGCGCGACGTCTCGAGCATCGAGCGGCTCCACGGGTTCGCCGAGCGCAGCGCCGAGCTCGTGCGCCGCGCCCCCGAGATGACCCGCCGCGTGCTGATGGCCGTGCTGCGCACATCGCGCCCCGGCGAAGCCGGCGCGGAGCTCGCATCCATGCAGGCCGATTTCGTGCGCCTGCTCGAGCGCGGCCGCGACGCGGAAGACATTCCCGACGACCTCGACGCCCCGCTCTGCGCCGAGATCCTCGTCTCCGTCGTCATCGGATCGATGACCCACTGGATCAACGACCCCGGCTATCCGCTCGAGAAGAGGATGCGCGAGACGCTGTCGCTGCTCGGCGACCGTCTGCTCGCACCCGCCAACGCCACTGCCCCAACCAAGTCCAACCCCCGCAAGCAAGTCCGCAGCCAAACAGGCGAGGATGAAAAAAGGAACCGCACATGAAGACTGAAATCTGCAAGCGCCTCGGAATCGAGTTTCCCATCTTCGCCTTCAGCCACTGCCGCGACGTCGTCGCTGCCGTGAGCAACGCCGGAGGCTTCGGCGTGCTCGGCGCGGTGGGGTTCTCCGCCGACCAGCTCCGTGTCGAGCTCGACTGGCTCGACCAGCATGTCGCCGGCGGCTACGGCGTCGACATCGTGATTCCCGGCAAGTACGTCGGCATGGGCGAAATGGACGTCGAGAAGCTGCAGGCGCTGCTTGCCGCGCAGATTCCCGCCGAGCACCGCGCGTTCGCGAAGAAACTGCTCGCCGACCACGACGTCCCGGAGCTCCCGGGCGAGGAAAAGCCGCGCGAGCTGCTCGGCTGGACCGAGGCGACGGCGGGCCTGCAGGTGGAAGTCGCGCTCGAGCATCCGAAGGTCAAGGCCTTTGCCAACGCGCTCGGAACGCCGCCAGCCGACGTGATCAAGGAGATCCAGAGCACCGGACGACTCGTCGGCGCACTCTGCGGATCTGCGAAGCAGGCGCTCTCGCACAAGGACGCGGGCATCGACTTCATCATCGCGCAGGGCACCGAAGGCGGCGGTCACACCGGCGAGATCGGCAGCATCGTGCTGTGGCCCGAAGTGATCGAGGCGGTCTCGCCGATTCCGGTGCTTGCAGCCGGCGGCATCGGTAGCGGCAAGCAGATGGCGGCGGCGATGGCGCTCGGCGCGCAGGGAGTCTGGACCGGTTCGATCTGGCTCACCGTGAGCGAAGCCGACACGCCGCCTGCGCAGAAGGAGAGCTTCCTCAAGGCGACGAGTCGCGACACGGTGCGCTCGCGTTCGTGGACGGGGAAGCCCTGCCGTATGCTCCGCAACGACTGGACCGAAGCGTGGGAAAAGCCCGAGAACCCGAAGCCGCTCGGCATGCCCCTGCAGTTCATGGTGACTGCCGAGGCGGTGAGCCGCGGCCACCACTATGCATCGAAGGCGCAGGCCGTGGGCTTCAACCCCGTCGGCCAGGTCGTCGGTCGCATGAACGAGATCCGCTCGGCGCGCCGCGTGGTCGAGGACATGGTGAACGAGTACCTCACGGCCACCGAGCGCCTGCAGTCGCTGCTTCCGGAAGGCTGAAACTTGCGGTGCTGGGGATGCTCGCCGCGGCGGGCATCCCCGGCTGCACGCACGACGACGTTGTGCGGCCGCTCACCATTTCCAGCAGCCCGGTCGCGTTCGCGCGCGACAAGGGCATCGGCGAAACCCGGGGAAAGCTGGCCTGGCGCGGCGGGATCGAGATCTCGTCGCCGGATCGCGACTTCGGCGGGATCTCGGCGATTCTGGTCTCGGCGGACGGCACCCGCTTCGTCGCGGTCAGCGACGAAGCGCACTGGGTGACGGGGACCCTCGAGTACGACGCCGGAAGGCTCGCGGGCGCCGCCGGCGACACGATTGCGCCTCTGCTCGACCTGGACGGCCGCGCGCTCAACGGAAAGAGCGGCGATGCCGAGGGCCTCGCCTCCGCGGACGGCAACGACACGACGGGCGAGTTGTTCGTGAGCTTCGAAGGCAACCATCGCGTCTGGCGCTACCCGTTCGCACGGGACGGGGTGAACGCGCTCCCTGTCAACGTTCCGCTGCCGCCCGACATGATCCGGGCACCGAACAACGGCGGGCTCGAAGGCATCACCGCTTTCGCCGAAGGCACGATGTTCGGTGTCACCGAGCGCTATCGCGATGCGGGCGGTGCCTACCGTGCGTGGTTCCTGCCGATGGCGATTCCGACGACGACGCCCGCCGGAGACGGCGTGGCCACTGCGGACGAAACTCCCGGCAGCCGCGCGGTTTCGCTGCGACCGCTTCTTCCCTTCGTGATGACGGACGTTCGAAAGCTTCCCGGGGGTGACTTTCTCACGCTCGAGCGCCGCTACAGCGCGGCCAAAGGCGTAGGCGCCCAGCTCCGGCGCATTGCGCGCGCGACGATGGAGTCGGCCGCCGGGTCGGGCTCGGACACGCCGCTCGACGGCGACGTGGTCGCGAGCTTCGACGCGGCCTACGAGATCGACAACATGGAGGGGCTGGCCGTGCGCACGGGCTCCCGTGGCGAGACGCTCGTCTACGCCGTCTCCGACGACAACTTCAATCGCCCCATGCAGCGTACGCTGCTGCTGATGTACGAGCTGCTGCCCTGAGAAATCGGGGACGGATCCCGATTGCGCGTCGCGCAATCGGGATCCGT
>CAYYVZ010000233.1:0-8246 GCA_964475235.1 uncultured Myxococcales bacterium | reverse complement strand
CCGGTGCGAGTGGCCGCCCTCGAGGCCGAGGTCGTAATCGACGCCGGTGGCCCCGTTCTCCTTGCGAGGCGAGAAGCGGACCCCCAGGTCGATGAGCTCGCGGATGCGCGCGGGGCCTTCCTCGACGACCAGATCCACGACGCGGCGGTTGCAGAGGCCCGCTCCGGCTTCGAGCGTGTCGGCGGCATGGCTGGCCGGGGAGTCCTCGGGGTCCCAGACGGCCGCGACGCCGCCCTGGGCCTGGTTGGTGTTGGAATCCTCGAGCTCGCGCTTGGCCAGCAGCGCGACGCGCCCCTCGGCTGCGGCTTTCAGGGCGAAGGTCATGCCGGCGATTCCGCCGCCGATTACGAGGAAGTCGTAGCTGCGCATCGAAGTCCGCGGAGTCTATCCGCGGAGACCTCCCGCTCAACACCGCCGAAGCCCGCGGCGTGACGGCGCTCTCCGCACTCCGTGCAAATCGTCACGCCGATTCGAAATCGGGGACGGATCCCGATTTCCCGGCTCGCGCACGGGCGCGCGCGATGACCCCCGCGCCGGCCGGAACGCACGAAGAGGCGAAATCGGGATCCGTCCCCGATTTCGACCGGCGGGTAGCGGGCCTGAGGGGAACGCGCTAGCTTCGACGGGAGCGTGTCCCGCGGGACGCGCCACACGCGATGATGGCAATCGAAGGGCATCCGGACACAGCGGGACAGCTCTTCCGCTCGATCCCGAATCTGCTGACGCTGCTTCGCATCCTCTGCATTCCGCTGGTCGGCTGGCTGCTGACCTATCCCGGTCCGAAGGAAGCCTGGGCCGCGATGTTCATCTTCCTGTTCGCCTCGCTGACGGACTTTCTCGACGGCTGGTTTGCGCGCCGCTACGGCCTGGTCACGGCGCTCGGCAAGCTTCTCGATCCCCTCGCCGACAAACTGCTCGTGATCTCCGTCCTGATCATGCTGGCCGTGCTGCAGCGCGATCCGGGGATCCCGGGCTGGCTTCTGGTCGTGGTGGTGGGCCGCGAGTTCGCGGTGACGGGCCTTCGCAGCATCGCTGCGGCGGACGGCATCGTGCTTCCGGCCGACACGACCGGGAAGGCCAAGATGCTGCTGCAGACGATCGGTGTGCACTTCCTCATCGTTCACTACGTCTATCTCGGTGTGAGCTTCCACGAGATCGGCATCATCCTGCTGACCCTCGCGGCCGTCGTGGGAGTCTGGTCGGCGGTCGGCTACCACGTCGAGGTCTTCCGTCGCATGCGCGAGGGCTCCGGCGCCCTGTGATGGTGTTTTCGCCCCGGATGCCCGCTTGCATCCGTACCGAGTTGGGCTAGAAATCAGGGTCTGGGCGGGTGTAGCTCAGTTGGTAGAGCACCACGTTGCCAACGTGGTTGTCGCCGGTTCGAACCCGGTCACCCGCTCCAGTTTCCCCCTACGAATGCGGCCCCTGATCCTCCTGATCGCCCTTCTCGCGGCCGGGCCGGCACAGGCCCAGCACTGCGGGGAGGCCGGCACGATCGCCGTTTTCGGCGACTCCACGTGCTTCTGGGAGCCGTCCAAGCCGAACTGGCCGCTGATGCTCGCGCCGCTGTGCGCTCCGCTCGTGGTACGCGCGGATTGCCGGCCCGGGCGCGGGGCGAATCTGAAAGGCCTGGGCACAGAGGTCCCGGTACTCGATCAGTTGCAGAGCTTTCTCGACGGCGTGCCGACGGCGTCGGCCTGCCTGATCAACCTCGGAATCAACGACGTTTCCGCGCCCGGCGAGACGATCGATCGCATCGTCGGGGGACTGAAAGCGATGGGCGACGAGTGTGTGCGCCGGAACATGGCTCCCGTCCTCGTCACGACCCTGCCGGTCGGAGACGGGTTCTTTCCGGGAAGGGCAGGACGGGCCGCCGAGCTGCGCAACCGGACGCTCGCGCTGGGCAGCCAGAGCAACTGGCGAACGATCGATCTCTTCTCGGCCTTTACGCAGAAGGATTTCGAAACCCGGTGCACGGAGGGCGACGCGACCCATCCCTGGACGACGGAGTGCCGTCAGGCCATCGCGGACTTCCTGGCCCGCCAGCTTCGGCGCTGAAATGCCTGCAGTTTCTCCCTTCCGTACCCTCGATTTCCTAGACAGAATCTTCAGCAGCGGCCGTGGCAACGCCGCAGTAGACTGTTAGAATGCCCCGCAGCCAGCGGCCGGCCGGGCGACAGGGGGCGGTAAGGCTGCGTGCCGAGCCGGAAGCCTCGCCCACGCGGGTCGCGAGGCTGCCAGAGCCGACGAACGGCGGCAGGGGTCGATGCAGAAATCAGGAACGCCACCGGCGTTCGGAGTCGGACTCACGGCCACGTTTTGGCCGGTGTTCGGGACTGTGGTAGGGCGGCACGGCCGCCCGGATGAAGCCCCGATAGCCTTGCGGGCAGGCAGACTTGGGCGCGATTCGTTAATGGGAATTCGATGCGTATGAAACTGAGTTGGTTGACCTCTGCCTGCCTCGCTGCGGCGGCCCTTGCGTGTGCCTTGCCGGAGCCTGCCCGGGCGGACAACTTCTCTCCCGCCTGCAACAAGGGCGGCGACCAGCTCGGATTCTCGATCGCGACCAACGGCGACTTCAACGGCGACGGCGTCAACGACATCGCCATCGGCGCACCCTGTCTGTTCGTACGAAAGCACCCTCACGCGGGCCGTGTCGTGGTCGTGGACGGCCGCAACCTGCAGGTTGGCGGCAACGGTCGCCGGCTGATCTTCAAGCGCCGCGGCGGCGCCGACCACCAGTGGTTCGGCTCTTCGGTCTCGTTCCTGCCCGACCTCAACGGCGACGGCCGCGACGAGCTCGCGATCGGATCGCCGGGCTACGACGTCACGATCATCGACCAGCTCGATCCGTCGGCCAAGCTCAAGCAGCGCGCCGGCCGCGTGGACGTCTTCCAGTGGCGCAAGCGCCGCATGCGCGTACTCGGCCAGAACGGGCTCGCGGGCTTCGGCGAGAAGATCGCACCGCTCAACGACATCAACGGCGACGGCAAGGCCGACTTCGTCGTCAGCGCTTCGGGCGACCGCAACGCGAACGGCGTCGGCCAGAAGGGCCGCATCTGGCTCGTCTCCGGCAAGAACGGCGACCTGCTCGGCTACCGCGTCGGTCCGACCGCCGGCCACAACTACGGACGCAGCCTCGTCACGGCTGCCGACATCGACGGCGACGGGCTCACGGACTTCCTCACCGGCACCGACACGTCGAACGGCCCGGGCGGCGTGCTCAATGCGGGCGTCGCCGACCTGATCTCTCCGGCCGATCTGCAGGGCACGCCGCTGTTCCAGGTCTACGGCGCGCATCGCGACCGCATCGGCAAGACCATCGATTACGCGGGCGACGTGAACAACGACGACGTGCCCGACGCGATCATCGGCTCGGACGGCTCGGACGACACGGGCGTGCGTCTGGCCGGCCTCGTCTCACTTTACGGCATGGACGGCGCGCCGCTGTGGATTCGCGCCGACGATCCGCCTCAAGAAGACGCGCGCTTCGGCGACGCCGTCGCGACGATCGGCGACATCAACGGCGACGGAGTCACCGACTTCGCGGCTGCCTCGCCGAAGCAGGACTATCTCGTCAACGCCAAGCTCGTGCCCGACGCGGGCCGCGTCGTGACGCTCTCGGGCGTCAATGGCGACCAGATCTGGGAGCTCGAAGGCGAACGGCGCCTCGAAGAGTTCGGCACCGCGCTTGCCGGCGGCATCGACTTCGACCTCGACGAGATTCCCGACCTCGTGATCGGCACTCCGGGCGACGACCCGTTCGCGCGCCGCGGCGCCGGCAGCGTCAAGATCGTGTCGGGCGTCGACGGCCGCCAGCTCTTCATCATTCCGGGCCGCCGCGGCCTCGAGACGCGCCTGTTCACGCTGTCTCCCGACGAAGCGAACGACGCGCGGCTGCGCTCGTTCACGCGCACCGGCCGCCGCACCGAGATGAACCAGATGGTCCTCGACGGCGTGAACGGCGAGTTCAGCGCGACGATCATCAACGACAACCCCTTCAACGCGAACGGCGACCCGCACCTGCCGCGTCCGAAGCAGGTCCACGTGGCGACCTCGGGCGGCTACGATTCGGGGGACCCGGTCGTAGAAGTCTACCGGGTCAGCCGCGTCAAGAAGCTCATCGATTCGTTCGAAGCGTTCGACGACAACGTCGGCGTGGACTGCGGATCGGGCGAGGTCAACGGCCGCGTGAACGAGGACCTCGTCTGCGCGCAGTCGAACTCGAACGACGGCGTCGTGCTCGCGCGCGTGTTCGAGCGGCTCGACGAAGAGACGCCGTTCTTCCTGTCCGACGAGTTCCAGGTTTTCGATTCCACCGACACCTACAACGGCACACTGCCGATCGACGCCGACGGCGCCAACGTGGAAGTCGGCAACGTGCTCGGCGACAAGGCCGAAGAGATCATCGTTGCGCCGAACCGCGGCGTCCCGATCGTCAAGGTCTTCACGCGCGAGGGCGTGTTCATCAACCAGTTCCTCGCGTACGATCCCGTGAACTTCTCGGGTGTCGATCTCGCGCTCGTCGATCTCAACGGCAGCGGCGACAAGTGGATCCTCACGGCCCCGCGCGAGGGCGCCGCTCACATCAAGGTGTTCGATGGTGTCGGTACCCGCATGAACTGGGGCCCCGACAACCACGTGATCGACATCGTCGTGCGTGCAGCCCCCTACGCCGGCGGCGCCCGGGTGGCCGCCGCCGACGTGGACAAGGACGATCAGCAGGAAATGCTCGTCTACATCCCCGAGGAAGCCGAAGAGCCCTTCGACCAGGGGCACCAGGTCTACGCGTACGAGCCGACCAACAAGCTCGTTCCCGATACGAAGTTCAACAACCCGTTCAATCCGCTCGTAGGCGCGCGCACCGGCGGTGCGATCGCGGCGACGGATCGCTGGACCAGGAACTGACCTCGCGCAGCGACGCGCGGGAGCCGCTCGCATCGCGCCCGCCCGATCCGCCCGTCGCTGGACCCGCAAACGAGTTCGCGTAAGAGCATCGTTCTCTCGACTTCGAGAGAACGATGCCGCGCGAACATCTCCATAGCGCCGACACTTCCCGACCGTGGCCGCTCGCCGGCCTTCGCGTAGCCGACTTCAGCCATGTGCTGGCCGGTCCGTTCTGCACGCGCATCCTCGCCGATCTCGGTGCCGACGTGGTCAAGATCGAGACGCCCGACGGGGACCTGTCGCGCCGTCTCGGCGGCCGCCGCGGCGGCATGAGCGGCTACTACATGCAGCAGAACTGCGGGAAGCGGAACGTCTCGATCGACCTGAGAACGGCCGAGGGCCGGGCGGGGGCGGCCGATCTGGCGTGCGCGGCCGACAGCGTCGTCGAGAACTTCCGGCCCGGCGTGATGGACGGCCTCGGCCTCGGCCAGCAGGCCCTGCGTTCGCGGAATCCGCGCCTCGTCTACTGCTCGATCACCGGCTTCGGCCACGACAGCCCGAAGCGCTCCGAGCGGGCCTTCGCCGGCGTCGTGCACGCGGCCACCGGCGTCATCGATCGCCAGGCGCGCGCGTTCGGGCAGGAGCCGGTCGATTCGGTGTTCGCGGTCGGGGACACGGTGACGGGGCTGCAGGCGGCCCTCGCGATCGTCGCGGCCGTTCACCTTCGCGAGCGCACGGGCGAGGGCCAGTTCATCGACATGGCCATGCACGATGCGCTGCTGTCGCTGCAGGAGGCCGCCAACTTCGTCCTTTTCGGCGGCACCGAGACCGATTTCCTGTGCGCGTGGACGTACGCGTGCCACGGCCGCCACGTCGTCGTTCCGGCCGATCCGCGCGCCAACTGGGACAAGCTCTGCGACCTCATGTCGCGGCCCGATCTGCTCGGCGACGAGCGCTACGACACGTATCCGAAGCGCGAGAAGCTGCTGCCGGAGCTCGAGGGCATCGTCGGCGACTGGGTGGCGGCGCAGCCGTCGGCCGAAGACGTGGTCGCGGCCTGCCACGCGCGCGGCCTTGCCGCGGCGCGCGTGCAGACCCTCGGCGAGGCGCTCGCATCCGAGCAGGTTCGCGCGCGCCGGATGACGGTGGCGTGCGACGATCGCAGCGGCGGGACGGCCGAAGTGCTCAACAGCCCGTATCGATTCTCGGACGCCTCGGCCGGCGTGCACGGACGCGCGGCGTTTCGCGGCGAGCACAACGCCGAGGTGCTTACGGAATGGCTCGGCCGCAGCGCCGACGAAAACCGGCGCCTCGCCGAGGCAGGCATCGTCTCGAGCCGCGTCCCGACGTGAAGAAGAAGCGGGGACGGATCCCCCGGGATCGCGAGCTTGCGTAACGAATCGAATCCGACATTTCCGACATCGACCAGCCAATAAAAAGGAGAACTCCCGTGAAGCTTTACGACGCCACCATCGCCCCGAATCCGCGCCGCGTGCGCATCTTCCTCGCCGAAAAGGGAATCACGGTTCCCCTCGAGCAGGTGGACCTGCGTGCCGCCGTGAACCGCCAGCCGGAGTTCCTGAAGAAGAACCCGATGGGCGGGCTTCCCGTGCTCGAGCTCGACGACGGCACCTGCATCGCCGAGAGCCTCGTCATCTGCGAGTACTTCGAGGACAAGTACCCGGAGCCGCCGCTGCTCGGGCGTACGCCGGAAGAGCGTGCCAACGCCCGCATGTGGGAACGGCGCATGGAGCTCGAGGTGATGGGGCCGATGCTCGGGGCGTTCCGTCACAGCAGCGCTTTCTTCAAGGGCCGCATCACGCAGGTGCCCGAGCTCGTCTAGGTGAGCCGCGGCGCGGCCGCGAAGCGTCTTGCGTGGGTGGACGAGCTGCTCGGCACGCGCGAGTACGTCGCGGGCAAGAGCTACTCGATCGCGGACATCACGCTGTTCTGCACGATCGATTTCGCCGGCATGGTCGGCGAGAAGTACGACCCGTCCCTCAAGAACCTCGTCGCCTGGCACGAGCGCATGAAAGCCCGCCCCTCCGCCTCCGCGTAAATCGGGGACGGATCCCGATTTCTCCAGAAACAAAAGGGGCGCCAACCTGCTGGTTGGCGCCCCGTTTTAACGCGAGCCGGGAGCACGGAAATCGGGATCCGTCCCCGATTTCCCCGATTCTCAGAAGCCTTTGACCTGGCCGGCTCGCTTGTAGAGCTGGAAGACGACGTGCCAGGCCACGAGGATCATGAGCAGGAGCACGATCTCGGGGTGCCATGCGCCGGCGACGCCCTGCGTGTGCATGTCGATCATCGTCCAGATGAGCGCGGCCGACAGGTAGGTGTTGTGGCGCGAGCGCATGCCCGCCATCGCGACCGTGGCGGCATCCGGCGCCTGGCCGTTCTTGATCGCCGTGATGATCTGCTGCTGCGCCGGCCAGATGCGGAACCACACGTTGAAGGCCATCGTGGTGCCGAGCATGGCGCCGATGTGGATGGTGTAGCCGCGCGGCCCGAAGCCGCCGTGCAGCATCATGATGAAGACCGCCATCGCGATGAGCGCGTAGTAGACGTAGTTCTTGATCTTCTGGTCGGCGATGATCGCAGTGGACTGGATCGCGTCGTAGACGGCGAACCCGAGGAAGGTGATCGCGATCGAGGTCAGCGCGCCGAAGCCCCAGCCGGTGGCCGTGCCGCCCGCGAACACCATCTTGCCGTGGTAGAAGGTGAGCATCAGCATGATCACGCCGGTCGCCCACGTCCACGCTGCGCCCCAGCGGAACCAGTAGAGGGCGCGAGGCATCAGCTCCGGAACCACGAGCTTCTTCGTGTCGCCGCTCATGGTGGCGGCGAACGGCCCGTTGACGAAGTTGAAAAAGTAGAGGTGCCCGATCCAGATGATGCCGGCCACGATGTGCATCCACCGGAAGATCGGCTCCAGGGTCAACTGAACAAAATCCATGTCGTGATCTCCTTCTCTGCGGCGGCCGCCCCACCCGCGGGCGCCGAAGTCCTCTTCGTCTATACCGGTCAGGGGCAAGGAGCGCCAGCATTGCGGGCACAGTCGGCCCGCCGGCGGCGCGGCCGAAATCGTCGGCTTTTGAGCCTCTTGCAGGTGCGAGGCCGCGCCCCGCTCAACGCCCCTCCGCGATGATACTCGAGATGAGGAAGACCTGTTCGACCGTCCCTTCGGCCGGCCCCTTGTTGAAGTACCAGCCTTCCTCGCCCGGAACGGCCGGCGACGGCAGCAGGCAGCGCGTGGCGTGGTTCAGCTGCATGTCAAACATCGACAGGGCCGGGATGAACTGCTGCTCGTAGTCGTAGACCGCGACCTTGGCCCCGGGGAAGACCTTCTTGCCGAT
>CAYYVZ010000232.1:0-8259 GCA_964475235.1 uncultured Myxococcales bacterium | reverse complement strand
GAAACCCGGGACGGGTACAGGTTTCCGGGAAACCTGTACCCGTCCCGGGTTTCGCGCGTTCGCGGTTGACTCGGAATTGCGCCGCTTTCACTAAGAGCCGTGACCTTCGTCTCCGAAGACGCGGCCGTGGCGGCCGATCCGGCCGCTCGCGGATCCAGGCTGAGCATCTTCACCAACCGGCTGATCTTCCGCGGCATGCTGTTCACGATGGGCTCGGTCGCGGTCGCGCTGCACCTCGTGGTGCGCAACGAGAAGCTCACGTGGCGCTTCGCGAAATCGCAGGCGCGCGCGCTTTCGAAAGTCCTCGGCGTGCGCGTGCACGTGCGCGGCCTCGAGAACGTGCCGAAGGGCCCGTGCGTGTTCGTCTCGAACCACCGCAGCCACTTCGACATCGCGGCGATCCTCGGCTTCGTGCCCGGCATCAACCGCTTCACCGCGAAGAAAGAGCTGTTCCGCGAGCCCGTGCTCGGCCTCGTGATGAAGACGATGGGCATGGTCCCCGTCGACCGCGAGAACCCCGAGAAGGCCATCGAGCGCCTGAAGAAGCTCCGCAACGACGGCCACTCGCTCGTGTTCTTCCCCGAGGGCACGCGCAGCCGCGAAGGCGTGCTCGCTCCGTTCAAGAAGGGCGCGTTCGTGACAGCGATCGAGCTCGGGCTGCCGGTCGTTCCGATCGCGTGCCGCGGCAGCGACTCGATCATGCCGGCCGGCGGCTACCTGTCGATCCTTCCGGGAGAGATGGAGCTCGAAGTGCTCGAGCCCGTGGACACGGCCGCGCTCAGCTACGAGCAGCGGGACGCGCTTGCGGCTCAGACTCGGGCGAGGATTGCGACGGCCCTTTCTCGATCGACAGAGCGTCAGGCTCCGCCCAGAAATCCCTGAACTGGAACCACTGGCAGGGATGCTCGCGCACGATCGACTCGAAGTCCGCGACCACGCGCGCGGCGACGGTCTCGATCCGGCTCCTGCGCGAACGGTCGGCCACCTCGTGCACGTTCCCGAAACGGATTTCGTAGTGACGCACGCCGAGGCGCGGCGCGAAGCACGGAAGGATCGGTGCGCCCGCCACGCGCGCAAGGTGAAAGGGCCCGGCGGAGAAGCGGGCCGGCGTGCCGAAGAACGGAATCTCCAGCGTGCGCGCCATGGGGTTGGTGCGGTCGAGCTGCATCGCCACGATGTGGTTCGCACGCAGCGCTCGCACCAGGTGCAGGGACGAAAACACGGAGTCGTCCGAGTAGACGATGCGGATGTCGTGGCCTTCGCGCATCCGGCGCACATATTCGTGCGTGCTCGCGTTGGCCTCGTGGGCCATCACGACGATGACGTCGCGCTTGTACTTGCGCAGGTCGGCCGCCGCGACGTCCCAGTTGCCGAGATGCCCCGTCACGATCACGGCGCCGCGACCGCGCTCGAGCACTTCCGCGAGCAGGTCGGGGTCCGGCACGTCCACGCGCACCGGATGCGGGCGCGGCCCGAAGAACTCCATCGTCTCGGTCATGCAGTGCGCGAACTCGACGAACATGCGCAGCGCCGCGGGCGCTGCGACACTTGTCTCGCGCGTGCCGAGGATGCGCTTCATGTTGGCGATGGCGCCGCGACGGTTGTTTCCGATCAGCGCGAAGATGATGGCCGCAATGACGGGAGGCGAAGAGCGCTTCCACCACTCCGGACCGTAGACGCTGCCGAGCATGGCGAACTTCCGCCACCACAGCCCGTCTACCCGCAGCTCTTCGGGAAGAGCTTCCCTCCCTTGCGAACCCCCTTCGGCCGTCATCCTGAGCGGTGAGTACCACGCGTTCATGAGTGGTCCAAACTTTCCGAACGTTCCGAATCCGGACGTCCGCTCCGGCGCGGGCTCCGCGCGCATCGCGGCGATCGTTCCGGCGCTCGACTGCGCCGCCACCATCGCGGACGTCGTCACCGGCGTGCGTGCCCATGTCGGCGACGTCCTCGTCGTGGACGACGGATCGTCGGACTCGACCGGCACGCTCGCGCGCGAGGCGGGCGCCGAGGTGCTGCGACACGCCGAGCGGCGCGGAAAGGGATCGGCGCTCCGGTCGGGCATCGCGTGGGCAGCGTCGCGCGGCTTCACCCATGTGTTCACCGTAGACGGAGACGGGCAGCACCTTGCCTCGGAAATGCCCGCGCTGCTCGACGCGTTCCGCGAGCATCCGGACGCGATCGTCCTCGGCGAGCGCAGCCGCGAAGGTCACGACATCTCGCCGATGAAGCTGTTCGGCAACCGCTTCGCGAACCGGTGGGTCGAGATCGCCTGCGGGCGCTGGTTCGAAGACACGCAGTCGGGGTTCCGCATCTACCCGATCGCCGCGACGCTCGCGCTCGGCGGGTACGCGAGCCACTACGGTTACGAAACGGAAGTGCTGATCCGGGCCGAGAAGAGCGGGATGCCGATCGTGTGCCGCACGATCCAGGTCTACTACCCGCCGGCCGAGCTGCGCGTGAGCTACTACCGGCCGTGGATCGACACGATCCGCATCATCTTCATCGTCGTCGGTCTGATCCTGAAGCTGAGGCGCTAGCGCGCGGGCATGAGAACCGGGCCATGCGGAACCGGCGCGGCCGGCGCCGCAGGCTGGGCGGCTGGCACCGGCGCAGCGGGCTTCGTCTCCGCCGGAGCAGGGACTGCCGGTTTCGTCCCGGCCGGCGCACTCGTCGCGGGTTTGGAAGACTGCGCCGCCGCCGCGGTCGCCTCCGCGCCTTCCTCCGTCTCCTCGTCCGACTTCTTCACGTCCACGCCCGGAATCGGCCGCGACGCCTGCAGTACGTACGTCGCGATGTAACGGCAGTGCTTCTGGCGCACGACGATGGCCTCGGGCCGGTACTCGACTTCGACTTCCACCGGCGGTGCTTCGCCTTCCTTGTCCGGGTACTTCGAGATCGTGCGCTTGAGGGGGAGGTTGTTGCTGCAGGTGTCCGTCACCTGCCACGAGTCGAAGGCCGACGGCGCGTCCCCGTCCGGCATGGTCGCGCACGGGCTGGGCACCGACATCGCGAGCACGTCGTGCATCACGTTGCGCGGAGAAACCTTGAGCCCGGCGCCGAGGACGTTGTCGATCTCGACCTCGTCGGCCTTGCGCGTCAGCGTGAACGACTTGGTCCCGAGCGGCGTGAAGCCGACGATGACCAGCGACTCGGCCGTCGTTTCCGCCACGAATGGAAACGTCTCGTCGACGTTGCCCGGCGCCAGCACGCGGGTGCGCAGCTCCTTGTGCGACGGTCCGACGAACACCGACAGCGGCACGTCGAATCCTTCGCACTCCTTCACCCTGGGTCCGAGGACGGCGCAGCCGGGTAGGGCCGCGGCGCAAACGAGCAGCGCTGCGACGGCACGAGTCGACCATCGCTGACTGGGAGGGGGAGTCACCGGGCACGAAGTAATGCGCACCGGAGTCCGCATCAACTTTCGCAGTGCCTCCGGTGTGCCGGCGCGCGTCAGGATCCCGGCGGTGCGCCGAACAACTCGGCAAGCTCGGCATCGCCGAAACGGTGGTGCAGCTCGGTCTCGCCGAACACGGTGACGGTGCGATCGCCGTCGGGCTCGACTGCTTCCATGCGATCGATGCGCGCGCCGGATCCCGTCAGGTCGAACGACGCGATCATTCGATCGAGAGGAATCGAACGCGGTACGAGATGGAGCTTCCAGCCGCCGTCTGCCGCAGAGAAGCTGGCCTCGTAGAGCTCTTTCAGCCGGGCCTCGTCGCCGTTGAAGAGCACGACGAAGCTGTCGATGAGCTGGCGTGCGATCGGGCTGCCCGACAGATCCATGCCCTTGCTGCCGGTCTCGTCCTCGAAACGCACGCGGTCGCCGTCCACGACGAGGCGGGAGCGGCCCGGGCTCGTGATGACGCGAACGAGCCGTCCCGGAGGCAGGAAGTAGATCGTTCCTGTCGCCTTGAGGGGCGCCGACAGCAGCTTCAGCTCCTTCGTCTCGCTGAACCTGGCGACGACGCCGGTGGCAGAGCGCATGCCGGCGAGCAGGGACGAAAGGTCGCCGGCGGCCGGCGCCGCAGCGTCGCTCTTCTGGGCCGGCGCCGCGGCGTCGCCTTTCCCGGCCGAAGGCGTGGCGTTCGCCGGTGCCGCATTTCCGTGCGCTGGCTCGGCAGCGCCGCCGCTCACGGGAACGAGCGTGAGCAGGGCCCCGAGCGCTGCGAAGGCGAGAACACATCGCCTCACCGGAATCGTCCGCGCCGCAGGACCCGAGCCGTGTCGCGCACCGCGAGGAGCGCGGACCGGCGAAGCGTGGTCAACCACCGATGCGCTCGACGATCCCATGCGGAGTCTCCAGCAGCAGTCGCCCCTCGAGATCGGTGGTCGCAAGGATCGTATGGCCGCGCGCCGCGCGGCGCCCCGTCTCGAGGCTCACCGCTTCGTACGAAACCTTGATGCGGTGGCGGACGTCGCCGAACCACGCCGACACGCGCACCTTGTCGCCGTAGCGAAGCGCGGCTGCGTAGCGGCAATGGCTCTCGACGATGAGGAAACGGTAGCGCGGACCGATGACGTCGCCCTGGTCGAGGCCCACGCTGCGAAGCAGGCGAGTGCGCGCGATCTCGAAGTACTTGTAGTAGTGGCCGTGCCAGACGATGCCGAGCCCGTCGACGTCGTGAAACGGTACCTCGACCTCGATCGCGGTTTCGCGCAGCCGCGTGGTCATTCGGAAGATCTGGAGCCGGCCGGCTTGGCCGGGCGTGCCGCGGCTCCGCGCGTTTTTGCGGAGGTCCGCGCGTCGCGGGCGGGTCCGAGCGGCAGCCTGTCTTCGCGCAGCAGCTCGAGCACCGCCGCGATGTCGGTGTCCTGGCGACGGTCGGCGTCGAGCATCGGCACGCGCGAGCGCACCGCAGCCTGCAGCGCCGTGACGCCGGCCGGCAGCTTCGTGCCGCGCGCCGTTCGCAGGTCCACCGCCTGGCAGGCCGCCAGCAGCACGATCGCGCCCACCGTCTCGGCGAGCTCGACCACGCGCCGAGCCTCGCGCGCGGCGAGCGTGCCCATGCTGACCTTGTCCTGGTTGTGCGACTCGGTGCTGCGGCTGAAAACGGCCGCCGGAAGGCTCGTCTTGTTGGCCTCGGCGGCGAGCGCCGACGCCGTGATCTGCATGGCCTTGAAGCCGTGGTGCGACACGCTGCGCCCGGCCGGAACCGCGACGAGGTTGGCCGGCAGGTCTCCGCTCGTTTCGGGCAGACAGAGCAGCACGAGCTGCCGATCGAGCAGGTCGGCGGCGCCCGCCATCGCACCCTTGAGCGCGTCGAGCGCGTAGACCAGGTGGCCGCCGTAGAAGTTGCCGCCGTGGAGCACGAGACCCGTGTCCGGATCGACGACGGGATTGTCGTTGACGCCGGCGATCTCGACGTCGAGCACGCCGCGCGCCATCGCGGCGGCGTCCACGAGCACGCCGACGACGTGCGGCGCGCAGCGCACCGAGTATCGGTCCTGAAGGCGCGCGGGAGCCGCGGGCGAGCCGCCTTCGAGCAGCGCGCGGATCCACGTGCCGACGGCGAGCGTGCCGGGATGAGGCTTGAGGCCGAGCACGCCGTCGTCGAAGTGCTCGGGGTTGCCGAGCGTCGCCGCGCTCGTCATCGCGGTGACGGCCGACGCCAGCCGCGCGAGCCTCTCGGCACGCACGACGACGAGGCTCGCAATGCCCGCCATCGCGCTCGTTCCGTTCATCAGAGCGAGGCTTTCCTTCGGTGCGAGATCGAGGGGCGCAAGGCCCGCCGCCGCCAGCGCCTCGCGCGCGGCGATCACTTTTCCTGCAACGATCGCTTCGCCTTCGCCGGCGACGAGGCCCGCAAGGTAGGCGAGCGGCGTGAGGTCGCCGCTCGCACCCACCGAGCCTTCCTCGGGGATGCGCGGCATCACGCCGCGCGCGAGCAGCGCGACCAGCGACTCGAGCACGACGGGACGCACGGCCGAATAGCCGCGCGCGAGCGACGCGAGCCGCGCCGCGACGACGGCCGCCGCTTCGGGCGCCGGAAGCGCCGCGCCGGTCCCGCAGCCGTGAAAGCGGAAGAGATTGCGCGCGAGGTCGGACTGAAGGCTCGCGGGAACCTCGTTCTCGACCGAGGCGCCGACACCGGTCGAGACGCCGTAGACGGGGTCGCCGCCCTCGAGCCGCGCACGCAGCACCTCGCGGCCCGCTTCGAGGCGGGCGAGAAAGGCGGGATCGGACGAGAGAACGGCCTCGACTCGGCCCAGCGCAATCGCGACGACTTCGTCTACGCCGACGGACGTCTCGCCAAAGACGACGCACTCAGCCCTCGCCGTTCCGCCCGCGGCGGCCTCGCTGGTCCGGGCTGTCATCCCTGCGGGATATAGGGCGTGACGAGGCCCGAATCGAGCGAGCGGGGCCGGGCGCGCAGAGCGGGGCATCTGCTGCGTTGGACGGCCGGTCTCTCGCTACGACGTAGCTCCGCTACGCCTTCGCTCGCTCCTCGGCCGTCCGCCTTGCAGCTGCCCCACTCTGCGCGCCCGGCTCGCTAAACAACGCTCTCGTGGCCTGCTCGCGGGCCCCGAGAATGCCCTCCCCGACCGTAGGGCTGCTCTTCGTTTTGCCGGTGGATTGGGGTAGCGAAGCGGGTGGACTCGCGGATGGCGAGGCTCTGGAGGCAGGTTCGCCTCGGCTCCGCCTTCGTCGTGTTCGGCGCCGTCGCGCTTTCGGTAGCCTTCGTGGCCGCGCCGATCGTGAGGCGAAGGGCCCGCAGCGCAGAAGAGGCCGAGCTGGCCGTGCAAAGCGCGATCCGGCGCGGATTCGCGCTCACGGTGGCGTACCTCGAAGCGGCCGGCCTCGTGCGGCTCGACTCGAAGGGGCTGGCCGGGCTGTCGGACATCGGGCCCTGCATCGTCGTGGCCAACCACCCGACGCTGATCGACGTAGTGCTGCTCGGATCCCACATGCGACAGATGGACTGCATCGTTAACGCCGGCTGGACCGCCCATAGCCCCTTTCTCGCACGCGCCATCGACGCGGCCGGATACGTGCGCAACGACGGCGGCGCCGAGATCGTCGGCGCGTGCGCGGACCGGCTGCAGCGCGGGCGCCGCCTGCTCGTGTTTCCCGAAGGAACGCGCTCGCCGCGCGGCGGCTTCGGAAAGTTTCATCGCGGCGCCGTGCACATCTCGCTCGCGAGCGGCAAGCCCATCGTCGCGGTCACGATCCGCGCGAAGCCGGGCATGCTCGGCAGCAAGCGCAAATGGCACGACGTGGCCGATCGCGCTTCCGATTTCCGCATGCGCATCGCCGGACGCCTCGATCCCGCGCGCTACCAGGGCGAAGGCGTGAGCCTGCCGATCGCCGCGCGACGCATGAACGAAGACCTTCTCGCCATCTATTCCCAGGAGTCCGATCTTGCAGACGCGTGACCAGCTCGTAGCCGACATCAAGGCCCTGATCGTCGACGTGCTCGCCCTCGAGGACATCCGTCCCGAGGAGATCGAGACCGACTCTCCCCTGTTCATCGAAGGGCTCGGCCTCGACTCGATCGACGCGCTCGAGCTGGCGATGGGCCTCGAGGAAAAGTACGGCGTCATCATCACCGACGACCCCGAGCGCAACGAGAAGATCTTCGCGTCGGTGGCGACGCTCGCCGACCTCGTGACCGCGGAGCGTACGCGCTGACGTGACCCGGGAGCAGCTTCTCGAACGCCTGCGCGTGATCCTCGCGACCGAGTTCGAGCTCGATCCGGACAACATCGTCCCGTCCGCGCGCCTGGTCGAGGACCTCGACCTCGACAGCATCGACGGCGTCACCATCGTCGTGCGGCTCGAAGCCCAGCTCCACGTTTCGATCTCCGACGAGGAGATCCAGAAGATGGCCACCGTCGGCGACATCGTCGCGGCGCTGGCCGACCGGCTCGGCGCAGCGCCGTGTCCGTGAGCGAAGCGGGCGCTCGCGCCGACGGCTTCGGCCGGGCGATCGTCGCCGGCAACTTCGTTCGTAGCGGCGAGGCGGGCCTGTAGATGAACACGCCGCTCGTCTCCCTGTTCTCCGTGACGAGCGGCCAGGGCCGCACCGTCGCGTTCGGCGCGGGTTCCGACCCCAGTCTCGACGACTTTCTCCGCGACGTCGGGGCGCTCGCGCGCGAGCTCGACGGCGACCGCGGGCGGCGCTGGCTCGTGTGGACCGAGGACGCCTATCGCGTTGCCGTGGCGGTTCTCGCGGCGGCGGCAGCAGGGGCGCGCGTCGCACTGCCGCCGAACCTGCAGCCGGGAACGCTGGGCGAGCTCGCGGCCGAGTCGGCGTG
>CAYYVZ010000231.1:0-8393 GCA_964475235.1 uncultured Myxococcales bacterium | reverse complement strand
TCGCCGTCGCCGATCCCCATGCCGAGCGCGGTGATGAGCACGCGGATCTCGTCGCTCGAAACCGTGCGGTCGAAGCGCGCGCGCCATACGTTCAGGATCTTCCCGCGCAGCGGCAGGATGGCCTGGAAACGCCGGTCCCGGCCCTGCTTGGCCGAGCCGCCTGCCGAATCGCCCTCCACGATGTAGAGCTCGCTCGCGCTCGCGTCGCGCTCCTGGCAGTCGGCGAGCTTGCCGGGCAGCGACAGGCCGTCAAGCGCGCCCTTGCGGCGCGTGAGGTCGCGGGCCTTGCGCGCGGCGACGCGGGCCCTGGCGGCATCGATGGCCTTGGTCACGATGCGACGGGCCTCGGAGGGATTTTCCTCGAAGTACGTCGCGAGGCTCTCGTTCAGGAGCGCCTCGACGAGCCCCTTCACTTCGCTGTTGCCGAGCTTGGTCTTGGTCTGGCCCTCGAACTGCGGCTCCGGAACCTTGACCGACAGCACGGCGGTCAGGCCCTCGCGGCAATCGTCGCCTTCGACGGCATCCTCGGCTTTCTTGATGATGTTGTTGTTCGTTCCGTAGTTGTTGATCGTGCGCGTGAGCGCGGAACGAAATCCGGAAAGGTGGGTGCCGCCTTCGATCGTGTTGATGTTGTTGGCGAAGGTGTAGACGTTTTCCGCGTAGCCCGAGTTCCACTGCATCGCGATCTCGATCTCGATGCCCGACTTCCTGCCGGAGAGATAGACGACCTTGTTGTGGATCGGCTGTTTCTTCTGGTTGAGGTGGTCGACGAAGGAGACGATGCCGCCTTCGTAGTAGAATTCCTGCTTTTTCCCGCCGGAATCGCGCTCGTCCTGGAGCGAGATGCGAAGGCCGCGGTTGAGGAACGCGAGCTCGCGCAGCCGGCTCGCGAGCACGTCGAAGCTGAAGTCGACGTGCTCGAAGATGTCCGCGTTCGGGAGGAAGTGGACCTTGGTGCCGCGGTTGGTCGTCGTGCCGACCTCTTCCAGGGGCTTCTTCGGAACTCCGATGTCGTAGTGCTGCTGGAAGACCTTGCCGAGCTGGCGGATCTCGACCTCGAGCCAGGTCGACAACGCATTCACGACCGAGACGCCGACACCGTGGAGACCGCCGGAAACCGAATACGACTGCTTGTCGAACTTTCCGCCGGCGTGCAGCTTGGTGAGAGCGACCTCGACGGAAGAGACCCCTTCGGTCGGATGAATGCCGGTCGGGATCCCGCGGCCGTTGTCGGTCACCGTGATGCTGTTGTCGACGTGAATCTCGACGCTGATGGTGTCGCAGTGACCTGCGAGCGCTTCGTCGACGGAGTTGTCGACGATCTCGAAGACCAGGTGATGAAGCCCGCGCACGCCGGTGTCGCCGATGTACATGCCGGGTCTTTTGCGGACGGCTTCGAGGCCCTCGAGGACCTTGATGGAATCGGCCCCATAGTCCACGGAGGCGGATTTCTTGGCCGCTTGCGATGAGTGTTCTGCCGTCATGACCAGTCGATTGGGGTGTCCCGACAAAAGCGGGTGCGATTACGTTCGCACCACGCAAAAGAGTCCGCGAAACAACCGTGTTCGAGTATCAGCCACAGGCCGGAAAGTAAAGTTTCCGGACCTGCGTTGCGGCAGGGATTCCTATTGAAATTTCGAAGGCTTACGCGCCGGCGGCCGGACCCGTCCCGGACTCATATCCTCATCGGCATGACGACGTAGGAATAACCCGGATCGGCGCCCTTGATGACACCCGGACTGAGGTTGTCTCCGAGCCCCAGCTCGACCCTGGATCCTTCCGGGAAGACCTGCAGTACGTCGAGGATGTAACGGGCGTTGAAGCCGATCTCGAGGTCAGGCCCGCTGTATTCGACTTCGAGGTCTTCGCTGGCTTCCCCGAGATCGGGGTTGTTGGCGCTGATCTCGAGCCGCCCCGGGGACAGTCCGAGACGGATGCCCCGGGCCTTCTCGCTCGACAGCAGCGACACGCGCCGGACGGTCTGCAGGAACGCGTCCCGGTCCACGTGCAGGACGTTCGAGCTCTCCTTGGGAACGACCTGCTTGTAGTCGGGGAAAGTGCCCTCCACGAGGCGCATGCTCAGCGTGCAGCCGGGCAGCTGGATGATCGCCTCGTTGCCGGCGAGGGACACGCTTACGGTCCCCGTGACCTCGGGAAGGACCTTGAGCACCTCGGCCAGACCCTTGCGCGGAAGGATCACGCCCTCCTTGGGCGACGAGCCCTTGGCCTTGCGATCCACGACCGCAAGGCGGTGCCCGTCGGTCGCCACCAGCCGGATCGTGCCTTTTTTCGAGCCCGCGTCCAGGTGCACGCCGGCGAGGTTCGATCTCGTATCGTCGTGCGAGACCGCGAACAGTGTCTTCTCGATGATTTCCGAGAGCTCCTGGGTTTCGAGCTCGAACGACGACGACGGCTCGCCGGCGCCGGACGACGGCATGCCGGGATGCTCGGAAGCGTCGATTCCCATCAGCCGGAAGTTGGAACGGCCGTACGAAACCCCGACCCAGTGGCTGTCGAGACTGCGCACTGTGACTTCGGGCGAGGTCGATTCCCGAACGATCTCGAAAAGCTTGCGTGCGGAAAGCGCCACAGTGCCGGGCTCGGTCACCTTGGCAGCCAGCGTCTGCCGGAGACTGACTTCGAGGTCGGTGGCTACAACGGTAATTTCACTCGCCCCGGCTTCGATCACGAGGTTAGTCAGAATGGCCATCGAGTGACGGCGATCGACGACGCCCTGGGTGCGTCCGAGGATGCGCAGGAAGTCTTCGCTTCCGACCGTGATGTTCATCCGAACTCGCTCCGCTCTGTGCTGCCTTCAATAAAGGTATTTGAATTACTTGTTGTTATTAGGGCGCGCCGAATCCGTGGACAGGTAATGTAACTAGCTGCGTGGAAACGGGAATTTTCCGCAGAGCCCCTGTGTGCTCTGGTGTCGGGCCGGTGCATAGCCGTTGCGCGATTCACAAGGAAGCCAGTCGCGCACGCGTTTGGTGACAGCCGCTGCCCAGCTTCTCCACATGTGCGAAAGGCGGCGCTCGGCGCACACCGTCCCAGCTCGTTCTCACGGAAAGTCGAAGCGTTTCGCGACCGTTTCCAGAGTGAGCCGCATCCGCGAGTCTTCCTTGCGGCGCCTCTCGATCGACTGGCACGCATGAATCACGGTCGAGTGATCCCGGCCGCCGAGATGCTGACCGATGACCGGATACGACGCGCCGGCTTTCTGGCGCATGAGATACATTGCAACCTGGCGAGCTTCGGCGATCTTTTTCGTGCGGCGGCGCGCCCTGAGGTCTCCGACCCGAAGTCCGAAGTGATTGGCGACTTCCTTCTCGACGTCGTCGAGGGTGACCGGAGGCGGACTGCCGTTGTGGTTTCGCCCGCGTCCGAGCAGCTCCTCGACGAGAGCGCGGTCGATCAGTCGTCCCGAAAGCGAAGCGTGCGCGCTGATGCGCGTGAGTGCGCCCTCGAGATCGCGGATGTTGGAATCCACTGATCGGGCGATCAGAGAAGCAACCTCGATGCTCAAGTCCACGCCTTCGGCCCGTGACTTGCGATCGAGGATCGCCACGCGCGTCTCCATGTCGGGGTTCTGGATATCGGCCACCAGGCCCCAGCCGAAGCGATTGCAGAGCCTTTCCTCCACGCCGGGGATCTCGTTCGGGAACTTGTCGCTCGTCAGCACGATCTGGCGGCCGTTCTCGTACAAGGCGTTGAAAATGTGGAAGAACTCCTCCTGCGTTCGCTCGCGGCCCGCGAGGAACTGCACGTCGTCCACGATCAGTACGTCGACGCGCCGCAGGCGGTTCTTGAGCGCCGCCGCCTTGTTCTTGGAAATCGCCTCGATGAGCTGGTTGGTCAGCGTGTCGGCCGACAGGAAGACGACGCGTGCCTCCGGATCGGTGCGCTGGACCGAATGGCCGATCGCGTTCGCGAGGTGGGTCTTGCCGAGGCCGACTCCGCCGTAAAGAAAGAAGGGATTGTAGAGCGTGCCGGGCTGCTGGGCCACGGCCATCGCGGCGGCCCTGGCAAACTGGTTGCTCGGCCCGACGATGAAATTCTCGAAATCGTATCGCTCGATCAGTCCGCTCGGGTTCCCGGTGCGCCGCGGCGGCACGCGCTTGGCGTGGTCGGCCTCGAATTCCTGGAAGAGCTCGCCCTGAACGCCGGTGCCGTTCCAGGTGAACGTGAAGGCAGTTTCCTTTCCGTGCGCATCGACCCAGGCGGACGCGAGCACATCGAGGTAGTTCTCCTCGAGCCAGGACGCGAAAAGCTGGTTTGGAACCGAAATTTCGAGTGTCTCACTGCTCAGAGACAGGGGGACGAGGGGGCGAATCCAGCTGTCGAACTCGTCTCGCTCCAGGCGCTGCCGGAGTGAGCTAACTGCCCGATTCCACAAGTCTTCGAGTTGAGTGCGGGAAGTGGCGACCAAGATCGAACCTCAAAACTTGCCAACAGCTTTATCCACGCCTGTGGATAATCCCCAGGACGGTGGTCCGGATCTAGTCGTTACACTTCCGTCGATCGCTCTGCTTTCGGCCCGGACAGGCCGCGCGTGGCTCGCTGGATCGGAATCCGCGACGTACGTCGACGCGCGGTTGTGTAGTGTTTCGAGTGGCGCGTTGCAAGAACTTCGCTTCACAATTTTCTAACGTCGCGAGATAACGCGACTTCGTTTTGCGTGTTTTCTTCCGCGCCGCATCGTGCGCGTGTGGGTCCTCGCGTTTTCATGAGCGACACGAAACAGACTTCCGAGATGTGGTTTGCGCGCGCGCGACGCGCGCTACCCGGAGGAGTGAACTCTCCGGTGCGCGCGTGGTCTGCCGTCGGAGGCGCGCCGCGATTCGTCGCATCGGCGAGCGGCTCGAAGATCCGCGACGTCGAAGGCCGTGAGTACATCGACTACATAGGATCGTGGGGCCCGATGATTGCAGGGCATGCGGTGACGTCGGTCATCGATGCACTGATTCGTGCTGCTCGACACGGCACGAGCTTTGGTGCCGCAACTCCGCAGGAAGTCGAGTTCGCCGAGCGAATCTGCCGGCGATTTCCCTCGATCGAAAGGCTGCGCTGCGTGAGCAGCGGAACGGAGGCGACGATGAGCGCGCTGCGCCTCGCGCGCGCGGCGACGGGGCGCGAGGCGATCGTCAAGTTTGCGGGCTGCTATCACGGACATTCGGATGCGCTGCTCGTTCGCGCCGGCTCGGGTGCAATGACCCACGGAGTGCCGGACAGTCCGGGCGTTCCTCTCGATGTAGTCAACCTCACAAGGATCGCGCGCTTCAACGACCTGGCATCCGTGCGACAGGTCTGCGACGCGAGCGTCGCCGCCGTCATCGTCGAGCCGGTCGCCGGCAACATGGGAGTGGTTCCGCCCGACGCGGGTTTTCTCGAAGGCCTGCGCGACATTACGTCGTCGTGCGGCGCCCTTCTCGTGTTCGACGAGGTGATGACGGGACTGCGTCTCGGTCCCGCCGGTTACCAGAGCGTGACCGGCGTCGTACCGGACCTGACGACGCTCGGAAAGATCATCGGCGGCGGCCTTCCGCTCGCCGCGTACGGCGGCCGAGCGGACCTGATGTCGCGCATCAGCCCCGAAGGGCCCGTCTACCAGGCCGGAACGTTGTCAGGGAACCCGATGGCGATCGCCGCGGGCATGGCGACCCTCGACCTGCTCGAAGGCGAGGAGCCTTATCGCCGACTCGAAGAGGCCTCTGCCTACCTCGAGCGCGGGCTTCGCGACGCCCTCGGCTCGCGTCCCGGATGCGTGCAGCGCGTCGGCTCGATGCTGACGCTGTTCCTCGGCCCGGCCGCGGTGCGCAGCTACGACGACGCGACCACCTGTGACACCGAGCGCTTCGGGCACTTCTTCCGCGAGCTGATCGCGCAGGGAATCTGGATTCCGCCGTCCCAGTTCGAAGCGTGGTTCGTCTCGCTGGCCCACTCCCGTGAAGATCTCGACCGGACCGTGGAGGCCGTCGGCAGGGCCCTTGCGGCGACCGACTGACGAGGGCCGGTTTCCGACCGCCTTACGGCCCATGCCCGAGTCCGAACGAACCCGCGCTGCCCACCTCCAGCTCCTCGCCGTGTCGTGGAACTTCGGCTGGCCCGTCGCTGCGGGCGTCGTGCTCGGCTACTGGATCGACGAGAGCCTGGGTTCGTCACCGGCGGCGACCCTGCTGCTCGGAATCGGATCGATGGCGGTGTCCACGTGGCGGCTGCTGGCCCTCAGCCGGCGCGAGCAGGAGGCGCGAGACGCCGACCGCTCGGCCGCACCTCCCGAAGCTCCGGCCGCGCGCGCGCAGACCGGACCGCAGCGCTGGGATCCCGACACGGAACAGTGGGTCCCCGACGACGATTCCGGACGCCGGCCCGGCGAGGAGGATTCCGAAGACCGGCCCGGCGGCGCCGACTCCGGGCCATGGCCGGCCGACGACGATTCCGGAGGCGGGACGCGATGATCGCGCGACAGATCCGCATCGAGCGCATCGAGAAGACGACGATCTTCTTAACGGTCGCATTAGCGGCGCTGAGCTTCGTTTTTCAGGTCGGCGATGCGCGCAGCATCGCATTCGGAGGCGCTGTTTCCTGGGTCAATCTTCGTTTGATTCGTATGCTCGTTTCACGGCTTATGACGCCCGGCGTGGCCGGGAAAAGCTTCTCGAAGCTGGTCACGATCAAGCTCCTGCTCCTGCTCGCCCTGCTCGCCGTCACGCTGAAGCGACTGCCCATCGACGCGGTCTGGTTCCTGGTCGGCGGCGGCGCGCTCTTCGCGGCCATCGTGCTCGAAGTTCTCGTGCTGGGGGAGAGAGTCGAAGCGCCCGATGGCGCGGAGAGCTGAAGAAGAGCGAGCGAAGCCAAGCGCCAGACAGTTAGGAAACGAGCCCAAATGGAACATCACCCGATCACGTGGCACGGCCTCCTGCCCGGCATCAACCTGATGCCCGCGCACACCTTCCACGCGCTGCTCGCGATGACGATCATCCTCGTGTTCGCGTGGCGCGCGACGTCGCAGCTCGAGGCGGCGCGCGCCAAGGGCACGCACCTCGTGCCGGACGAGGGGCTGACGGCCCGCAACCTCGCCGAGATCCTCGTCGGCGGCATCGATTCCCTGGTGAGCGGAGTGCTGGCCGAGCGCGGCCGGCCGTACCTTGCCCTGTTCGGCAGCTACTTCCTCTTCATTTTCGTCTGCAACCTCATGGGCCTCCTCCCCGGCTTCGCGCCGGCCACGGGCAACTTCAACATCACGTTCGCGCTCGGCGTGTTCTCGTTCTTCGGGTTCACCGTCATCGGCATCCGCACGCAGGGGATCGCGAACTACCTCAAGCACTTCGCCGGACCGGTGTGGTGGCTCGCGTGGCTGATGATTCCCCTCGAGATCATCGACAACCTCGTGCGCCCGCTCTCGCTCGGCATGCGTCTCTTCGGCAACATGACCGGCGACCACCTCGTGCTCGAGATCTTCACGGATCTGACGAAGCTCATCATCCCGGTCATTTTCTATTTCCTGGGCGCCTTCGTGTCGCTCATCCAGGCCTTCGTGTTCACGCTGCTCAGCACGGTCTACGTGTCGCTGGCGATGGGACATGCGCACGCCGAGCATGACGAGGGTCATGGCGGCGAGCATGCGCATGGTCACGCCGGGCACGGGAATGCCCACTGAGCCCGTAACTGCGAAGAACGCGCCGTTCGCCCGTGGTGGAGATGAAAGAGAAGGTGGTGATGGCGAAAAACAAGACGGCGCGGATCGAACAAGAGGTTGTGAAATGAAGAAGCTCTCCATGTTCCTCACGTTGTTTGCGGGCGCCGTGCTCGCGAGTCTGGCGACTGCTCCCGCTGCGATGGCGGCGGAGGCGGAAGCGGGCGGCGCGGCCGGCCTGGTCGGTGTCGGCGCGGGCCTCGCGATGGGCCTCGGCGCTCTCGGCTGCGGCATGGGCCAGGGCCGCGCGGTTGCCTCGGCGATGGAATCCATCGGCCGCAACCCGAGCTCGACCGACCGCCTCCAGACCCCGATGATCATCGGTCTCGCCCTCATCGAGTCGATCGCGATCTACTGCCTCGTGATCGCGTTCTTCCTGCAGGGCAAGATCTGATCGACCAGGTGACGCCGGCCTGGTGCCGGCAGCACGAAAGCACGGGAGGTCCGGAAACGGGCCTCCCGTTTTCGTTGGCGCGCCGTCGGCGCCAATCGGCAGCCGGTCCCGACTTCAGGGCGTACCGGCAGGGCCGGCAGCCCGAATTGGGACCCGGCGCGGGTTTTCGATAGGAAGCCCCGCCATGAGCATGGACTCCCTGCGCGACTTCAAGAGAGATTGTCTTCTCGACGAGCATCGTTCGCTCTCGTCGTTCGTCGAGAAGGAAATCGTGATGACGACCGTGACCAAGCTCGCGACGGT
>CAYYVZ010000230.1:0-8404 GCA_964475235.1 uncultured Myxococcales bacterium | reverse complement strand
CGACAACAGGTTGTGCTCGGCGTTGGCGCGGATGTGGCGCCCGGCCGACTGCAGCGTGACGCCTTCGCGGATGCACGTGAGCACGTCGTGAAGGGGGCGCCGCGCGCGAACATGGTAGAGCACCTCGCGTGCGGCCACCGTCGGCAAGCCGTAGCGCGCGGCTCGCTCGCGCAGGCGCGTTTCCTGGGAGGGCTCGTCGGCGCGGCGGTGACGCGCGACCATCGCGTAGAGGCGGTCTGCGAACGCATCGCGCAGGTCCTTGGCGACGAGGTGAGGTTCGATGCGGCTCGCGAGCAGGCTGTGCTCGCCTCCCCAGAGCGCGACGAGACCGTGCGCGTGCTCGCAGACTTCGCGCCACGTCATCCATGCGTCGCCTTTCTCGCAGCGGAGCCGCCCTTTGGTGATCAGCCGGCAGAGGTTTCGGTAGCCGTCGTGGCTTTCGGCGACGAGGACGATGCGCGTGCCGTCCTCGATCGTGATCTCGGATCCGACGAGGAGATGGACGCCGAGCTCGCGCGCGCGGACGTGGGCGCGCACGATGCCGTAGACGCCGTCGACGTCGGTGATGGCGATGGCCGCAAGGCCGAGCTCGGCCGCCTTGTCGACGAGCTCTTCGGGATGGCTCGCGCCGCGCAGGAAGGACGCGTTGCTCTTGCACCACAGGGCGGCGTACGGGAGCACGGCGCGTCACCGGCTCTCGGTGAAGCGGCCGCCGAAGCGGCCGGTCGAGCGCGTCCGGACCGGCAGAAAACGGTCCGGGCGTGCAGCGGAGAAGCCCGAAGCCATGGCGAACATTTAGCGAAAACCGCTGGGCCTGGCAAGGAGACTCCGCCCGGGCGACAGGGCGGACGGGAACGGGCGGCCGAGGACGAGGGCGGCCCGCAGGCGGCGTACGCCGCTCAGGCCCTCTCGTGCACCCCGATGATCCCGTTGCGGATCGCATACACGGTCAGCTCGACGCGGTCCTGGATCTCGAGCTTCTGGAAGATGTTGCTCAGGTGGCTCTTCACCGTCTGCTCGCTGATGAACAGCCTGCGCGCGATCTCTGCGTTGCGCAGCCCGAGTGCCACGAGCCGCATCACTTCTTCCTCGCGCGCCGACAACGGGCTGAGCGCCGGGTGCCGCAGCCGCGCGGCGAGCTCGCCCTGCACGCTCGGCGGCAGCCAGACGTTGCCGGCCGCCACGCTGCGGATCGCCTCCATCAGCGTCTTCGACGCATAGCGCTTGAGGACCAGCGCACGGGCCCCGCTGCGAATCGCACCGAGGGCATCGCCGATGAGCTCGCTCGCCGTCACGACGACCACCGCGATGCGCTCGGACAGCGCGGCGATGTCCTTCATCGAGCTGCGCTCCATCTGCAGGTCGAGCAGCAGCACGTCCGCCGGCGTGCGGTCGAGCAGCGCCGACAGGCCTTCGATGCGATCGGTCTCCGCGGCGATCGAGACGTCGGGCTCGTGGCGGAACAGCGACTTCAATCCCTCGCGAAACAGCGCGTGGTCGTCGGCGAGTACCAGTCGAATCGGCATGTCGGTTCCTCAGGCCTGGGGAAGAAGGATGAGCATGTGAGAGCCCCGGCGATCGTCGTCGGCAACCTCGATGCGGCCGCCGAGCTCCTTGACGCGTGACGCGATCGACCACGGGGCAGAACGTTCCTGGAGTCCGACCCCGTCGTCCTCGATCGTGATGCGGACTTCGGCGTTCTCGATCGAAATCTGTATGCGCGCCGTTGCGGCGGCGGCGTGCCGGCGGATGTTGCTGAGCCCCTCGCGCGCGATCTGCAGCACGTGGTCGGCGAACTCCACGGAGCCTTCGATGCGGATGCCGAGGTCGATGCGCGTAGGCGGCTTGGCGGAGGGGCGCGCGCCCGAAGGCCGGATTCCGGCGAGATCCTGCATGTATGCGCGCAGCTCGTCGTACTCGCGATCGACGCTCTCCTGCAGCTCGGTGAGCTCGGTAACGGCCTCTTCCACGTTGATGCCCGCCTGCGGCTGCGCGTTCCCGCCCGCTGCCTGGGGTGCGACGTCGCTGCGCCGGAGCGAGCGCAGGCAGCCCTCGATGCGAAGATTGATGCCGGCGAGAGCCTGCGCGAACCCGTCGTGCAGGTCGCGGGCGATGCGATGGCGCTGCTCGGCCGCCTCGAGCTGCTGGATCTCCTGCTGCAGCTCGAGACGCTGCTGGCCGAGATAGCCGACCAGGTATCCGACGATGGCGAGATAGGCCGGTCGCATGATGTAGAAGTTCCAGCTCCCTGACGTCGAGAACACGATCATCGCCAGGTAGACGGTCACGCTCGCGACGGTGACACGCATGGCGTCGCGCATCCCCGAGCGGAAGCCGGCGACCACCACCGCGAACGCGAAGAACGCATAGAAGGGGCTCGTCGCTCCCTCGGTCATGAAGGCGATGGCGCCTCCCAGCATCACGTCGATCCACATCGTCGGCGTCTTCAGGGAGCGCGACGGCACCCACTGCCGCGTCGCGGCGGCGTAGACCGCGATGCTGTAGACGAGATGCAGGCCCATGACGAGAAGCACGTTCGGGTCGATGATGAAGCGGCCATGCTCGAGCGGAAACCACGCCGACAGGAACGGAGTCGTCGGATCCACAAAGACCGCGCCGAGCGCGACGACCGAGAGGATCAGGCGGCAGCGGGCGATGCGGCCCTCGATCTGTGGCGGATTCTGTACGTTCATCGACGAGGCCTCCGGGGCACCGGCCCCGGGCCGGTGGTACGTCAGACCATGGCATCCTGACAATCCGTCCGGCGGGGCAATCGCATCCCTCGCCCGGGCCATCGCCCTCTGGAGCAGACCACCCGAATCCCCCCAGGGTCGCATCATTTTGGTCCGCGGCGCCGATGCCCGGCACCGGCTTTGTCTGCAGAATCCCGGCCACTGCGACTTTTCTTTCCCGACAGTCGCGGTTCGGTCGGGCCGGCCGGCTCCGAAGGCACCTCCGGGAGTTCCCGGTCCGGCGGGGCTGCGGGGGAGGCCTGCCCGGCCGTCATTCCACCTTGCCGGTGAGAAACCATCGCCGCCGCCGCCGGTCGTAGTAGACCCAGAGGATCTCCCCGTCTTCCGTGCGCGCGTAGTGGTATTCGCGGTGCACCTCGCGGTTCCACCATCCGCCCGAGACGATGAACGGGCCCGTCATGTGATCCACGCGGCCGTGCACGTTGCCGCCGAGCGCGTGGTCCGCTGCAGGCGTCCGCTGTGCGGACGGTTCGTACACGCGCCCGCCGCCGTCACCGCTGTCGTACCCCGCGCGTGCCGCTGCGCGATGCGCGCGTTCGTTGCGTCCCTGAAAAAGCGCCTGGTCGCTCGTCGCCGGCGGAATCCAGCAGTCGTCGCGCTCGCGGAAAGGACGCGGTGGCAGCGCGAGCGCGCGTTCGTACATGCGGCGCACGAGCGGCCTCGTGAGAACGAGGCGCGGCGACGGAGCGCGCAGGTCGTCCGCACGTTCCCACGCATACGTGGCCTCCGGCAGATGCCCCTCGCGCAGTACCGCGCGCAGCACGGCATCCTCGCCGAGCTCGGCGCGCAGCCTCGCGATGGCACGTGCGCCGGCCCGGAGGTCGCGACGCGTACGCTCGTGGAAGAGACGAAGCTGATCCGGGCCCGCAGCGGCCGCTTCCACCTCCACCTCGATCTCGCGAAACGACGAGCCAGCAACCGGACGCGCGGATGCCGTCCGTGCCGCGCCGTCTCGCGCGAAGGAGCGCGCCGCCTCCGCACGTTCCTCGCGCAGCGCCGCCTCGAGGCGCAGACGCACGAGGTCGAGCAGCACGGCTTCGTCGAGCGTCGGCTCGGCCGCCCGCACGTCGAGCACGAGCGAAGAAGCGTCGCGGCGCAGGCTGCGGTGCAGCGTCACGGCGATACCTCGCACCGCCTGCTCGCGTGCAACGAGCGATGCCGTGAGCTCGGCGAGCAGACGGCGCACCACGAAGAGCACGAGGCCCGCGTCCGACACGGGATCGTCGAGCAGCAGCGAACGGACGAGCGGCTCCTCGGCAGGCAGCGGCACCAGGGGATCCCACGCCTCGCCGCGCGCACGCCGGTGGAGATGAGCCGCTTCCTCGCCGAAGCGCCGGCGGATGCCGTCGGCAGGAAGCCGGAGGAAGTCGCCGATGCTGTGCACGCCGAGGCGCGCGAGCGCATCGCGCAGCTTCGGGTCGATGCCGAGCCGCTCGAGGCGCACCTCGCGCACGAGCCGGCGCTCCTCGTCCTCGGTTTCGCAGACCAGCAGGCCCTTGGCGCGGGACGAAACGCCTGCCGAAGAAGCGCCGCGGGGTTCCGGCCCGCCTCGCAGAGGAGCCGCCCCTGCGCCGCACGAACGCGCGAGCGCATACGTCCCGAAGCGCGTGAAGCCGCACGCGAGCCCCGCCGCGAGACCCATGCCGCGCACCGTGCGCAGCACCGTGCGCGCCCACGCCTCGACGCTCGTGTAGAGGCTCTCGAGGCCGTTCGCGTCGATCCAGAACACGCCGGGCTCTTCGGCCGACGGCTCGACGTGGGGCGTGTGCAGGCGCAGCGTGGCGGTGATCGCACGCACGCTGTTCGCGACTTCCGCCGGCGCGACGACTCCCGCGCGCAGGCGACGTTCGAGCGCGAGCCCAGAGGCGTAGCGCATGCCGGGCCGCAGCCGCGCACGCCACGCGGCTGCGTTCACCCACAGCAAAGTGCCGGTGGGTTCGTCGGCATCGACGACGGCCATCGGAAAGGCACGCCACTCGGGATGCGCGGCAGTCAGAAGCTGGAGCGGCAGCGCAGGAACGCTAACGCAGGCCCGGCGGTCCACGGAAGGTTTCCTCGAGGGTCCAGCCGGGAGCACGGCGCTTGTCCTTGGTCGCGACGATCGTGCACGCGAAGCGTCCGGTGCCCGCGTTCGTTCGCGACGCGGCCACGCGCAGCGACACGATGGGCGCGAGCGACGGAGCGTCGACGGCCTTCTCGGTGAGGAACACGACGGCCGCGTGGTGCTTCTGCGCGAGACCGAGGAGGCGGCCGAGAAGAGGAGAGGGCACGGCGGCATGGGCGCCGAGATCGAGGACGACGAGGCCGAAGGCTCCCGAGCGCAGCAGCTTGTCGGCCGCGCGCGCAGCCGAGGAGGCATTCGGTGCGCGCACGACGACAAGGGCGGCAAGGTCGATGCCGCCGGCCGCAAGATCGGGTGGAAAGAAGAGGGAAGGGCGTGCACTGATCCAGGCGGCCGGCTCGCCCGCGTGCTGGGCCTTCCAGACGAGGCCGGCGGCGGCGGTGAGGGCCCCACTGCCGCGGTCGCGCCGCTGGGGCTCGATGTCCCAGATGCTGGGGATGGCCGAACGGTGGTAGCCCGACGACGCCCGCGGCAAGGGGCCGGCGGTGATCTCGACGAGCCGCCCGGCCAGCCCGGCCGGATCCCAACCTGTCGATTCTTCTATGGCTTTCGGGGTGATCGCCGGTTCCGAAGCTGCCACGGAAGCGGGAACGGGCTGGGAAAGATTCTCCACGCCCGGCCCGTTTACCAGACCGGCCTTGGGCGAACAAGAGACGAAAACAGTATTCCCCGCTCATGCCGGAAGAGCATGCCCCGCGCAGCCGTGCTCCAATCGCGCGCATCCATGGTCGCTACCGCTACGGCCGTTCCCGTTCTAGGACGCGCGATCCGCGGCCACTGGCCCCTCGATCCGTCCGTCACGTATCTCAACCACGGCACCGTCGGCGTCACCCCGCGCGCCGTGATGGCGGCCCAGTCCGTGCTGCGCGAAGAGATCGAGCGCCAGCCCGCACGCTTCCTGCTGCGCGAGCTCACGCCGATCGGAGTTCAGGGCGAGCCCGGCAGCACGCTTCCCGAAGGCAGCGCGCATCACCGGCTGCGGCGCGCAGCGAACGCGGTGGGTCCGTGGCTCGGCATCACCGGCGACGACCTCGTGTTCCTCGACAACGCGACGACGGGAGCCAACGCGGTGCTCGCGTCGTGGAAGCTCTCTCCCGGCGACCAGGTGCTCGTGACGAGCCACGCGTACGGCGCCGTCGCGCGCGCCGCCGCTTTCCACGCCAATCGCGCACGGGCTTCGGTCGTCACCGCAACGCTCCCGTTTCCGTGGCGCAGCGACGAGGAGATCCTCGATGCCCTCGAACGCGCGATCACGCCGCGTACGCGCCTCGCGGTGCTCGAGCACGTCGGGCCCGAGACCGCGCTCGTCATGCCCCTCGCCGGGATGGCGCGCGTCTGCCGCGAGCGCGGCGTCGCGGTGCTCGTCGACGGCGCGCACGCCCCGGCGGCGATTCCCGTCGATATCCCGTCGTACGGCGTCGATGCGTACACGGCCAACCTGCACAAGTGGGCGTTCGCACCGCGCGGCTCGGCGATCCTCTGGCTCGCGCCGAAGCACCGCACGCACGTGCACCCGCTCGTGATGTCGTGGGGGGCGGGCCTCGGATGGCACGCCGAGTTCGACTGGCCCGGCACGCGCGATCCGACGCCGTTCCTGTGCGCGCCGGCGGGCCTCGCGTTCATCGACGAGGTGCTCGGCGGCCGCGAAAACCTCTGGGCCCACAACCACGAGCTCGCCTGGAGCTCCGCCGCGCGCCTCGCCGCGCGCTGGGGCCTCGCATGGACGACGCCGCGCCACCGCGTCGGCAGCATGGTGACGTTCCCGCTGCCTCCGGCCATCGGCGGCAGCATCGAGGACGCGGCGACGCTCAAGGACTGGCTGCTCTTCGAGAGGAACATCGAGGCGCAGCCCCTCTCGATCGACGGCGCGCCGTGGCTGCGCCTGTCCGCCCAGGCCTACGTCAGCGACGAAGACGTGGACCGCCTCGCCGCCGCGATCGAAGAACGGCTCTAGCGCAAAAAGAAAACGCCGCGGCTCCCGTAGGAACCGCGGCGTGATCTTCTCAATCGGCTTCGCCTGTTGTCAGACGACGTTGCCGACGCTCAGTCGTCGTCGATGGAGCAGAAGTCGATGGTGCACTCGTTGCCCTTCGCTTCCTTGCAGGCGCGCGAACCCGACGGCCTGACGCGGTCCGGACAGATGTCCAGCGCGGGCTGGCAGAAGTCCTCGTCGCGGCAGTTGTCGGGGAAGCGTTCGCAGACCTGCAGCAGCGGGATCGGCACGTTCGCGATGGGCGGGCACGGCCCGTAGTCGGATCCGCAGAGCTCGCCGGTCACGTCGCACTCGCCGAATGCGCACTTGTTGCCGATCATGCGTCCGCCGCGGTTGTAGCAGCGGAGCTGGTGGCGGCAGGTCTCGGCGAACTCGAGCTCGTCGACTTCCTCGTCGAGGTCACCCGAGCACAGGTCGTTGCAGTCGCTGAACGAGACGTCGACGAAGTCGTCGATCACCTCGTCGCAGTTGTCCGAGCCGCTGATCGTGCAGTTGAGCGCGGTCGTCACGAGCTCCTGGTAGAGCGCGCGCTGCGGAATGTCCCCGTCGAGGCGCACGCAGATTCCCTCGAGCGCCGACGACAGGCCGAGGCCCTCGAGGAAGGGCTCCTCCGCGTTGGCCGTCTCGGTGATCGACACGCCGCAGACCTCGATTCCGCCGACGGCGTCGAGGATCTGCTGCAGCAGGTTGTCGTCTGCGCCCGTGTGCTTGCCGTAGAACGACGCCGGCCGGCAGATGTCGATGCACGCGAACGTGTTCGAGCAGCCGGTCTCGCCGTCGCACACGTCGATCGTGCACGAGTTCTCGTCGTCGCAGCGGCCGTTGTTCGGCGTGCTCGAGCACGAATCGGTCTGCTCGTTGCACTGGTCCACTGTGCACTGGACGCCGTCGCCGCAGGGATTGGGTGCGCCGTCGCACTCGCCGCCGCTGCACACGTCGTTGACCGTGCAGAACTGGCCGTCGTCGCAGCTGACCGTGTTGTTGTTGTGCTGGCAGACGCCGCTCGAGTTGCAGACGTCGTTGGTGCACACGTTGTTGTCGGTCGTGCAGGCCGTGTTGTTCGGCTCGAAGCCGTTGGCCGGGCACGCGGCCGCAGAGCCCGTGCAGCGCTCGAGGACGTCGCAGTCCCCCGCATCGGCGCGGCACTCCGTCGTCGACGGCTTGAATCCGTCGACCGGACACGCGGCAGCCGATCCAGTGCAGATCTCTGCGTTGTCGCACACCCCCGCCGAAGCGCGGCACTGCGTGGTCAGGAAGACGTCGCCAGGACACGCCGCAGCCGAGCCGGTGCAAACCTCGAGGGTATCGCAGATGCCTGCGACCGCGCGGCAGACGGTTCCGGTGCCGAGGAAGACTTCCGCCGGGCAGTCGGCTTCGGTTCCCGTGCAGGTCTCCGCCGTGTCGCACACGCCGGTGACGGCGCGGCACTCGGTGGTCAGGAACTGATCCGTCGGGCAGTCGGCCTCCGTTCCCGTGCAGGTCTCGGAGGTGTCGCAGACGCCGGCGACCGCGCGGCACTCGGTCGTGAGGAACTGA
>CAYYVZ010000229.1:0-8432 GCA_964475235.1 uncultured Myxococcales bacterium | reverse complement strand
AGTCCGAGCAGCAGAGCGAACGCGCCCTCGTCGAGACGGAGATCCTGCTGCGGGAGATCCACCACCGCGTGAAGAACAACCTGCAGATCATCTCGTCGATGCTGAACCTGCAGAGCGAGCGCAGCGACGACGCCGACACGCGCGAGGTCTTCCAGGAAAGCGAGGTCCGCATCCGCGCGATGGCACTCGTGCACGAGCAGCTGTATCGCTCGGGCGACCTCGCGCACGTGGATCTCGCGAGTTACCTCGACGTGCTCGCCCAGCAGGTCATCCGCTATTTCGGGCACGGCGACTACCGCGTGGAAGTGAAGGTGGACGAGGCCATCCGCGTGGTCGGCGTGGATCACGCGATCCCGATCGGCCTCATCGTCAACGAGCTCATCGCCAACGCCGTGCAGCACGGGTTCGCGCTCCGGCGCACCGGGCTCGTGCGCGTCGAGCTCACGAGCACGAAGGAAGGCCGCCGCCTGACGATCACCGACGACGGTGCCGGAGTTCCCGGCAACGTGGACATCGAAGAAAGCGACAGTCTCGGTCTCAAGCTGGTGCTCGCCCTCGCCGAGCAGCTCGGCGGCCGGTTCGAGATGACCAGCGACAGCGGCACACGGTGTGTCCTTCACCTGCCGCCTGGCGGGGCGATGGCCGCGCTCGGCGACCGCGAAGCCAGAAAAGCAAGGCAGGCAGCAGCATGAGCGCCGAAGCAGTCAGTGAAACCGTCCCTTCCGCCCGCATTCTCGTCGTCGAGGACGAGAGCATCGTCGCGTTCGACATCTCGTCGCGCCTTCGCCGTCTCGGTCACACGGTGGTCGGCACCGCGCGCAGCGGCGAGGCCGCCTACCAGCTCTGCAGCCAGCACCGTCCGGACCTCGTGCTGATGGACGTCCGCATCGAAGGCGAGGAAGACGGCATCGACCTTGCGCATCGCATCCGTGCGAACTTCGACATCCCATGCGTGTTCCTGACGGCCTACGCGGACCCTGTCACGCTCGAGCGCGCGCGCACGGCGGCTCCGCTCGGATACATCGTCAAGCCCTTCGACCAGCGCGACATCGAGGTCACGGTTCAAACGGCGCTCGGTCGCGGCCGCATCCACCGCGAGTTGCAGCGCGCGCACGACGATCTGAAGGCCGTGCTCGATGCGCAACGTCACGGCACGCTGCTCGTGGACGGCGACGGCCGCGTGACGTTCGCGAGCCGCGCCGCGCTCGCCATCGTCGGCGGCGAGCTCGACCGCATTCTCGGCGCGCGCTGGCAGGACGCGCTCGGCGTTTCGAAGGCCGACCGCCAGCGTCTCGACGAAGTCGTGCGCAATCCCGCGGGCCAGGAAGGAACGGTCCTCGTCCATGTTCCGCACGGCAGCGGGCTTCCGGCGGCGGTCGAGGTGGAAGTCTGCGACGACTCGCGCACGCCGGGTGGGCGCCTGTTCTTCCTCTACGACGTCTCTCGCGTGATGCAGCTCGAGCGCATCCTCGACGACCGCAGCAAGTTCAACGACATCGTCGGCACCAGCGACGTGATGAAGCAGGTGTACCTGCAGATCCGCGACTACGGCGCCGTCGAGGTGCCGGTGCTCGTCGACGGCGAGACCGGCTCGGGCAAGGAGCTGGTCGCACGCGCGATCCACCAGAGCAGTGCGCGCGCGGAGCACACGTTCGTCGCGGTCAACTGCGCAGGGCTTTCCGAGGAGCTCGCGGTCAGCCAGCTCTTCGGACACACACGCGGATCGTTCACGGATGCCGTCGGCGACTACGAGGGACTTTTCCGCGCGGCCAACGGCGGCACGCTCTTTCTCGACGAGATCGGCGAGCTGTCGGCGCGCGTTCAGGCGAGCCTGCTGCGCGTGCTCGACGAGCGCGTCGTCTACCCGGTCGGCAAGACCAAGGGCGAGCCGGTGGACGTCCGCATCGTCGCGGCAACCAACCGTGACCTTGCCGACGAGGTCCGCCTGGGGCGTTTCCGCGCCGACCTCTACTACCGCGTGCGCGCGGCACGCATCACGCTGCCGCCGCTTCGGGATCGCAAGGAAGACATCGTGCTGCTCGCGCGCCACTTCCTCGCGCTGCAGTCGGCGATGAGCGGAAAGCCGGTGCGCGGCGTCGCCAACGACACGCTGCGGCTGCTTCACCTGTACGACTGGCCCGGCAACGTGCGCGAGCTGCGCAACGCGATCGCGGTGGCCGCCGCGAGGGCCCGCGGCGACCTCATCCTTCCCGACGACCTTCCCTCGGAGGTGCTCGACGGCGCGACCGCCGCAGCGGCCCTGCCCCAGGGCCCGACCGCGAGCCGACTCGAGATGCTCGAAGCGCTGCACCGGTCCGGCGGCAACCGGTCGCTGGCGGCCAAGCTGCTCGGCGTCAGCCGTGCGACCTTCTATCGTCGCCTCACCCTTCTCGGCCTATCGTCCCTCGCGCTCGGCGAAGACACCGAACCGTAGTTGGGGTCAGGTCCGGCTTTCGGGTTGGATCGGCCGGGCTGCGCGAGATGCTTCGGCGCCAGGCGCGCGAGCCGGGCCGATTTTGGTGCCCCGATCGGGTGGCACCCGAACGTGTCTCATACCTGTCTCGATAGACACAGCTGAGACACACACGAGACAAAAGGCCGAGACATGCCTGCGGCGATATTGCCGCACTGGGGAATTTTTCTTTCTTAATTCAGCAGGTTAGGTACGACAAGAATCGGGGGATTGCTGGCATGCTGCGTGCTTCTATAAGCCACGCGAGCTGATTCGAAGACCATCCCCCCCCATTCGTTTCAGCTCCAGCTCGGAGCCTGACCTCCCCCCCGAGGCTTCGAGCAAGCCAGACCCGGCGTTCCCAGGCCAGACGGAACGCCGGGTCTTTTTTTGTCTTCGAGGGCGCGGGCCCAAACCCATTCCGGCGACACCTCGGGACCGTTACTGCTTCGTGCGGCCCTTGAACGTGTCCGTGTCGTGGGTGCTCACGTCGCCGGCGACATACGTGCTGGCCCAGCAGGCACCCTGTCTGTTGACCAACTGGGCCACGACCGACGAATCCAGATTGAAGTAGGTTGCGCCGGCCGGCGCAGGCAGCGGGAGACTCGAACCCTCGGCCGACAGTTTCACCTTTGCCTTGGGGCCCGTGCTCGTCTTGATCTGGAGTTTCGTGACGCCGCCGGAGGTCCCGTCCTGATCGCGATAGCTGACTCCCTTCGGCGCATCGCTCTCCCAGAACGTCGCCGACGGCGGGATGTCCATCGCAGCCACGAGCGAAGGCGTCGAGGCCACCGTGTCGTAGAGGCACAGCGAATATTCCTCGTCGACGAGTGGGTCTCCCAGCATCGACTGGAAGAACCCGTCGCCCTTGCTCCACTGCCAGGACAGCTTGGAGCGCGTCGGATCGCCCGAGTAGTCCACCTGGAGCTTCGTCTGGCCGGCGTCCATGCAGAACTGGCTCGCCGGGCCGGCGACGCTCTCGCATCCGACACCGAAGCGGTGACCATCGGACGTGCATGGGTTACCGTCGTCGCACGGAAGTGCGAGCGACACGGCGATGTCGCGCGTGTTGCTGCCGTATCCGTCGAGGTCGTCGCGCGTCACCCACAGCGCGAGCCACTTGCCGTCGGCCATGCTCGCAACAACCGGGGTGTCTCCAATCCCGCTATGAACGCCGAGGAAGGCGGGATGAATGCCGCCGGGAATCGTCCACGACTGCCCGTTGTCGGTCGAACGCACGAACCGGACAGTGGCATCCAGCTCGTCTGGGTAGGCTGACGAGAAGGCGATCATCCAGTTACCGGCGCCGTCGGTCACCACTCGGGGCTTGTACTCGAACGTTTCCGACGGGGAGACCGTTGCATTCACGAGAACGCGGTCCGTCCAGGTCTCGCCCACGTCCTGCGACCTCGACACCGCCGTCCACAGCTCGAATCCCGAGACCGACGACGACCAGACGGTCACCCAGTTGCCATTCCCGTCCGTGGCGATCGAGGGCCGACGGTCCGTCTGGATCCCCGCCCAGTTACTGTTGAGAAGCTTCGCCGCGCTCCAGCTCGCTCCATTGTTCGTCGAGCGTGTCACGAGGATCTCGTAGTCGTTGCCGAGACCGCCGAGCGCGTCGGTCGAATTCCATACGACGACCCAGTTGCCGGCGCCGTCGGTGGCCAGCGACGGCTGCTCGTCGTCGTAGCCATTATTGACGGCGTTGGAGTTGATCGTCGTCTGCGAAGACCAGCTCGCGCCGTTGTTCGTGGAACGTGCCATCAGGATGTCCTTGGTAAGGAACATACCGACCTGATCCCAAACGACCATCCAGTTCCCCGACCCGTCGGTAACGATTCGTGCCAGCTCGTCGTAGAAGGTGTCCGATGCGGCGCCCGAATTGAGGGGCGCCGGCGCCGTCCATGTGTCGCCGTTGTCCGTCGATCGTGCGTAAAGGATGTCGTAATCGCTGCCGATCGTGCCGCCGAGAGTATCTGTAGACTGCCAGACGGCGATCCAGGTTCCTGCCCCGTCGGTGGCCACGTGGGGAAACCAGTCTAGCCCGGTATCGGACGCGGCGTTGGTGTTGAGAGCTTCGGCGGCAGTCCACGTTTCGCCGTCGTCGCTCGACCTCGCCACGAGGATGTCGTCATCCGAGCCCGCGAAGGCGTCCGCTTGCCAGACAGCGACCCAGTTTCCTGCGCCGTCGGTGGCGGCTTCCGGGGCGGCGTCTTCGGCCGAGTCTCCCATCGGAAGGCTCGGCGAGATCTGGCCGGGCGCACCGAACTGGTAGGAATTCGAGGCGCCCGGGGCCGCGAGCATGGCCATCGAAGCAAGAAGACAAAAACGAATCCGCGATCCGGCGAATGCGCTCACAAGACCTCCCCCATGTTCTGCTCCCCGAGAATGCGCGACCACCGAAAGCGATACGATTCACATTTCGTGACCGAACTGGAGCGAACGGCGGGCCGTATTACCATCCCGCTCCGAGTCATAACAAGGGGACTTCGAACACAGCTCGCCCAGGGGTCGAGCTTCAGGTAGCCGGGCTTCCGAACTCGCCGCCCGCGAAATGGGTGGGGACATTCCCGTATGGGCGCCGAGTTCCCCGAGCATCCAGACGGTACCCGGTACAAGAACACGCGACAGGTACTCGTCCCCGGTTGACTTGGGGCGGCGCGGGCGGCCTGTGCGCGCGATGAAGCACAAGATGCACCTGCGTAGCGACGGCGCGCCGTACGTCACCGTCGAGACCCCGCGCCCGCATGTCCGCCTGATCACGCTCAACCACCCGGAGCGCCTCAACGCCATGTCGTTCCCTCTCGTCGAGTCGCTCTACGCGGCGCTCGCCGAGGTCGGCGCCGACAACGACTGCTCGGTCGCGATCCTCACGGGCAGCGGCCGCGGCTTCTGCTCGGGCATGGACCTGACGGAGGTCGGCATGCCGCCGGGAAGCGACGGCCTTCCGATTTCTCGCATTGCGATCCGTGCGATGGCCTTCATGTCGGACATCGTGCCGGCGATGCGCGCGATTCCCCAGCCCCTTATCGCCGCGATCAACGGCCCCTCCTACGGCGGCGGCATGTGCCTGCCGCTCGGCGCCGACATCCGCATCGCCGCGCGCTCGGCGAGCTTTCGCGGCGCAGGAATCAACAACGGCCTCACCGGCACGGAGTGTGGAGTGAGCTTCCTGCTGCCGCGCCTGATCGGCGCGTCGCGTGCGAACGAGATCATCCTGTCGGGACGCGAGGTGGACGCCGCGGAGGCCGAGCGCATCGGCCTCGTCTCGCGCGTCGTCGACGACGACGCGCTCGTGGCGGCGGCCGTGGAGCTGGCCGCGCAGATGTGCGGCTACAGCACCCACGGCCTCGCGATGACGAAGGAAGTGCTCTGGTCGAACCTCGAGGCCGGCAGCCTCAAGGCCGCCATCGACCTCGAGAACCGCAACCAGCTTCTCGTGCGCATGACGACGCAGAATCTCGACGAGGCGATCCGGGCGCGGCGCGATGGGCGCGCTCCGGTCTATGAGGACTGAAGTCTCGGCGCGCTTCATACGGTTCGGAATAGTCCCTGCTCTTTCGGAGTGATCCCATTCCACCCGCGTCATCGACTCGGGCCCGCCAGGTGCGGCATCGACGGGAATGCCGTCGATGCCCGCATTCTCAGCGCGCCATCCGTACGAACCGCGCCGTGCCGAGACTGCGCTGCTTCACGGCATCGTGTCCGCCGGGCTCGAAGGATTCCTCGACGACGCCAGCGAGCGCGGACATCCGCTTCCTCGTTTCGTAGAGAAGACGTTCCGCGACTTCCTCGCCTGTGGACTCCCGGAGCACGGTTTCGTACGGGTGCACTGCGACGCCTGCGGAAACGACCGTGTAGTTCCGTTCTCCTGCAAGCGTCGTGGAATCTGTTCGAGCCGCCGATGAGCCGGTATCGAGAGGATACTTGCTCCGGCCACGGAAAGGGGCTCGCCCGGGCCGCCCGGATCATCCGTCGCCACGCGGGACGCCTCCAGGCCGATTCCGCTCCGGGAATGGGAGCCGAGTTCTACTTCACCGTCGGTACGACGCCGCCGAGTGCGGGTTCGCTCGACGCGTAGAGTCGGCTTCCGAGCTGCATCCGCGACGGACAGATCGCATCGGGCCGACGACGCTGGTGTTTCACGAGGACGTCGGAACCGATCGCGCCAGGTCGCGTCGCCCCATCACTTCACGGGATGCGCTTCGAAATACCGCCACGCCTCGAGCGAAGCCGAGAACGCCTGCGACTGGTACCCGAACGGACAACCGGGCAGCCCCGCGCCCGCCGGCGGCACACCGCCCGGCCACTGGTGTCCGCCCCCGTCCAACACGCACAGGCTGACATCGCTTCCGGCCGCGCACTTCGCGAACGACGAGCACGTCGCGTCGCCGTTGAGCGAAGTCGTCGCGACCGTGTCCGAGCAGCCGTTGAGGCCAATCCAGCGCTGCAGTGTGGCAGGCACCGAACGGAACGAAACTCCGGCGGCGCCGCAACCGAATCCACCATCGTAGGGGACGTTGGCATCCGCGCTGCCGTGAATGGTCAGCGTGGGCACGGGCCGCGCCGGATGACAGATGTACGTCATGTCCGTGCCGGACACGGCCGTCACGGCACGGATCCGATCGGCAAGCTCACAAGCCAGGCGATGCGAGAGCATCGAACCGTTCGACATGCCCGCAGCGTAGACGCGCCTGGTGTCCACGCACGTCGATGCCTCGAGATGATCGAGCACGGCAGCAACGAATCCCACGTCGTCGACGTTGCCTGAGGCCGAAGCGCCGCAGCAGCCGTCGGCATTCCAGGTCCGCACGCCGCCCGGCCCCGCCGTGCCGTCGGGCGACACCACCACGAATCCCTCGGCCTCGGCGACGTCGAGAATTCGCGACGAAGTCTCCACCTGCGCGCCGGAGCCGAAACCGCCGTGCAACAGGAAGACCACGGGCATCGGGGCAACGCCGTCGTAGGAGGCCGGAACGTGCACGCGGAACGTGCGCGTGAGGTCGTCGTGCACGAGGCTGTCGTTGGTGGAAACTCCGGCGGGGTACAGCGACGTCGGCGCGGCGCAGCCGGCACTGGCCAGTGCCGGAACCGGGGCGGCCGAGTCGTAGTTCGCTTTGGCGCTGGCTCCGTCGTCGTCGTTGGAACGGAACGCCGCGCTCGCGAGCGAGCTCTCGAAACAGATGGGACTGTCGTCGCGCAGAAACTGTACGACCACGTTGCCATTCAGCGGCAGCGTGAACCCGCCCGGCGCGATCGCGCGCGCACGCAGCTTGGTGCGCGACCTGGTGCTGCCCGATAGCTGCAGGGACTCGAGCGCACCGTTGGCGCCGAGCGGATCGGTGTAACGCCAACCCGCGGAACCCTTGGGACTCCAGCACGACTCGCCATCGCATATGGCATTGGGCGGAACCTCGACGGCCGCGACGAGGCCGTCGTCATCCCAGGCGCACAGCGAGTAGGCGGTGGTCGCCGGGCTGCCGAAGTCGCCCAGGCTCGTGGCCGGCCCGCGAGTTGCCTTCCAGTCGAAGCGACCGGAGACGGCGTCGAGAACCAGGCTGGTCTTGCCGAAATTTCGGCACAGGGGGAGCGGAGCAGACGGACAGGCCGCGTTGGCCCCGGTCGAAAGGGCCAGCACCAGCGCCAGGGCGCTCCCGCGGATAGCCAAGGGCGGGATAACCCCGCGCGTGGATCTCTTCATGGCTTTCTAATTGCCACGCTCGTGCCGGATAGGACAGCAACTGTTCGGCCCGCAATTCCATAGTTCTGGGAGGACTTGCCTCCTCCGCCTGCAGTACGGCGGAATACTTCATCTCTCCCTCTCGGAAGGACGGCCGCGCGCCGCGTGGAATCCCTGGTCGCGCAGGCGGCGGAGCTGGAGAAGGCCCTGCCCCTCGCGGTCGAGGCGGCGCGCACCCGCCTCGACGCGGCCCAGTTCGCCGCGAGCACCGCCCGTCTCCAGTACGACCGCGTGAAG
>CAYYVZ010000228.1:0-8448 GCA_964475235.1 uncultured Myxococcales bacterium | reverse complement strand
CGTCAGCGCTCTGGTGCTCAGTGCACCAGCGAAGCGAGATCCTTGCCGCGGCGCGAGGCGATCGCGTTCGGATCCTCGAGCTGCGCGAGCGCAGCCATCGTCGCCTTCACCATGTTGTGCGGGTTGTGCGAGCCGAGGCACTTCGTGAGCACGTTCTGGATGCCGGCGAGCTCGACGACGGCGCGAATGCCGCCGCCCGCGATCACACCGGTTCCGTCCGAGGCGGGCCGCAGGAAAACGCTGCCCGCACCGAACTCGCCCTGCACGGCGTAGGGAATGGTTCCCTTCGCCATCGGCACGCGGACCATGCCCTTGCGCGCACGCTCGACAGCCTTGCGAATGGCCTCGGGCACTTCCTTGGCCTTGCCGACGCCGTATCCGACGCGGCCGCCGCCGTCGCCGACGACGACGAGCGCGCTGAAGCTGAAGCGCCGGCCGCCCTTGACGACCTTGGCCACACGGTTGATGTGAACCACCCTCTCCTTGAACTCGGAGTCGGCGGCCTGTCCCTGCTGTGAATCGCGTCGTGCCATTTACAATTCCTGCTGTCTTAGAACTTGAGGCCGGCTTCGCGCGCGGCGTCGGCCAGTGCGCGGATGCGGCCGTGGTACTTGTAGCCGCCGCGATCGAAAACGACCTCGCCGATCGACAGCGCCTTGCAGCGTTCGGCAATGTCCTTGCCGAGCTGCTGGGCGGCGCCGAGGTTGCCCTTGCCTCCGGCGACGCTCGACGCCGCGGTGAGCGTGCGGCCCTGGTCGTCGGAGATCACCTGGACGTAGATGTACTTGTTCGAGCGGAACACGCTCATGCGCGGACGCGTGTCGGTTCCGTGAACCTTCTTGCGCACGCGCGAATGGCGGTGGTCGCGGCTTACTCTGCGGAGCTTCGAGACTTCCATCGTCAGGTTCCTACTTGCCGCCGGCCTTGCCGGCTTTGCCTGCCTTGCGGCGGATGTGCTCTTCGGCGTAGCGAACGCCCTTGCCCTTGTACGGTTCGGGCGGACGCAGCTTGCGGATACCCGCCGCGACCTCGCCGACGACCTGGCGGTTGGCGCCCGTGAGCGTGATCGACACCTGCTTCTCCACGCTGGCCTTCACGCCCGGCGGGAGCTGGTAGACGATCGGGTGCGAGAACCCGAGAGTCAGATTGATGTCGGTGCCCTTCGCGTCCGCACGGTAGCCGACGCCGGTGATCTCGAGCTTGCGCGTGAAGCCGGTGCTGACGCCGGTGAGAGCGTTCGAGACCATGCGGCGCACGAGACCCTGGCGCGCACGCTCGTGGCGGCCGTCGCTGGTACGCGAGACGAGAACGCCCGCCGCGTCCACCGTGACCGGAGCGGCCGGGTCCATCGTGACGGTCATTTCGCCGAGGGGTCCCTTGGCGCGCAGCTCGTCGGTGCCGACCTGCACGGTCACGCCTTTCGGGACGGGAAGAGGAACTTTACCGAGACGTGACACGTTACCAGACCTCGCAGATCACTTCGCCGCCGACGTTGCGGCGGCGCGCCTCGCGGTCGGACAGGAATCCGAGCGGAGTGCTGAGAATGCTTACGCCGAGGCCGCCGCGAATACGCGGCGCATCGCCCGACGAGCTGTAGCGGCGCAGTCCCGGACGGCTGACGCGGCGGATGCCCGTGAGCACCGGGTCGCCGCCGTCGCTGTAGCGGATGTGCACCGTGATGGTCTTCTTGACGCTGTCGCCGCCCACCTCGACCTCGCGCAGGTAGCCTTCGTCGCAGAGAAGGCGCGCGATGGCCTCCTTCGTGCGCGAATGCGGCAGCGAGACCTGGTCGCGGCGTCCCTGGCATGCGTTGCGGATGCGGGTGAGCAGATCGGCAATCGGATCGGTCATCATGATTCGATCCTCCTCCTTACCAGCTCGCCTTGACGAGGCCGGGAATCACACCTTCCAGCGCGAGCTTGCGCAGGCAGATGCGGCAGAGCTTGAAGCGCCGGTAGACGCTGCGCGGACGTCCGCACTGCTTGCAGCGCGTGTAGCCGCGCACCGGAAACTTCGGCTTGCGCTCCGACTTGATGATCATCGACTTCTTGGCCATGCCCGTTCTCTCCCGTCCTACTGCTGTTGCTGCCCGCCGCCCTGGGGGCGGAACGGCATGCCGAGCTGCGTCAGCAGCGCACGGCCCTGCGCGTCGTTGCGCGCGGTAGTCACGATCGTGACCGACATTCCCTGGATCTTCTCGACCTTGTCGATCTCGATCTCCGGAAAGATGATCTGCTCGCGCAGACCGATGCTGAGGTTGCCGCGACCGTCGAAGCCCTTGTTCGGCAGGCCGCGGAAGTCGCGAACGCGCGGCAGCGCCACGCGGATGAAGCGCTCGAGGAACTCGTACATGCGCTCGCGACGCAGCGTCACGGCCACGCCGATCGGCATCTTCTCGCGCAGCTTGAAGTTCGAGATCGCCTTCTTGGAACGCGTGACGACCGGGCGCTGACCCGTGATCTTGCCGATCTGGTCCACTGCGCCGTCGATCAGCTTGGGGTTCTGGACGGCGTCGCCCAGGCCCACGTTGATCACGATCTTCTCGAGGCGGGGAACCGCCATCACGCTCGTCAGGCCGAACTCCTTCTGCAGCACGGCTCGGATCTCGTCCTCATAGCGCCGCTGGAGCGTCGGTTTTTCTACAGCCATTTTCCTGAACCTTCCTTGAGGATCGCCGCGCTCAGCGCGCGTCGACCACTTCTCCGCTCACGCGCGCCACGCGCACGTGCTTCAACTTGCCGTCCCGGCCGCCTTCGATGAGCTTGCGGCCGACGCGCGTCGGCTTGTGCGTGCTCGGGCAGATCAGCATCACGTTCGAGATGTGGATCGGCGTCTCCTTTTCGAGGATGCCGCCCGGCTCGTTGCCGCGCGGCTTGCGGTGACGCTTCACCATCGCGATGCGCTCGACGACGATCTTCGAGTCCTCGCGATCGACGCGCACGACCTTGCCCGTCTTTCCCTTGTCCTTGCCGGCGATCACGATGACCGTGTCGCCTTTCTTGATGTTCTGCTTCGACATGTCGTTTTCTCTCGGGCCGCCCCGAACCTTTTCCGGTCCGGGCTCGCGCCCTCGCTAGAGAACCTCCGGCGCGAGCGAGATGATCTTCATGAACTTCTTCGCGCGCAGCTCGCGTGCGACCGGCCCGAAGATGCGGGTGCCGATCGGTTCGCCCTGGTTGTCGAGGACCACCGCCGAGTTGGTGTCGAAGCGGATGTAGGAACCGTCCGGACGGCGCGTCTCGCGCTTGGTGCGGACGATGACGGCCTTGACGACCTGGCCCTTGGTGATCTTTCCACCCGGCGTCGCTTCCTTCACGCTGCCGACGATGACGTCGCCGATGCGCGCGTAGCGGCGGCCCGTGCCTCCGAGCACGCGGATGCAGAGAATACGGCGCGCGCCGGAGTTGTCGGCGACGTCGAGGACTGCCTCCTGGCCGATCATTGGGCGACTCCTGCCGTGTCCTGCGCAAGAGGATCGGCGACTTCCGCACCGACCTGCACCGCCTTCTCGACGACGCGGCTCAGGCGCCAGCGCTTGTTCTTGCTCAGCGGGCGCGTCTCCGCGATCACGACGCGGTCGCCCGGCAGGCACTCGTTGTTCTCGTCGTGGACCATGTAGTTCTTGTGACGAACGACGGTCTTCAGGTACTTGCCGTGGCGCACGCGCCGGGCGACCGAGACCACCGCGGTCTTGTCCATCTTGTTGCTCACGACGACGCCTTCGCGGGTCTTCGCCCGCGGCCTCGCCGGTGCCGATGCCTCGCTCATGCCTTGGCTCCCTTCTCGTTCTTGACCGTGAGCACGCGCGCGAGATCGCGGCGCGCGGCAATCAGCTCGGACGGCTTGTCGAGCCGGCGCGCGTTGCGCTTCATGGTCAGGCGCGCGACACGGTCGCGCAGCTCGCCTTCCTTCTTCGCCAGCTCGCCGGCGTTCATTTTACGAACATCACTGGGCAGCATGGTGCACGTCCTCTCTCTGGCAGAAGCGCGTCGAGATCGGCAGCTTGTGGGCCGCGAGACGCATCGCTTCCTTCGCGAGCTCGGGCTCGACGCCTTCCATCTCGAAAAGCACGCGGCCCGGCTCCACCGGACAAACCCAGGCCTCGGGCGAACCCTTGCCTTTTCCCATCCGGACCTCGGCGGGCTTCTTGGTGATCGGCAGGTCGGGGAAGATGCGGATCCACACGCGGCCGCCGCGCTTGATGTGGCGCGTGATCGCGATTCGGGCCGCCTCGATCTGGCGCGCCGTGAGGCGTCCCCAACCGGTCGCTTTCAAGCCGAAGTCGCCGAACTCGAGGGTATTGCCCTTGTAGGCAAGCCCGCGGTTGCGGCCCTTCTGCTTGTGCATCTTGCGGAATTTCGTCTTCTTCGGTTGCAGCATGACGTCGGCCTCTTACATCCCCACGCCGGCTTTGCGCTCGTCCTGGTGACGAACGGTGCCGTCGCCGCGGTAGACCCAGACCTTCACTCCGATCACGCCGAACGTCGTGCGCGCTTCCGCGAGCCCGTAGTGGATATCGGCGCGTAGCGTGTGGAGAGGAACCTGGCCCTCGCGGTACCATTCGGTGCGCGCAATCTCGTGGCCGCCGAGGCGGCCGCCGCACTGCACGCGGATTCCGAGCCCGCCCATGCGCATCGCGCGCGCGACGGCTTCCTTCATCGCGCGGCGGAACATCACGCGTCGCTCGAGCTGGATCGCGATGTTCTCGGCGACGAGTTGCGCGTCGAGGTCGGGACGGCGGATCTCGTGGATCTCGACGAAGCTGTCCTTGCCGGCCAGCTTGACGATGTCGCTCTTGAGCTTCTCGATCTCGGCGCCCTTCTTGCCGATCACGATGCCGGGGCGCGCCGTGTGGATGTGCACGCGCACGTTCTTGGCGGCGCGCTCGATCTCGATCTTCGGCACCCCGGCGTGCGACAGGCGCTTGCGCAGGAACTTGCGGATGGCGAGGTCCTGCTGGAGCAGGTCCGCGTAGTTCTTGCCGGCGAACCAGCGCGAGTCCCAGGTCTCGGTGACGCCGAGGCGGAAGCCTCTCGGATGTGTCTTCTGTCCCATTCGGTCTTACCTCTGCCTATCGATCTTCGGGCTCACGCCCTCAGGCCTTGCTGTCGACGACCACGGTGATGTGGCTCGTGCGCTTGCGGATCGCGGTCGCCCTGCCCTGCGCGCGCGGGCGGAAGCGTCCGGCCGTCGGACCCGGATCGATCATGATCGTCTTGATGAAGAGCGTGTCGACGTCGATGTTGTTGTTGTTCTCGGCGTTCGCGACGGCCGAGCGCAGCGTCTTCGCAACGAAGCGCGCCGCCTTCTTGTGCGTGAAATCGAGGACCGCGAGGGCGTCCTCCACTCCCTGCCCGCGCACCATGTCGGCGACGAGCCGGCACTTGCGCGGAGAAATCTGCTGGTAACGGGCGATGGCTTTGACTTCCATGACGTTTACTTCTTGGCGTCCGTCTTGCGCGCGCCGGAGTGACTCTGGAACGTGCGCGTGGGAGCGAACTCGCCGAGCTTGTGACCCACCATGTTCTCGCTGATGTAAATCGGCAGGAAGCGGCGGCCGTTGTGCACCGAGAAGGTGTAGCCGATCATCTCGGGGATGATCGTCGAGCGGCGCGACCACGTCTTGATCGGACGGCGGTCGTCCACGCTCTGCGCGGAAATCTTCTTCAGCACGCTGGCGTCCACGAATGGACCTTTCTTGACTGACCTGGGCATCGGTTACTTCTTCTTCCGCCGCGTCACGATGTACTTGTCCGTGCGCGGGTTGTGGCGCGTGCGGGCGCCCTTGGTCGGCTTGCCCCACGGCGTCTGCGGGTGATTGCCCTTGGCGCGGCCTTCGCCGCCGCCGTGCGGGTGATCGACCGGGTTCATCGCGATACCGCGCGTCTGCGGCCGCACGCCCTTCCAGCGGGCACGTCCCGCCTTGCCGAGCGTGATGTTCTCGTGCTGCGCATTGCCGACCTGGCCGATCGTCGCACGGCACTCGCGGCGAACGTTGCGAAGCTCGCCCGAAGGCAGGCGGAGCAGCGCGTAGTCGCCTTCCTTGGCGACCAGCTGCGCGCCGCAACCGGCGCTGCGCGCCATCTTGCCGCCGGCTCCCGGCTTGATCTCGATCGAGTGCACCGTGGTGCCGACCGGAACCTTGTCGAGAGGCAGCGTGTTGCCGGGCTTGATGTCCGACTCGGGCCCCGAGACGATCTGGTCCCCGACCTTCGCACCCTCGGGAGCGACGATGTACGCCTTCTCGCCGTCGGCGTAGACCAGCAGAGCAATGCGCGCCGAGCGGTTCGGATCGTACTCGACGGTCGCGATCTTGCCCGGAATCCCGTCCTTGATGCGGCGGAAGTCGATCAGGCGATAACGGCGCTTGTGGCCGCCGCCGCGGTGACGCGACGTGATCCGGCCGTTCGAGTTGCGGCCGCCGCTCTTCTTGATCGGGCGCAGCAGCGACTTCTCGGGCTCGGTTGTGGAGACCTCCTCGAAATCGAACCCCGTCATGAAACGGCGTCCGGGCGAGGTCGGCTTGAAGAACTTCACTCCCACGACAGTAGCTCCCTACCTCAGATCTTCTCGAGCAGGTCGGCGACGGCCTGCCCTTCGGCCAGCGTAACGTAGGCCTTCTTCCATGCGGGCCTGGTGCCCAGAGTCTTTCCGGCGCGCTTCTTCTTGCCGAGGAAGGTGGCCGTGCGAACAGCCGAGACCTTCACTTCGAAGAGCGTCTCGACCGCGCGGCGAATCTCGGTCTTGGTCGCATGCGGCGGAACCTTGAAAATGACCTGGTTCGACTCGGCGACCAGCGTGCCCTTCTCGGTGATGAGCGGGGCCTTGAGGATTTTCAGCTCGTTTCCCATCAGCCCAGCCTCGCCTCGATGGCCGCAAGGGCGTCCTGCGTGACGAGCAGGTTCTTGTGGCGAAGGATGTCGTACACGTTGATGCCCTCGACCGGCATCACGCAGACGCGCGGCAGGTTGCGGCCGGCGAGCTCCACGTTGCGGTCGCGTCCGGCGATCACGACGAGCGTGCTGTCGCCGATACCGAGGCCGTCGAGGATGCCCGAGAGCTCGCGGGTCTTCGGCTGCGAGAGCGCCAGCTGATCGATCACGGTGAGCTGGCTGTCGCGCGCCTTCTGCGCGAGTGCGCTCGCCAGGGCCTGGCGGCGCGACGACGCCGGCAGACGGTATTCGTACGAGCGCGGCTGAGGTCCGAAGATCACGGCACCGCCGCGCCAGATCGGCGAGCGGCTCGAGCCCGCGCGCGCGCGGCCCGTGCCCTTCTGCTTCCACGGCTTCTTGCCGCCGCCGCTCACGAACGCGCGCGTCTTGGTGGCGTGCGTGCCGGCCCGGCGCGAGGCGAGCTGCGAAAGCACCTGGTCGAACAGCAGCGCGTCGTTGACGCGGCTCTCGAAGACCGCGGGCAGCGTCACGCTGCCGACGGACTGGTTGCTGGAGTTGACGATCGTCGTGTCCATTTCCGATTACTCCGCAGCAGCGGCGGCAGCCTTGCGCTGCGTGCGCTGACGCTTGACGGCGGGACGCACGATGACCTGGGTGCCCTTGGCCCCCGGGACGGCGCCGCGCACCATCAGCAGGTTGTCGTCCGCGCGCACCTCCACGACCGTGAGGTTCTGCGTGGTCGTGCGCTCCTGGCCCATGTGGCCGTCCATGCGCTTGCCCTTGAAGATGCGGCCCGGGTACGAGCGGCAGCCCACGGAACCGGGTCCGCGGAACGACTCGTGCGTACCGTGCGTGGCGCGGTGGCCGCTGAAGTTGTGGCGCTTCATGACGCCCTGGAAACCCTTGCCCTTGCTGGTGCCGGTCACGTCGACGAAGTCGCCGGCCTTGAACATCTCCGCAAGGCGCAGCTCCTGGCCGATCTGCCATTCCCCTGCTTCGCGCAGGCGGAACTCGAGCAGCGAAGCGAAGTTCGCGCGGCCCGCCTTGTTCGCGTGGCCGCGGCGCGCCTTCGACAGGTTCTTCTCGCGGCGCGTGCCGAAGCCGACTTGCAGCGCGTCGTAGCCGTCGCGATCGATCGTGCGCACCTGCACCACCGTGCAGGGGCCGGTCTCGATCACCGTAACGGGAACGAGATTGCCGCCTTCGACGAAGCGCTGGGTCATTCCGAGTTTCTTGCCGATGAGGCCGAGCATACTTCTGTCCTCTACCTCTGGTTTCTCAGTGCAGCTTGATTTCGACGTCGACGCCGGCGGGCAGGTCGAGCTTGCCGAGCGAGTCGATCGTCTGCTGGGTCGGCTCGAGGATGTCGAGAAGCCGCTTGTGAGTGCGGATCTCGAACTGCTCGCGCGACTTCTTGTCGACGTGCGGCGAGCGGTTCACGGTGAAACGCTCGATGCGGGTCGGCATGGGGACGGGGCCTGCGACGCGGCCGCCGGTGCGGCGGACGGCGTCCACGATGTCGCGCACCGACTGGTCGAGCACGCGATGATCGTAG
>CAYYVZ010000227.1:0-8496 GCA_964475235.1 uncultured Myxococcales bacterium | reverse complement strand
GCCAGCGCTGGGCCGACAAGATCTGGCCTCTCAGTCACAAACTCGTCGCGCAGGCCGCCGGGCTCGGCGTGATCGGGACGAGCCGGAACTTCCTGCATCGCAAGTTCGGAGCCTACTGCCTGCTCGACACGGTGGTGACGAACCTCGAATTCGACGTGCTCGACGCACCGATCGACTGGAACCCGTGCGTGTCGTGCAATCTCTGCATCGCGTCGTGCCCGACCGAGGCGATCAAGCCCGACGGCGATTTCGACTTCTTCGCCTGCTACAACCACACCTACCGCGACTCGATTCCCGGCTTCCTCGACATGGTGCACGACCTCGCGGCATCGAAGCGCAAGCGCTTCCACGCGCGCTGGTCGAACGCCGAGATCGCCGCGCTCTGGCAGGCCCTCGCGTACAAGGTCGAGTACCGCTGCTTTAACTGCGTGGCGACCTGCCCGGCCGAGATCCACGAGGAGTTCCATGGCGAACGCTCGGTGCGGCGCCGCTACCTCGACGAGACGCTGAAGCCGCTCGCACAAACGCGCGCCCACGAGGACGAGCAGTTCGTCATCGACACTCCGTCGGCGCGCGAGCGGCTCGGCATTCCGCCGGGCGAGTGGCGCACACCGCCCGACGCAGGCCTGCCGGCGTCGCGCACGACGCGCCTCGTGCCTCTCTCGCGCGTCTGTTCCCTCGACGTCGATGCGATGATGCGCAAGATGCCGCACTTCTTTCGCGCCGAAGAGGCCTCGCGGCTCGACTTCCGCACGCAGTTCGAATTCACCGGCAGCGGCGCCGGCGACTGGGTGCTGCACATCCAGAGGGGGAGGGCGGAGGTGAGGCCGGGCCGCACGGACGGCGCGGATCTCACGGTGCGCTGCGAGGGTCGCACGTTTCTCGAGATCCAGCAGGGGACGCGCAGTGCGGCGTGGGCGCTCGTCACGGGGCGCGTGCGGCTGGCCGGCGACCGCAAGCTCTTTCTCCGGTTCCCGTCGGTATTCGCGCTGGACCCGGGCGAAAGCGTGCTGCACCGGTGGATGTGGCATGCGCGTCGCTGGATTCGCGCGCGCCGGACGGTGGACCCGCGGGGAGACGCGAAGTGAGCGGCCGCGCGTCGGGCGAGGCGAAATGAGCGGCCGCGCAGCAGAAGCGTCGCGCGCGCGAGTGCGGAAGAAGCCGGATGGCAATCGTCCGGCCGCCGGCTCGTGGAAGAAGGATCCGGACGCGAGGCGCCGGCGCGTGCTGGACGAAGCGACGGCGCTCTTCGCGACGCGCGGCTTCGCCAGGGTTTCGACCGGCGACATCGCACGCGCCGCCGGCGTCTCCGAAGGCAGCGTGTTTCACTACTTCGGTTCCAAGCAGCAACTCCTGCGCGCGGTCGGCGAGCGCTACGGCGTCGAGTTCGCCGCGGCGATGTTCGACGGCGTCGAGGCCGTCCCCTCGCGCGAGACGGTGCGCGAGGTGGTCGGACGTGCCTTCGGTTTCGTCGAGAAGAGCTGGCCCGGATTCGGGCTCTTCCTGCTGAGCGACGATCCGTCGTCGGCGCCGCTTGCCCAGAAAGCGAACCGGGAAGCCGTCACCCGTGCGGTGGAAGCGGTGCTCGAAACGTGGAGCGCGAGCGGTGTCATCGACGGCGTCGATGCCGAGGTCGTCGCCGACCTGCTGTTCGGGCTCGTCGAGGCGGCGCTGCGCGCATGCTTTGCGGGTCGCGCAGCAGCGGGGCGTGTCCGCTATGAAGCGGCGACGGTAGCGGCGATCTGCGAGATCCTCGGGCTCGAGAGAGGGAACGGCGGCTCCTGACGGCTCCACGGCGCCGCGGAAGGAGCGCACGGCATTCGCACGCGGCTTCCTGCGGCGCCTCGCAACTACTCGGGCTCGGCAGCCTCCGTTTCCGGACTCGTCACGGCCGGCTCGAGGCTCGCCGACGCGGCCGCGATCGCGTCGAGACGCCCGGCTGCCGCCGCGCGCACGCTCTCGACCGCGTCCGTGTCGGCAATCTCGCGCAGGGTGTGCTCGGAGTTGAGCTTCGCAATGGCGGCGGTGCGCACTTCGTGCGACTCGTCCCAGCGCGCGCGGTTGACGAGCAGGCCCTGATCCTGGAGGCGGCGCACCGCCTGGCGCCTCACGCCCCAGTCCTCGTCGTTCTTCGCGCGGTTGGCGAGTACGGCCTCGTCGTCCACGCGCGCGACGAGCACCTGGTCTCTCGTCGCGACGACGGCGGCGCGACGCACCTGCCAGGCCTCGTCCTCGTGGGCGGCCCTGGACAGCACGACCTCGTCTTCGAGCCGTGCGACGGCGGCCTCGCGCACCTGCCACTCGGCGTCTCCGAGTGCGGCGGTCGCGAGCATGTCGTGGTCCCGCACCCTGCGTGCGGCGACCGCTCTTACGTCGCCGTGACGGTCGCCGACGAGCAGTCCCTCGAGGATGTCACGGTCGTCGATGCGCGCCGCCGCCAGCGCGCGCGTATCGGCATGCTCGCCATCGCGCAGCACCTCGAAGGCGGACTAGCGGCCCCGCAGCTTCCCCCAGCACGTGAGGCGGACCTCGGCGTCGTCGTCGTGGGAGGCCGCTGCGAGAAGCGCGGCGTGGTCTTCGAGTTTTGCGGCGGCGAGACGCCGCGCATCCGCGTGCGGGCTCTCGCCGACGACGGCTGCGAACGACTCGGGCGACTGGAGGCGCGCGAACGTGCGCGCGCGAATGCCGGCGTCGGGGTCGAAGATCGCCGAGTTGAGCAGCGCCGCTTCGTCGTCGAGACGTGCGAGCGATGCCAAGCGGATCGTGGCATCCTCTTCGCTCGCCGCGAGGTCGCGCAGGGTGTCCGCGTCGTGGACTCGCTGGGCGGCGGCGCGGCGCACGTCGACGTGCGCGGCAGAGGCAGCGATGCGCGCGAGCACCGACGCGCTGCGGATCGAGCGCGCCGCGAGGCGGGCGACTTCGGCGCGCTCGCTCGTGAGCGCGAGCTCCGTCAGCACTTCCTCGTCACGGATCGCCTTGACTGCATCGCGGGAGACGACGGAGTCCGTGGCAGTCGTCGCGATGCGCGCGAGCAGGTTCGCGTCGCGGATGGGCGTGAGGGCGGCGAGGGCCACCGCCCGATCCCGTGCGCGTGTCGCGACGGCGGCGCGCAGCTCCTCGTTTTCGATGCGACGAAGCGCGGCCTTGGCGACTTCGTGGGAAGCCGCTTCGCAGGCGACGAGGACGCGAAGGGCGTCTCCGGTCACGAGCGCGAGGTGGGCCTTGGCTGCGGCGAGCGAGCTCGCGGCGATGGCCGACTGCGCGGCGGCCTCCGCGGGGAAGGGCTCCTCGTGTGCGTGAGCGTTCGGATCGGGGCCAGCGGGGATATCCGGCTGGGCGTCAGTGGGAGCTTCGGATGCGAGGTCGTCGGGCAGCGCTTGCGAATCTATGGCAGTCGACGGCACGGAAGGTTCCGCGGCAGGTTCAGGTGCCTGTCGGCGCCGCAGCCGGTCGAAGAGTCCCATGGCGCGGATTGTACCGCCGGGGCGATTCGTTCAAAGGTGAAGCTCTACCGGATGGGGAAACTGTCGATGCGCACGCTCCGAGCACTCACGATCGCGCTGTCACTGGCTGCGCTCGCACAACCCGCCGAGGCCGGCTCGAAAGAGGACCGTTGGGTCCGGCATCCGTCCCAGCTGTTCGACATTCTCGCGACGGAGGCGACCGTCGACGAGTTCAAGGCCTGCGTCCAAGCGGGCAGCTGCAAGACGGCGAGCGTGGACGAGGCCTGCAACGCGGGCGAGGCGTCTCGCGGCAAGCATCCGATCAACTGCATCGACCATGACGGCGCGCAGGCGCTGTGCGGCTTTCTCGGCGGGAGGCTTTGCAGCAGCAAGGAATGGCTCGCGGCCTGCCGCGGTGACGAGCAACGGAAGTTTCCCTACGGAAGCGAGTACCAGCCGTCCCGCTGCCACGTCGGCTCGTACGACCAGCCCGGACCGGGCGGGCGCGCGACCATGGAGGCCGGCAGCGTCGCGGACTGCGAGGGCGGCCTTGCGGGGCTTCGCGACATGAGCGGCAACGTCAGCGAGTGGGTCTCCGACTGCAAGGACGACTACTGCAAGTTCCGCGGCGCCGCCTACGTCGGCAACGAGCCGGTCGATTATTTCGCGGGTTGCACCGAAGTCTGCGCCGGCAACGACAAGGGCCTCAAGTCGAACACGGTCGGGGTGCGCTGCTGCCGGGGGAGCCCCGAGCCGGCGAGGGGCGAGTCCGGTTCCGCTCCGTAAGGAGCGCGAAGCGCGACGAATGAGAAGGCCGATCACGGTGCCTCGAGGGGCGCTTCGGGAGAGCTGACACGCTTCGACCCGGTTACTCCGGCGGCGCCATAAGGCAGGCCCCTGGCTCCCCCCGCACGCCCCGAATTGAAACAGGTTCTATTTTCGCGCATAACCCGCGGCGCGGAGGCCATTTCCATGCATTTCGACCTGACCCCGGAGCAGCGCGCCCTGCGCGACGAGCTGCGAGCCTACTTCGCCGACCTCATGACGCCCGAGCTCACCCAGGAAGTGACGGTCGGGGAGGGCGGCGGTCCCCTCTTCCGCGAAGCCATGAAGAAGATGGGCCGCGACAAGTGGCTCGGCGTCGGCTGGCCGAAGGAGTTCGGGGGCCGCGGCATGGGCTACATCGAGCAGTTCCTGTTCGCCGACGAAGCCCAGCGCGCGTTCTTTCCGTTCCCGTTCCTGACGATCAGCACCGTCGGACCGACGATCGCGCAGTACGGCACCGAAGAGCAGAAGAAATTCTTCCTGCCGAAGATCCTCGCGGGCGAGGCGTTCTTCTGCATCGGATACTCGGAAGCGGACGCCGGCACCGATCTCGCTTCGCTCAAGACCAGGGCCGTGCGCGACGGCGACGACTGGGTGATCCAGGGGCAGAAGCTCTGGACGAGCCTTGCCGACTGGGCCGACTACGTCTGGCTCGCGGCCCGCACGAACCCCGACGCGCCGAAGCACGCCGGCATCTCGATGTTCGTCGTCGACACGAAGGGCGCCGGTTTCAGCCACACGCCGATCGGCACGATCGGCAGCATCAAGACCAACGCGACCTACTACGACAACATGCGCGTGCCGGCGTCCTCTCTGGTCGGAGGCGAGGGCAACGGCTGGAGTCTCATCGTCAACCAGCTCAACCACGAGCGCGTTTCGCTCATGTCTACCGGCATCATCGGCCGTCTTTTCGAGGAAACGGCGCAGTGGGCGCGCGACAAGCGGCTCGCCGACGGTTCGCGCGTCATCGACATTCCGTGGGTTCGCGAGAACCTCGCGCGCGTCGAGTCGAAGCTCGAGGTGCTGCGCCTGCTCAACTGGCGCCAGGCCTGGAACATGGAGAACGGCACCTTCAACTTCGCCGAGGCCTCGACGGTGAAAGTCTTCGGCAGCGAGCTGAACATCGAAGGCTATTCGCTGCTGATCGAAGTGCTCGGTGCGGCGGGAATGGTGAGGCGCGGCTCTCCGGAAGCGGCCATCGGCGGGCGCGTCGAGCGCATGTACCGTTCGATGCTGATCCTCACGTTCGGCGGCGGCACCAACGAGATCCAGCGGGACATCATCGCGATGGCCGGCCTCGAGATGCCGCGCTCGCTGCGCTGAGAGTCGACAGTTACGTACGCGAAAAATCGGGGACGGCCTGGCTGGCGCATGGGGATGGCTGGTGAAAGGCCCCGTCACCGGGCGTCAGCCAGGCCGTCCCCGATTGTTCTTACGGTTTAGAGATCACGAACAGACGACGAGGAAACCATGGACTTCGGATTCAGCAGCGAACAGGAAGACATTCGCACCGTCAGCGGAAAGATCTTCGGCGACCTTTGCAGGAACGAGCGCATGCCGGATTTCGAGAAGGCCAGCGAGCGCATGGATTCGGAGCTGTGGAAGGCGCTCGCCGAGGCTTCGCTTCTCGGCGTCGCCCTGCCCGAGAGCTACGGCGGCATGGGCTTCGGAATCGCCGAGCTCTGCATCCTTCTGGAACAGGCCGGAAAGCACGCCGCGCCCATTCCTCTCTTTCCGACGCTCGTCCTCGGCGCGGCACCCATCGCCGAGTTCGGCACGGATGCCCAGAAAGAGCGCTGGCTAGGCGGCGTCGCGGCCGGGAAGACGGTACTGACCGCCGCCATCGCCGAGGCCGATTCGCGCGACGCAGAAAAGCCTTCGACGCGTGCCAAGGCCGACGGCGCAGGGTGGATCCTCGACGGCGTGAAGATCTGCGTGCCCGCGGCGAAGCTCGCGGCGCGCATCCTCGTACCGGCGGCGACCGGCGACGGAAAGATCGTGCTGGCGCTCGTTTCGCCGGACGCCGACGGCGTCACGCTCGAAGGCGAGGAGACGACGACGGGCGATCTGTTCCACCGCGTGACGCTCGCCGGAGTCGAAGTTGCAGCCGACGACGTTCTCGCAGGACCCGACCGCGGCGCGGCGGCACTGCGCTGGCTCGTCGAGCATGCGCTCGCAGGCCTCTGCGTGATGGAGCTCGGAGTCGCCGAGCGGTCGCTGCGCATGACCGCGAAGTACACCACCGAGCGCAAGCAGTTCGGCAAGGCCATCGCGACGTTCCAGGCTGTCGCGCAGCGTGCGGCTGACGCCTACATCGACGTGGAGGCGATTCGTCTCACGGCGTGGCAGGCGATCTGGCGCCTCGCGAAAGGCCTGCCGGCCGCGCGCGAGCTCTCGATCGCGAAGTTCTGGGCGAGCGAGGGCGGTCATCGCGCGTGCTACGCGTCGCAACACCTGCACGGCGGCATCGGCGTCGACAAGGACTACCCGTTGCACCGCTACTACCTGCTGTCGAAGCAGATCGAGCTCACGCTCGGCGGCTCGCACGAGCACCTCGCGAAGCTGGGCGGGATGCTCGCGGCGGGCTGATCCGGCCTGACGAGGATCCTGCGCGGACCGCGGAGACGGGGGAGCGTGCGCCGACGGCGGAGGCGGGGTGTCCGCCGGCACCGAGGTGCCTCGCCATGTTCCGGAACTTGATTCCGAAACGATGATCTGATTCCAGGACATTGCCGCGCGGGGCCTTTCCCGTGCCGCCGCCCCGCCTCGACCGGCACCCCGGACCGGCCCCACGGCCGCCCGCAGCCCGCGAGGACGGGTCCGGGCCACGGCCCGCCAAGGGAGCAGGTCATGTCGAACCTCGTCACTTACCGCCTCGAAGACGGAACCGCGTGGATCACGCTCGACGACGGCAAGGCCAACGTGTTGTCGCCTGCCATGCAGAAGGAGATCTTCGCAGCCCTCGACCGCGCCGAGAGCGACGGCGCCGTCGTCGTGCTGCGCGGTCGCGCGGGAATTTTCTCGGGCGGATTCGATCTGAACGTGCTGCGAGCGGGCGGCGCCGACGCACTCGGCATGCTGCGCGGCTGATTCGAGCTGTCGATCCGTCTGCTGTCGTTCCCGCGGCCGGTCGTGATCGCGTGCACGGGCCATGCGATCGCGATGGGAGTCTTCACGCTGCTGTCGGGGGACTACCGCATCGGCACGAGCGGGAGCTTCCGTATCCAGGCCAACGAGGTTGCCATCGGGCTCACGATGCCGCATCCGGCCATCGAGGTTCTGCGCCAGCGTCTCACGCCCGCGGCCTTCCAGCGTGCGCTCGTCCTCGCCGAAGCTTTCACCCCGGAGTCGGCGCTCGCCGCGGGCTTTCTCGACCGCGTCGTCACGGCGGATGAAATCGATAGCGCCGCGCGCGAGACCGCGACCGCACTCGCGATGCTCGACCGGAGCGCTCACGCCGAGAGCAAGATGCGTGCGCGCGGTCCGGTGCTCGACGCGATCCGAGCGGGAATCGAGCAGGACTTCGGCGCCGGCGGGCATTGAGAAGCGATGCCGAGGCCCAAGCAGAGGACGCCCGAGCTGCGCGACCGCGTGCTGAAGGCCGCGGTTGCCACACTCGCCGGCGAAGGAATCGGCGGCTTCACGACGCGCAAGGTCGCCGAGGGAGCCGTCACTTCGATTCCGGCGGTCTACGAGCTGTTCGGCGACCGAGCGGGGCTCGTGCGCGAGATCTTCTTCGAGGGATTCCGCCGGCTTCGAACCACCCTCGCCGAATCACGGGAGACGGACGATCCGCGCGCCGATCTGAGCGCGCTGGTCGCCTCGATCCGCGATTTCGTCGCGTCGAACGAGCCGCTCGCGCGCGTGATGTTTTCGCGCCCGTTCTCCGACTTCGATCCGGGACCGGACGAGCGAGAGGCCGGCAGCGCCGTGCGCCGTCTCATCGTGGGCAGGGTGGAACGCTGTGTGAAGGCCGGCGTCCTCGCAGGAGACGCCACCGACATCGCGCACGTCGTGCTGGCCCTCGTCGAAGGGCTCGCGTCTCAGGAGAGCGCGGGCTGGCTCGGCACGTCGGACGCCTCGGTCGAACGGAGATGGTCGCTCGCGTTCACGGCCTTGCTCGACGGCCTTTCCGTCGGTGCCTCGAACGTTCCCAGGCGGCAGAAGAAGCGATCGGGTCAGGGCAGCTCGTCGTAGCGGATGTCGAGCACCTCGAGCTGCTCGGTGC
>CAYYVZ010000226.1:0-8549 GCA_964475235.1 uncultured Myxococcales bacterium | reverse complement strand
ATGGCGAGTGGCGCCGAGTACGCCGAGATCGTCGCGGCTTACGGACGCTGACCCGCGCGTCTTCCGGAGCCGAGCCCCAAGCCATGCCTGCGATGCCTTCGACCGGAACCCTGCGCGCCGCGCTCGTCGTGGTCGTGCTGGCAGGACTTTCCGCCTGCGCGGTGCTTCGTCCGGCCGGCTTCGCCGAGTTCAAGCTCGCCGTCGACCGCGGCGACGCGCTCAAGATCTACGACACGCTCGAGGCGCTGATCGCCGAGGACGACGACACGCGCAACGACCGCAAGATCGCCTTCGCGGCGGTCCGCAACCGCAACGAGGACACGGCGGCGTTCCAGTTCGCGTGGGCCGCCATCGCCGGCCGTCTCGTGCAGCAGCGCGGCCTGCTTGCCGCCAACCTCGTCAAGCAGATCGAGACGAAAGCGCGGCGCAGCGTCGAGCTCGACCCGAAGTTCCGCCACGGCGCCGCAACCCGACTGCTCGGGACGATGTACGTCGTCGCTCCCTCGAGCATGGTCGAGTACGGCAACTCGGAGCTCGGCCTCGAGATGCTGCTCGGCCTCGTGGAAGAGTATCCGGACGATCCGGAGAACCACCTGCGTGCGGCCGAAGCCTACATCGCGCTCAACGATCCGCTGCCGGCGGCGCCGCATATCTGCGCGTGCCTGGGCGTTCGCGAGCAGATGCGCAAGGACGATCAGAAGCTGCTCGAGAATCTGATCGCGGATGCGGGCAAGGTGCAGTGCGGAGACAAGACGGTCACCGTCGCGGACAAGAAGAATCGCTAACCGGGGGCGGTTCGAGCGCCTTCTCGTCCTCGGAGAACCTCCGCCGTCGCTCGCGAGTCTCGGCCGGCGGCCCTTCCCTTCTCAACTTGCCTTTCGACCATCGTCGCGGCGGCGCGACACACGACGATCAGGCAGGAGCGAGGCGGTCGGGCTTCGCGCGCAGCAGAATCCACAGCGCCGCAGGCAGCGCGAAGAAGTCCGCGATCATCGAGAGTACGAACGCGAGCGCCGACAACGCGCCAAACTGCCGCATCGCCGGGAGCTCGGCGAGGGCGAACGCGAGGAAGCCTCCGGCGTTGATCAGAGTAGCGAAAAAGATCGCACGGCCGGCGACGACGAACGTATGGCGCAGGGCCTCTTCCACGCTGCCGCCGTCCTGGCGGGCCTCCTGGAAGTGGTAGAAGAAGTGGATCTGGTCGTTCTCGGACGTACCGAGAATCGTTGACGCGATCAGGATCGTCGCGACGTTGAGCGGCACGTCGAACAGGCGCATCGCGCCGAACATCACGAGGATCGCGAACAGGGACGGGATCATCGCCAGCACGCGCGCCGTGCCGTTTCGGAACACCACGAGGAACGCGAGGAAGATGATCACGACGGTGATCTGGAAGCTCTCGACCAGCGTCGGGACGAGGCTCTGCGCCATCTTCGCGTTCAGGGGGTTGAGCCCGACGATCTGGAGCTCGAAGACTTTCAGGGCCGGGTCGCGCTCGACGGCCGCTTTCCAGCGATCGCGGATCTCGGCGCTGAGGTGCACGAAGCCCTCGTGCTCGGTGACGCGGCTCAGCACCGTGTACTGCGTCTGCGCGAGCTCGTGAGGCTGCACGAAGCGCTGCAGCATCGGCTCCATCTTCATGAAGCCTTCGAGCTCGGTGGCGAGCTGGTCGAGGCCTTCGGGATCCGTCGGCCACTCCTTCTCCTCGCCGCCGATGTATCGGATCAGCCGCAGGATCATCGTAGGGCCGATCGCGGCACCGACGTCGGGAGTGTTCTCGAGATCGCTCTGGAAGCGGTCGAGCGCGTCGAGCACGGCGGGCTCGGAAACGGACGCAAGCTCGCCCTTCAGCCACACCTGCGTGACCGACAGGCCGGGGATCATCTTCCCGAGGCGCTTGGTGTCGAGATAGAGCTGGTTGGTCGGCTCCATGTACTCGACGGGATCGGTCTGGATCCGGAGCGGACTGATGAAGCCCGGCAGACCGAAGAGCGCGACTGCGCCCGCCGCGCTCATCACGAGCGACAGCGACACGAGCGGCCAGCGCCAGCGGTACGTGAAGATCGGCAGCCACGCGGCCGCGTGCTGGATCCACTCGGCGGCGGCGCCGCGCCGGCGCTTGTCGGTCGGCGTGGCGAGCAGTTTCTGCAGGGCGGGAAAGAGCGTGAAAATGATCAGCCACGTGAAGACGAGGCCGACGGCCACCCACACGCCCATCTCGCGGATCGGACGGATGCTGGACACGAGCAGGGCCAGGAAGCCGACGGCCGTCGCGAAGATGGACGCCGTGCACGCGAGGAACTTGTTGCAGAGCGAAAAGAGCTGGTGCTCGGCAACGGGCCGCCCTTCGGGGCAGTCCACGAAGCGCGAGTGGATGTAGACCAGCGACGCCGTAGCGGTCACGAGGATCGTCATCGGCACCATCGGCGAGACGATCGTGAAGTTGCCGCCCGTGAGCCCGATGTACCCGACCGCCATCGCAAGGTTCACCGCGAGCGTCACGAGGAAGGCGATGAGCGTACGGACCGAGCGATACAGCGAAAGGTTGAGGACGATGACGAAGGCCGTGAACAGGATGAAGTAGAGCGGGGCCGAACGCTGCGTCTCGTCGAGGTAGCGGTTTACGTAGGGCTGGCCGAGGCGGTAGAGGCCGGTGAGTGGCGACGGGTCGGCGATAAAGGGCTGGATGGCGGCGTCGATCTTGTCGAGCGTGGCCGCGCGCTGTTCGGTTCCGTCCACGGTCAGCACCACGCCGACCGCGAGGTAGCGCTCGCCTACGAGGCCCTGTTTCTTCAGCAGGTCGGTGCCCTGCACGAACTTGCGGAACGCTTCGATCTGCTCGGGTGTCGGATCGAAGCCGGCTTTTGCGCGTCGGTAGATCGACAGCGCCGAATTGGCCGTCGTGTTGGGGATTCCCTTGAGGGCGCGCTCGATGGCGTCGACCTTGGCGATGACGGCCGGTGCGAGCGGATCGTCGGCCTCGGCGATGAGCAGCGAGTACTCGCCGGCGCCGAACACCTTCTCGAACTCGTGAGTCGCGACGGCGTCGGGGTCGGTGGCGACGATGAGGCGGTCGATCGAGTTGTCCTGGCCGACCTTGATCGCGTACCAGACCGACGGGACCAGCAGCACCGCGTAGACGGCGAGGACGAGGTAGCTCTTCGCGACGATGGCGGCGAAGGTGCGATGCAGGATCCCGCCTTCGTAGTGCTCGGGATGACCGTTGTCGTCGTTCACGATGGCTCCGTTTGCGGATGGGGGTCGGGGGATGGTCCGCGATGGCGAATTCGCGCGCTCGCGGCGCGGCGCATCGCCTAACACGGATGGATACGCAATGCCCGCGGAGCGGCTCTGCGAGCGGCCTCGCGCACACGCCCCGTCCGGAAGCTCTCGCCAACGATCGTTTGGCGCCGGCGCCGGCCCGCACAGGCGCAGCGGCGCACCGGCGCGGCGGCGTCAGGCCGGAGAAGCGAGGCGCAGCGCCTCGGCCACCTCGTCGGCGACGAGGACGTTCGGGTGGTGCCCGATGAACTTCATGCGCGCGAAGAGCGCACGCACGGACGGCTGCAGCTCCGTGATGACGACGCGGGTCCCGCTCGCCGCGCAGCGCCTCACGAACTCGCGCAGCGCGCTCTCGCCGCTCGCATCGACGATGGGCACGGCACGCATGCGAAGGACGAACACGGCCGGCGGCTGGTGAGCCGTGGCGTCGAGCAGGTCGAGCAGCCGGCCGGACGCGCCGAAGAACAACGGCCCGCGAAGCTCGAACACCTCCACGCCCGGCGGCAGGGCGTCGCGGCGCACGGCGCCTGCCGCGACTTCGTCTTCGCCCTCGTCTTCCTCATCGGCGAACAGCTGAGGCCCGCCTTCGACGGCGACGGCCTCGGCCATGCGGTGCATGAACAGGACCGATGCGAACACGACTCCGACCTCGATCGCGACCGTGAGGTCGACGAGCACCGTCAGGCCGAACGTCACCACAAGGACGGTGGCGTCCCCGGCGGGCGCAGAGAGAAGGCGGCGGAAGCGGCCGATCTCCGCCATGTTCCACGCGACGACGACGAGCACCGCCGCGAGGCTGGCGAGCGGCACGTACGCGGCGAGCGGAAACAGCGTGAGCATGAACACGAGGATGAAGAGCGCGTGAAGCATTCCCGCTACGGGCGAACGAGCTCCCGAACGGATGTTGGTGGCCGTTCGCGCGATCGCTCCCGTGGCCGGCATCCCGCCGACGAGCGCCGACGCGACGTTGGCGACCCCCTGGGCCACCAGCTCGCAGTTGGACCGGTGGCGACGCGCCGTCATGCCGTCGGCCACGACGGCCGAGAGCAGGGATTCGACTCCGGCGAGAAATGCGATCGTGAACGCGCTCGGCAAGAGGGCGCGAATCTGCTCGGCAGAGACGGATGGAATCTGCGGCGTCGGCAAGGAAACCCGGATTTCTCCGAAGCGCGAGCCGATGGTGTCGATCGGAATGCCGAACGCGGCGACGACGGCAGATCCGGCGGCGACGCAGACGAGGAAGGACGGGAAACGCGGAAGCTGCCGGCGCAGAACGAGGATCGACGCGAGCGTCGCTGACGAGACGGCCACGCTCCACGGGTTGGTCGTCCCGATGGAGTGCCAGTAGGCGGACCACTTCTCCACGAACTCGGCCGGCACGGCCTGCATGTCGAGGCCGAGCAGCTCGCGCACCTGGCTCGAGAAAATGACGACTGCGATGCCCGACGTGAAACCGGTGACGACGGGGTCGGGGATGTAGCGGATCCAGGTGCCGAGACGTGCCAGCCCGGCCGCGACGAGGAGGAAGCCCGCCATCAGCGTGGCGATCACGAGGCCGCCGTACCCGTGGACGGCAATCACGTTGAAGACGACGACGACGAAGGCTCCCGTCGGTCCGCCGATCTGGAAGCGGCTTCCTCCGAGCGCGGAGATGAGAAACCCGGCCACGACGGCGGTCAGGAGGCCGCGCTCGGGGGTGGTACCGGACGCGATGGCCAGGGCCATGGCGAGCGGAAGGGCGATGATGGCGACGGTCAGGCCGGCGAGAGCGTCCGCGCGAAGATCGGCTGCCTGGTAGCCTTCACGAAAGACGGTGACGAGCTTGGGCGTGAACGAACGCCAATGGGACCGCGGCATGGACGTGACTACACGCCAGCACCTCGGACATCAACTGCGGAGGGAAGGAGGGCTATTCGACGTCTTCGCCGAAGTGCGCGCGCGCGATGCGCGCCTTGAGGTACTCGAGCGTGCCGAGGTCCTCGATGATGTCGCCGCCGGTGTCGTAGAAGAAGATCTCCCCGTCCTTGTTGCGGCCGACGGCCACGAGCCATTCGAGCTCGTCGCGGTCCTCGAGGAGATAGTTGATGGCCTGGGAGACACCCTTGCCCGGGATGATCGTGATCTTGGTCCGGGGACCGGTGGCGGTCTTGGCGGCAGGTGTCTTCTTCTTCATTTGCGGGCGTCTCGTGCGGGCCGTCTCGTCGGGATCGAGCCTAAGAGCAGGTCCGGATCATGTCAATTCCAGAACGCATACCGTTTCGACGTGGAAGGTCTGTGGAAAAAGATCGATCGGCGAGACGCTCCGGACGCGATAACCGGCCCCCAGAAAGACGCGAAGATCCCGGGCCAGCGTGGTCGGATTGCAGGAAACGTACACGACTCGCGCCGCGCCGAGCGTCGCGGCGGCGCTCGATGCGGCGCCGAGACCGCTGCGCGGAGGATCGACGAGAAGCACGTCCGGCACACCCTGGGGGTCGGGCGTGCCCGCGAGCCAGTCCTCGGCCCTGGCGGCGAGGAAACGAAGGTTGCGAAGATTGGCCTGCCGCGCGGCCGCACGTCCCGCTTCGACCGCGCTCTCGTCGGCGTCCACGGCAAGCACGCGGCCTGCGCGTTGCGCGATCGCGAACGAGAAGTTGCCCGCGCCGGCGTAAAGCTCGACGAGACGCGCCGGCGGCCTCTCCGTCGTGCGCTCGACGACCATGCGCACGAGATCGAGGTTCGCGCGCGTGTTCACCTGGCCGAACGATGCGCCGGGGAAATCGATGACGACTCCGGTGGCGACCTCGAAACGGCGCCGCGGGTCTCCCCACGCGCGCTTCCAGCCGCGGCCGTGCATGACGAGCCCGCGGATCGGTCCCGACCTGTCTTCGACAGCGGCGTGCGCCGCGAGCGTGTCGCCGTGCCTCAGGCGGCTCGCGCTCTGCACGGCGACGGAGACTCCGGGCAGCAACCCGCGCGACGCGATCTCGACACGCATCACGCGCGTGGTCATGGATGCGAGGAGCGACTCGACCTCCGGAAGCGCTTCGCGGATCTCGCGTGCGGCGAGCAGGCAGTCGGGTACGGGAACGAGCCGGTTCGATTTGGCCTGATAGAAACCAATATGTCCGTTCTCGAAGCGAAGGCTGAGGCGGTTCCGGTAGCCGAACGTGTCTCGCGACGCGACGATCGGGTCGACACGTGCATCCTCTATACCCGCGATGCGTCTGAGCGCCTCGACGACGGCGCGCTCCTTGGCTTCGAGCTGGGTGCGATAGTCGACGTGCTGCCAGGGACATCCGCCGCATTCGTGCACGATGGGGCACGGCGGATCGACGCGCGCACGGCTTTTCTCGAGAATCTCGACAATTTCCGCTTCGGCCCACGAACCGTGATCGGCGGTGACGCGGACGCGGAGCCGTTCGCCGGGAGCGGAGCCGGCGACGAACAGGGCCTTGCCGTCGTGGCGTGCGATCGCGCGGCCGCCGTAGGCGAGCGATTCGATGGATACGTCGAGGTCGGTCATGAGATGAGCTGGAGGAGCCGGGCCGAGCCTCGGGTAACTGTGGGTGTACGGTTCCGGTTGCAAGCCCGCACGAAGCTCGAAGCTGCCGGAGAGCATGACGGCAACGCGCGCGCCCACAAACGGAAAAACTTGGCGTCTCCTTGACTTGCCGCTTTCCGGGCCCCTAGTTTGCGCCCTGTGAAGTTGACCGTGATCGGGTCAGGCGACGCCTTCTGTTCCGGCGGTGCCCTGCACAGCTGCAACCTGCTGGAGCACGACGGGGGATCGTTGATGCTCGAGTGCGGGCCCGGCGTGCTTGCCGGCATGAAGCGAATGGGAATTCCGACCGAGTCTCCCGACGCTCTCCTCATCTCGCATCTTCACGGCGACCACTTCGGCGGCATCCCTTTCCTCTTCCTCGAGTACCTGTTCGAGAACCCGCGTCACCGTCCGCTCACGATCATCGGTCCGCCGACGATTCTCGAGCGAAGCTTCGCGCTCTATGCCGCGCTCTATCGCGAGCTGCAGAGCTTCGAGCTGCCGTTCGAGATTCACGTCGTCGAGATGCATCCGGGGTCGCGCACGGCCGTTGCGGGGTTCGAGATCGAGGCGTTCAAGGTCACGCACAACGCCGAGCCGTTCTCGCTCGGTTATCGCGTCAGCGGAAACGGCGGAACGGTGCTGTTCTCGGGCGACTCGGCGTGGAACGAAGACTTCGTCGAGAAGAGCAAGGGCACCGACATCTTCCTCTGCGAGTGCTGCACGATGGAACCGACGGTTCCGATGCACACGAGCTACAAGGAGCTGCTCGCCAACCGCGAGCGCCTCCACTGCAAGCGCCTGCTTCTCACCCACCTCGGCGCCGACGTCCGCTGCGCGCAGAACTTCCGCTTCGAGCGCGTGACCGACGGAATGACGTTCGAGATCACTCCCTCGAAGGGCTGAACCGACCCTCAGGGGTTCGAGCTTGCGAAGCTCTGCAGCTGCCCTTCAGCGGCGGCCGAACCGTCGCGCGTCCGCAACGGCGTCGAGAAAGCCGCGCGTGATCTCGTGCGTGGCTCCCCAGATCTCGTGCCTGCCTGCCGTGATGATCGGTACGTCGTAAGAACTGCCGCCCCAGTGCTTGGTCGTCGATGCGTGGAAGCGCGGGTCTCCGAGCGCCGACAGGCGCACGTGGAAGATGTCCGCGACCTCGCTCGGATCCGCGCGAAACGGGTAGCCGGCAGGCAGCACGCCCACCCACGGCGTAATGACGAATTTGCCCGCCATCGTGCTCACGTCGTCGAGCGCCCCCACGATCCTCACGTCCGCAGGGACGATGCCGACTTCCTCGGCGCTTTCGCGCAGCGCCGTCGCCAGCGATTCCTCCTCGCCGTCGCGCTTGCCGCCGGGGAACGCGACCTGGCCCTTGTGGCTCGGCAGGTGCTCGCTGCGCAGAGTGTAGACGACGTCGAACTCGTCGTCGTCGAGGGCGATCCAGGGTGCGGCGGCCTCGGCGATGGTCGCCGTGCGGCCTGTTGCCGCCACGAGGGCGCCCGTTGCTGCGGCGGCTTCTCGCGCGACCGGCATGAGCGGGATCAGGACCGAGCAGACGATCGCGTCGTTTCCACGAATCGCGATGCGGCGCCGCGTACGCAAGTGCTCGGCGAGAACGTCCGGAAGGCTCGGCACGCGGGCAACATGCGCACTGCGTCCCGCGCGGGCAAGCGGGGCCGCCGGACGCATGCCGCACGCCTCGGGCCTCGGGAAGAGTGCATCGCTTGCGAGGGGGCTTTTGCGAAGC
>CAYYVZ010000225.1:0-8567 GCA_964475235.1 uncultured Myxococcales bacterium | reverse complement strand
ATGAGATTGCGTTATTGAATCACCCACACAACCAAGGAGACCGATAGAATGTCCGTTCGAGTGAGAATCCCCACCCCGCTTCGCAAGTACACCGGAGGCAAGGACACCGTGCCCGCCGACGGCGCGACGATTTCTTCCGTGCTCGACGATCTCGAGAAGAGCTGCCCGGGCCTGAAGGATCGCATCTGCGATAGCGACGGCACCGTGCGCCGCTTCGTCAACCTCTACGTGAACGGCGACGACATCCGCTTCCTCGACAACACGAACTCGCCCGTCAAGGACGGCGACGAGATCAGCATCGTGCCGGCGATCGCCGGCGGCGTAGCGTAGCCGGGAAACGATGCTCGCCGCTGCCGAAGCCGCTGCCGGACGTCTCGCGACGACGGACGACGGGCTGCGCATCGTCGACCTGATCGGCAATACGCCGCTGGTCGAGCTGCGAAGCGTGCGGCCGTCGGTTCCGCCGGGCGTGCGCGTCTTCGGCAAGCTCGAGGGCTGCAACCCCAGCGGATCGGTCAAGGCGCGCGCCGCCTGGAACATGGTCCGGCGCGGCATCGACAGCGGCAAGCTGAAACCCGGCCGGACGATCTTCGACTCGACGTCGGGCAACACCGGCATCGCGCTTGCGATGATCGGCGCGGCCCTGGGCTATCCGGTCAAGCTCGTGATGCCGGGCAACGTCTCGCGCGAGCGGAAGCGCGTGCTCGGTGCCTACGGCGCCGAGATCGTGTTCTCGAGCCCGCTCGAAGGCAGCGACGGAGCCATCCTGCTCGCGCGAGAGATCTACGCCGAGGACCCCGAGCGCTACTTCAAGCCGGACCAGTACAACAACGAGGCCAACTCGGAGGCGCACTACCTCACGACGGGACCGGAGATCTGGAGACAGACCGGCGGAGAGATCACGCACTTCGTCGCGACCATCGGCACGGGCGGCACCGTGATGGGCACCGGCCGATACCTGAAGGACAAGAACCCGCGGATCCAGGTCGTCGCCGTCGAGCCGGACGACGCGTTCCACGGCCTCGAAGGCCTCAAGCACATGGATTCGTCGATCGTACCGGGGATCTGGCACCCCGAGCAGCTCGACCGCAAGGTCGGCATCCCAACCGACGCCGCCTACGACATGGTCTACAGGCTCGCGGCAGTCGACGGTCTTCTCGTCGGCCAGTCGTGCGGCGCCGCCGTGCTCGGAGCCATCGAGATCGCCAGGGATCTCGAGAAAGGCATCATCGTCGCGATCCTCCCCGACTTCGGCGACCGCTACCTTTCCACCAACCTCTGGGTCGGCTGGCGCGACCGCCACGACCTCGCCGCCGAGACCGCGGCCAGACAGGATTGAACATGGCCATTCACCGCTACTACCTCACGTACAACCAGGACAAGATCAAGGAACCGATCATCTACAACGTCGGCAGGAAGTTCCGCGTGATCACCAACATACGCAGCGCGTCCGTGTCCGACCACATCGGCATCGTCGGCCTCGAGCTGGACGGCGACCAGGGCGAGATCGACGCCGCGGTCAAGTGGATCGCCGAACAGGGCGTGAAGGTCGAACCGATCGAAAAGAACGTCATCGAGTAGTGCGTTGCTGGGCGACGACCAGGTCGAGCGCTACGCGCGGCAGATCGTCGTCCCCGGCATCGGCGCCGCGGGACAGGAGAAGCTCCTCGCTTCCACGGTGCTGGTCGTCGGACACCCGCGCGGATGCCGAACGGCGGCGCTCTATCTGCGGGCGGCCGGCGTGAACGTCTCGTCTCCCCTCGCCGCAGGAAGCGCTCGCGAACCCGATGCAGTCGTGCTCTGCGACGCTGCCGCAATCGGGGAAGACGAGCGCGCGAACCTGCTCGCACGTGGCGCCCCGGTCTGCTGGTACGCGGCCGACGACGCGGGCTTCGTGAGCGGGGTGCACGTCGAAGCGGAGCCGCTCCTCGCCCTGTTCCCTGTCACGGCAGGTCCCTGCGGTCCGTCGGCCACGCACGACGTTGCCGGGTGCGAAGCGGCGTCGCTCGCCTGCGCGGTGCTGCTCCGGTTGCCGCACGCCGCAGGGCCTGTTCGCTTCGATTGCTGAAGCGCCTTCTGGCGTACCGAAGCTACGCCGCACTGGGGAGCTCCGTCGCAGGCTCGTGCGCAGGGCGACCGCTATTCCGGGACGGGCCGGCAGCAACCAGTCACGCAGGCCAGCCCCGTACCGCACCGTGCCTGCCCAGGACGACCGCAGGCCTGAACGCCGTTGCCGCAGACCTGGGTCGAGCCGCACTCTGCCGGCAGTTCCGTCTTTCCCGCGCATAGCTCGCAAGTCTCGCAGGGATTGAAACACGCATTCACGATGGAACAGGGGCGACAGCGCTCCTCGTCGGTCTCGCTCTCGGGGTCGCACGTGGAGATGCCTTGTGCGTCGCGCGAGCCGACCCACACCGGTTTGCCGCCGCCGGCCGGCAGCTCGCAGCAACCGAAACAGTCGCAGCCGTTCGGCACCGCCGGTCCGCAAACGTCGAGGCATCCCTGGCTCTGCGCCTCAGCAAGGTCTGCACAGGTCGCAGTCGTTCCCGGAACGTCGAAGTTCGGATCGTAGGTGCAGGCGATCCCTTCCGGATCGAAGTCGGGAGCCTGTTCGAGCGGGTCGCACTTGTGGGACCACCGGCAGTCGTCGTTGCCGCTGCCGGTACCGTTGTCCCAGAAACAGTCCTGCGTGCACGCAGGCGCGGAGCCGGGCTGGTCCGTGTGGTAGTTCTGCTCGCTGTTGTCGCACGCACCGAGACAGGCGGGATCGGCCGCGTCCGCGAGCCCATCGCCGTCGTTGTCGAAGCCGTCTCCGCACTGGAAACTCGCACCTCCACATTCGACGGGCGTCGGCAGCGTCGTCGTCGTAGTCGTGTCCGGCGCCGTCGTCGTCGTGGTGGTCTCGGGCAGGGTCGTCGTCGTATTGGGCAGAGTCGTCGTGGTATCCGGCAGCGAAGTCGTGGTCGTCACGGGTTCGCAATCCGGACAGCTCAGCGTGACGGCCTGGCCGACCGCCTTGCGCAGGCACAAGAGCGCGTCGCTCGCCACGATCGACCCGTTGTCGTTGGTATCGCACACACACAGCGGACAGGAAGTCTGGCCGACACCGGCGCGCAGGATCGTGAGACAGTCGGAAGCGACCGGCTCGGGCCCACTGCTGATCGGCTGAGAGCACTTGGCGAACGCCTTCTCCGGCAGCCACACCGATATGGCCGCCAGGATCAGGAACGTGGTGACGGCGCGACGGGGTTCGACAACTCTCAAGGGTAGCCTCCGGTGCGAACAACGGGGATCCCTTCATCCATTCGAGACTGAGTCAATGCTCCCGAAGGGCATTCGGGCGCCCGGCCGGATCAACGACCCGCGCGAATCAGCTCGGCGACGTCGAAGAATTCCGGCGTCAGCCCGACCGTCGGTCCCATGTTCCAGTACCAGCCTTCCTCGTCGGGAAACTCGTGGCTCGGCAACGCCGCGCGCGTCGCATGCTCGAGCTGCATGTCCACCATCATGATGTTCGGCACGAATCCGGTCTCGTAATCGTAAACGGACGTCTTCGCGCGCTCGAACGGCTTGTGGCCGACGCGGATGCCGTTCACCCAGATCTTCCACAGCTCGAGGCCGCGATCGTAGATGTCGGTGGACGGCGTGTAGAACGCTTCCTTGTCCACGTACAGCACGCGCTTGCCGTACGCGTACTGCGGATATTTGGAACGGAACTCGACGACCCAGACCTTTCGCTTCTCCCAGTTGTCGCAGAACGCGAAGTCGCCCTCGCCTTCGCACCACCGCGCCGGCCAGTTGTCCCCGTGCACGGCGGCGAGAATCGTCGTCTCTCCGAGAAAGCGCCAGTCGCCCCACGCGGGATTCCCCGAGTAGCCGCCGTAGCTGTCCATGTCGATGTCCTGGCCGAACAGCGCATCGGATCGCTGGGAGGCCGGAATGCGCCGCACGCGGCGGATCTGTGGAATGTAGAGCCACGTGTCGTCCTGCCGCGCCGGATCGAGGTAACGGGCGAGCGTCGAGCCGACCCCCTTGAGATCGAAGGGCTCCATCACCGGATGAAGCGCTTCGCGGTAGCGGAACCCCTCGGGGTTGTCGCCGTACGCCGGTCGCGGATCGACGTGGACGCGCCCGTTGTACATCAGCCGGCGCAGATGGTGCAGAACGAAGTGACGCTCGATCTTGAGACCCTGCGGCGTGATCGGCCCGGTATCCGCATCGAAATAGCGGACGGTGAAATCGTCGGTGATGTAGGGGTTGTAGTAGTAGTTCCACATGATCTTGCGCGCGACCATGGGGTCGGACGGATCGAGCTTCGCGAACGGCTGTCCGGCGACGTAGTTGTCGAGCCGGAGCCCGTCCGCCGAAATCACGACCTGGGCCTGGTACTTCCCGGTGGCAGCGTTGTAGACCGGCGGATACGTCGCTTTCCGGTACGGCACGATCTTCATGACCATGCCGTGCTCGACGCACCACTTCAGGCCAGGATGCAGGAACTCTGCGGCCCGCTCCACGTTGCTCCGGTCGATGACGTCGCCGGGCGCGACATCGGCGTGCGCGAGCGCTCCCCGCAACAGCAGGAGCGGCGCGAATAAAACGAATCCGATCCGGACCGGGGAAGGCGGCACGGACCGACTATGTTCAGGAAACTGGAGGATCGTCCAGACGAGCGCCGCACCGCCGCGCCTGTGGCGAGGAGATCAGGAGAAGTGCGGTTCCTGCTTCACGGCGCCGCTCAACGCGGCGCCATTCCCGGCGGCATCGCGATTTCGTAGCCGAAGACTTCGCTCAGCAGGAAAACGACGACGACGAGCGCGAAGCTCATCACGACGAGCGAGGCCGCAGCGACGCCCGTCAGAAGCACCACGGCGGCAGCGCCCACGACCGAGATGCACGGATTGAGCAGCGACCACCTGTTGTACGGATAGACCGGCGAGAACAGTGTCGAGAAGCTGGCATCCTCGCCCCTCGGGGCCCCGTCGTCGCGCCTCGACCACGCGCCGAGGCCGCGCAGCCTCTCCTCGAATCCGAAGTCGGCCACGTCAGCGGCCTGCTTGCTGGTTCTGAAGACCGACGGACACACCTTCGACGGGCTTGCCCGGTGCCAGCGGCGGAAGCTCCCTGGACGGAGCCGCGCTGTCGCTCGCTGGTTTCTTCTGCACCGGCAGCTCGTCGTCCCCTTCCCGCCACGGACGCGAGCCGAGCGTGATCACGAGCGTGCCGTTCTCGTCGCGAGGGCCGCCGAGGAGAACCACCGAGCCGAGCTCGAGCTTCACGTAGGTGTTGACGACGGGATGATTGTCTTCGTTGAGGAGGATGTGCAGGCGGACGTGATTCGGGGTGTGCTCGCGCGTCGTGACGTGCAGGTAGCGCCCGCCCGGAAGCTCGAGGCCGCTCTGGCCGCCGTTGCCGTGCAGCACGCGCGTTTCGGCGCTCACGAGGTTGTAGCTGCGGAAACGAAGCTGCTTCAGCTCGGACTTGAGGCTTGCGAGGCGCGCGTCGAACGTGCGCCCTTCGTTGGAAGCGAGCACAGCCTGAATCTGGATCGTCGTGCGGTTCTCCGCCGACGCCTGGGTCACAAAGCTTGCGAGAACGACCGCCGCTACGGCCAGGCTCTGGCGGGAGATCATCTGCTCAGTCCGGCCGTGCGAACCGGGGTGCCCCCGCGGTTCTCCACCCAGATCACCCGGGCGCCGGTGCGAGGCTGGACCCACGTCGCGGCCTGCTGGCCCGGTGCCGGCTCGATACCTTCGACGTGCGAAACCTCAGGCCTGGCGAGCGGTGGAGACGAATACGCGACCGGAGCGATCGGCTCCTGATGGAAGCTGTTGCGCTTGGCCGCGCGGGCGAGAGAAGCCGGCTTGATCGAAGCCCCGGAGACCACCGCGGGCTTCGTGCTGGCGAACTGCTGCGCGGGGCCTGTCCCCTGCGGAGAGGGCGAAATGACCATCACGGCGGCAGCGGCAGCGATGGCCGAAACCGTCGCAGCCGAAACGAAGCGCATGGCAGCGCCGAACGTGCTGCGGCGCTCGCCGGAAGCGGCGCGGCGAGCCGTGCGGCCGGCGCCGCGTCTCGACGCGCTGCGGTCGTAGGCCGGTTCGCGCGTCGCGCTCTGGCGCTTGTCCATCTCATGGACTTCCGCTTCGCGGCTGGCAGCGTCGTCGGCAAAACCGAGCGCCGCGAACACATCGCCTCGTACGCTCGAAACGTCAACGGCCGTGGAGAGATCTGCCACGGCCGTCGAAAGAAGGATTCTTGTCTGCTGCCAGCGCGTCACCTCTTTGTCGCAGGGGCGACATTTGGAGATGTGACACGAGCAGGAATTCATCATCGCCGCATCGAGCGTTTCGTCGACGTACTGGTCGAAGCACGCTTCGAATTCGGCGCAGGTCATTTCCGAGGGATTTCCCGAATGCGACGACACGGTTAGAGCATCTCCTGTAGGCGGGATTGAAGCTTCTTGCGTGCGTAGTGCAGGCGACTCATCACGGTTCCGAGTGAACAATCCAGAACTTCGCTGATTTCTTCGTAGGAGAGGCCGTCGATTTCGCGCAGGAGTATGACCGCCCGGTGATCGGGGGTCAAACTTTCGATCGCCTCGAAAATCTTCCTGCCGAGCTCGCGGCTGCGCACGCTCTTGAAGGGATCGATACCGAGAACTGCCGAACCTTCGCCCACTGCATCTTCCTTGACGCCGATCGTCTCGTCGAATTCGACGAGAGGTCGTTTGCCGCCGCGGCGCTGGTGGTCAATGGCGAGGTTCATCGCGATCCGGTAGATCCAGGTGTAAAAAGACGACTCCCCTTTGAAGCCTTCGAGGCTTCGGAAGGCGCGGACGAAGGTCTCTTGAAGGATCTCCTTGGCGTCTTCGGGGTTGCGGACCATACCGACGATGACGGCGAGGAGTCGGCGCTCGTAGCGCTCGAGCAGAGTCTGAACAGCGTCTCGGTCCCCAGCCTGGGCCTGGGCGACGAGCTCGCTGTCGGGAGGTTCGGACCGCCTGTCACCATGATCCTGGGCCATAGACGGTAGAGTGGGTCCGTTATTCGGAGAGGAAAGGGCCGAAGCCGCTTCGAAATCCGCGAAGTTTCAGGTCAGTGGGCCTCGGCCCAGTTCCGGCCCGAGCCGACGTCCACGACGATCGGAACGAGGAGGCTGGCCGCGTTCTCCATGACACGGACGACCAGCGCAGACACCTCTTCGACTTCGGCGGTGGGCGCTTCGAGTAACAACTCGTCGTGAATCTGCAAAACCAGCTTCGACCTGAGACCTGCATCACGCAGGGCGCCGTCCAGATCGACCATCGCTTTCTTGATGATGTCGGCGGCGCTGCCCTGGATCGGCGTGTTGGTCGCGACGCGCTCGGCGAGCTGCCTCAGGCCGCCGTGGTCCGAGAGAATGTCGGGCAGGTAGCGGCGCCGTCCCATGAGTGTTCCGACGTACCCCTTCTCGCGCGCATGCTCCAACTGCGAGGCGTAAAAACCGCGCACTTTGGGGAATTTCTCGAAGTATCGCTTTATGTATTCCTGGGCCTTCGGGAGGCTGATCCCGAGCTCCCGCGACAGGCGCTGGGGGCCCATACCATAGATGATTCCGTAGTTGACGACCTTGGCCTCCCGCCTCATGGCGGGGGTCACCTGCGCCACCGGGATCTCGAACATGTCCGCCGAAGTGGCGGAATGGATGTCCTGGCCCGACCGGAACGCCTCGATCAGATTCTCGTCGGCCGAGAGGTGGGCGAGCACCCGGAGTTCGATCTGGTTGTAATCGGCCGAAACCAGCATCGCGCCCGGGGCCGCCACGAAGGTTGACCGGATTTTCGCTCCTTCTTCGGTGCGGATCGGGATGTTCTGAAGGTTGGGGTCGCTCGACGACAGCCGGCCCGTGGCGGCCACGGTCTGGCGGAGGCGCGTATGGATACGCCCGCCCTCGTCGGCCAGCCGTGGCAGCGCGTCGACGTAAGTCGATTTCAGCTTGGCCATCAGCCGGTACTCGAGGACGAGGGCCGGCAGCGGGTGCAGGGGCGCCAGCGCTTCGAGGACGTCGCTGTCGGTCGAGATCCCGGTCTTTGTCTTCTTGAGGCCCTTGGTCGGCAGGGCGAGCCGCGTAAAGAGTATGTCGCGAAGCTGGACGGGCGACAGGATGTTGAACGGCGCTCCCGCCGCTTCGTAGACCTTCTCGACCAGGACCGCCATGCGCCGCTCGAGGTCCACCGAGATCTTGCCGAGGGCCTCGCGATCGATCAGCACGCCGTGGGCTTCGATCGCGCCGAGGATCGCGATGAGTGGATGCTCGAGCTGGCGGTAGAGCGTCGCGAGCTCGCGGCCGACGAGCTGGCCGCCGAGTATCTCGGCGGCGCGGCGAATCTGCGAGAGCGCGTCTTTCGAGCTCGCGCGCTCGACGGCTTCCTCGGCGAGGAAGCGCTGGCAGACATCCTGGCGCGAATGATCGCCCGCTTCCGGATCGCAGAGATAGGAAGCGACGCCGACGTCGAAGCCGTCGTCGCCGGGCCTGGCGCCGAATTCGCGGCAGAGGGATTTGAGGTCGTGGCCGACGAGACTCACGCC
>CAYYVZ010000224.1:0-8580 GCA_964475235.1 uncultured Myxococcales bacterium | reverse complement strand
GGTCTTGTAGCCCTCCCACTCGCTGCTCTCCTGGTCGACGAACTCGTCGAAGCCCTGCGCGAGGCCCCAGATCGGCAGCACGTTGGGGTTCGTGGACCACGCGGAGGTGGAATATCCTTCCTTCTTCAGCAGCTCGGCGAGCGTGACGGCTTCGTCGGTGAGCACGTCGCCGCGATCCGCGACGCGATGGCGGTCGGCGCGCAGGCCCGTGAAGAGCGTCGCGACGGCGGGCCTCGTCCACGACGAAGACGAATGGAGAGTCTCGAGAAGCACGGAGTCGCGGGCCAGCGCGGTCATGCTCGCGCCGACGTGCGAGTCGGGTCGGAAGGGGCGCATGCCGTCGAAGCGGAGCGCATCGAGCAGCAGCACGAACACGTCCGGCCGCTTGCCCGGAGCGGCGCTTTCGACGCGAACCCCGGCAGGAGCCGCGCCGCTTCGGGGCGAGGCGTGCTCGTCGCAGGCGGCGAGCAGCAGCGCGCATGCCGGGAGCGACAGCAGGGCGTTCCTGCAGCGGCGCGGCACCGGCGGTGTGGTTCCCCGTGCCATCGTGGTCAGCCGGCTCGACTCATCACGCCGGCACGTTCGCGCGGGCAAGCCTCGCCTCGGCGATTCGCTTCCCTTTGTCGCGGAGCGGCGCCTCCACGAAGCGATAGTTGAGCTCCGCGAATCCGAACAGCAGGACCGTCGCCGTGAGCAGCATGGGCAGCGTGTCGGAAGCCGACAGCGGCGCACCGCGTTCGAGGGAGTAGCGGGTCCAGCCCTCGACGGTCATCCGGTACGCGGTCATGTGGATGATGTAGACGGCGTACGAGCGCGCTCCCACCCACGCCAGGAAACGCGAGAGCGGCGGGATCGGCTCGGAGTAGCCGCGGTCGTAGCTCGCAAGGAAGACCAGCGCCGCGGTCGTGAGGGCGACGAGCCCCATCGTGACCGGCCAGTGGAGGAACTTCACCGGCAGGGCAATGAGAAGGTAGAGGAGCGCCACGCTGACGAGCGAGCGCAGCAGTGGAATACGGGCGAGGAAGGCGGGCTCCACGCGCCGGTAGTACTCGGTGCGCGAGAACAGGAAGATCACGACTCCCCACATCAGCGAATCGAGGCGGGTGGACCACAGGAATGCGGCGAGCGGATGCGTGAAGACGATGTTGTAGTTGCGGTCGAGGAAGAACTGCACGCCGATCGCCACGAGCAGGACGCGCCATCTCCACGGCGCCGACACTGCCAGCAGAAAGAACGGGAAGGCAAGGTAGAACTGCTCCTCGAGGGCCAGGCTCCAGTAGACGTCGTTCGGGTAGAGCATCGGCCCGAACTGGTTCGCGATGTTGCCGGACATCGTGACGACGACGAGGAAGCTGCGCAGGCTGTCCCACGGCGTGGCGAAGAGTCCGGTCGTGTTGAACCCGATCGAGAGGAAGAAGACGATCCAGACCCACAGCCACGACGTCGGCAGAAGCCGGCACGCGCGTCGAATCCAGAACGTCTGGAACGCGAGCAGGAAGCGTCCCTGCCCCGCGAGGCGATCGAAGAACTCGAGGAAGGACTTGCTGACGACGAAGCCCGAGATGCCGAAGAACAGGTCGACCCCGGACGCCGGCATGATCTGCGTGAGGTAGACCTGGCCCAGGGCGTCCTTGTGGTAGGGCAGCAGGACCGGCAGGTGGGTGGCGATCGCGAGCAGCACGGCGACGCCGCGAAGCACCTCGATCTCCAGGTTCTTGCGCGTGCCGGTAGCGTCGGACATGGCAGGTTCCCGGCGGCCGGCGAGCGCCGGCGCGGGAGTCAGGCTTTACCGGACTCGGCGCGGACCAGCGCGAGGTCGGCGTCGATCATGATCCTGGCGAGTGCCGCAAAAGTGGTGCCCGGCTTCCAGCCGAGCACGCGCTGCGCCTTGCTGCTGTCCCCGAGAAGCAGGTCCACTTCCGACGGCCGCCCGAGCCTCGGATCGATCTCGACGTGCCGCTTCCAGTCGAGGTCGAGGTACGCGAACGTCTCTTCGAGAAAGTCGCGCACCGAGTGCGTCTCGCCCGTCGCGATGACGAAGTCGTCGGGCTCGTCCTGCTGAAGCATGCGCCACATGGCTTCGACGTAGTCTGGAGCGAAGCCCCAGTCGCGCTTGGCGTCGAGATTGCCGAGGTGAAGCTTGTCCTGCAGGCCGAGCTTGATGCGTGCGGCCGCGAGCGTGATCTTGCGCGTCACGAAGCTCTCGCCGCGTCGCGGCGACTCGTGGTTGAAGAGGATGCCGCTGCACGCGAACAGGCCGTAGGCCTCGCGGTAGTTCTGGGTCTGGTAGTGGGCGAAGACCTTCGCGCACGCGTAGGGGCTGCGCGGGTGAAACGGCGTGTCCTCGCGCTGGGGAACCGCGTGGACCTTCCCGAACATCTCGCTCGAGGAGGCCTGGTAGAAGCGCGCGGGCTTCTTCATGCGGCGCACGGCCTCGAGCACGTTCATCGCGCCGACGGCGTCCACTTCCACGCTGAAGGCGGGCTCGTCGAACGAGACGCGCACATGGGACTGTGCGGCGAGGTTGTAGACTTCTTCCGGCGCGATCTCGTCGAGGAGATCCCGCAGCCGCAGCCCGTCGGTGATGTCGCCGTAGTGCAGGAAGAAACGGCCTGCCGCCGGATGATCCGCGTGCTGGAGATGATCGAGGCGCGGCCGTGCGATCACGCTCGTGCGGCGCACCAGCCCATGAACCTCGTAGCCCTTCTCGAGCAGCAGGTCCGCCAGGTAGGAACCGTCCTGGCCGGTGGTCCCGGTGATGAACGCGCGCTTCGGCATGATGGTGATCGGCGCGAGTACGGGACCGATACCTCCGAGTCAAGCTCGCGCATCCGCGTCGATGCGAGGTCCGCCGCGGCGCACGACGGAGGCTCTCGTCTCGCAGCCCTGCATCGAAGAGCAGGTTTCGTCTTGCTTTTTTGATGTTCGCCTTTCAGGATCTCGCGCATGCCCGGTCCAATCGGTCCTCCGGACTCGAGACGTCGGGGTGCCCTTTCGATCCTGGCCTTTGGCGCCCTGCTTGTCGGCGGGTGCAGCCGCGAGCCGCAGGTCTTCCAGGCCGTTCATCGGTTCACCGATCCCGACTCCCTCTCGCGGACGTGGTCCAACATTCCGGTGCCTCCCAAATCGGATGCACCCGCGTTCCAGGTCCTCGAGTCCAACATCGCCTCGATCGCGAACGACAGCCGCGCCGCGCTCACGACCCCTCCTTACGCGATGATCACCTGGGCCCCGAAATACGAGGTCCCCGCCGACGGAGTGGTCGACGCCGTCCGGCCCGTTCCTCCGGTGCTCGGAGCCTCCGACGAAATTCTCGTGATGCCGCTGGTGAAGCTTCCCGCCGTGTTGCCGGGCGTCTCGCCGTTCACGGTCAAGGCGGAACCGCCGGGCCCGGGAAAGCCCTTCAAGAGCGTTCATATGAAGTTCACGCTGCCGGAGGAGGCGCGCGGCAGGAAGGCGGACGTGAGCCTGTTCGGTCTCGCGCTCAACTGGCCGAAGCTTGCACGCACGCGCACACCAGTCGTGCGCATTCCGGCGGAAGCCAGGCTCGAGTCGGCCATCGGGGTGCTCAATCCCGCGAACAGCGCGACTTCCGTGAGCTTCACGATCAACGCTTGCGAGGGCGAGAGCTGCCGCCCCATCTTCACGGAGAAGTTCGACTCGCTGTTCGGACAGGGGGACGTTCCGTGGAGGACGGTGAAGGCCGACCTCGCGACGTTCGCCGGCCGCGACGTCAGCTTCGAGTTCGTTTCGCAAAGCGAGAACGAGGGGCCGACCTCGCGGGTCTTTCCGCTGTGGGGGAATCCTACCGTTTATGCCCCGCGGGAGGGCAAGGCACCCGGCGTGGCGACCAACGTCATCCTCCTCTCCCTCGATACGATGGCTGCCGGTCACATGAGCGTGTACGGCTACGCCCGCGACACCACTCCGAAGATGAAGGAATGGTTCGGCGACGGCGGCACCGTGTTCGAGAGCTGCATGTCGATGGCCACCGCCACTCCGCCGTCGCACATGACGATGTTCACCGGGCTCTTTCCGCTGGAGCACGGCGTCACCAACGGTCTCAAGATGGTCGACCCGGACATCGTGCCGATCGCGTCGCGTATCAGGGCCGCCGGGATGGAGACGGCTGCGTTCACCGAGGACGGCTGGCTCAGCATCCAGCTCGGCTTCGGCGAGGGCTTCGACACGTTCGCGGAGGATCGCAGCCCGGATTTCAGCATCCCGGTCGGCCGCGTGCAGCATACGTTCGGGCTCGGACGCGAATGGATCTCCGCCAATCGCGACAAGCCCTTCTTCCTCTTCCTGCATACGTTCCAGGTCCACGATCCGTACGCGCCCCCTGCTGCCTACGTCGACAAGATCGACGGAGCTCCACTGGCCGAGGATGCGGGCATCCCGCCGGCGCTCGCGCAGCAGAAGCTCGCGTACGATCGCGAGATCCGTCTGGTAGACGACCAGCTCGACCTGCTGATGAAGGGGCTCGAGGCTGCCGGCATTGCCGAACGGACGCTGGTGATCGTCGTGTCCGATCACGGAGAGGCGTTCGGCGAGCACGGCTGGATCCAGCACAGCAACTACGCGCACGAAGAGGTGCTCCACGTTCCGTTGCTGATGAAGGGCCCGGGCGTGAAAGCGTCGCAGCGGGTGACCGACGTCGTCTCGCACGTGGACATCGCTCCGACGATTCTCGAGATGCTCGGGGTGCCGATGCCCGGACTGCATCGCGGCAAGAGCCTGGCGGCCAACATGGCGGGTACCGCCACCGCGCATCCGGATCGCGTGGTCTTCGCGGAGTCGTGGGGAACGTACGCGAAGGACGCGGAAGGCAACCTCCAGCCGTTCACCCCGCCCGGATTCGTCGCTCGCCGCGGCGCGCTCAAGCTCGCGCGCTACCAGACGGCGGACGGGCCCCGCTACGAGGCGTACGATCTCGCGGCCGATCCGGGCGAGAAGGAGAACCTGGCCGACAGGCGCGCGGCCGATTTCGCGGAGCTCCGCTCGATCCTCGACGGTTACGAGGAGGTCGCGACGAAGGCCCGCGAAGCGCGGCTGCAGGGAAAAGCCGTCCAGTCGGAAGACGTGCAGCTCGCCCCGGACCAGGAACAGAAGCTCCGCTCTCTCGGCTACTTGCAGTAGCTCGCGAATTGCGACGGTCTTGGCGCGGCAGGGAAGCGACTGCCGCCAGGGCTCCATCGCCGACCGGCAACCGGCCCGTATTGCACCATGACGTCGATCCGTTCCCGATTCTCCTCGCAGGGGCTGACCGCTCTCGTGTTCGTGGTGAGCGTGGCCCTGCAGCTCCCGACGTTCGACCGCTCCTTCGTTTCGCTCGACGAAGGTCAGCTCGCGGCCATCGCCGCGCGCATGCTCGAGGGTGACGTCCTCTACCGCGATATCTACACGGGCATCTTCCCGGGCGTGTACTGGCTCGCGGCGAGCATCTTCGCCGTCTTCGGCGTGGACGTGCTGGCCCTCCGGATCGCCCAGCTCCTCGTGAACGCGCTGACGGCGACCGGCCTGTTTCTACTCGTGCGGCCGCTCGCTCCCGGGCCCGCCGCCTGGGCAGCTCCGCTCGGATACCTCGCACTCGCGGCGCTCAGCTTTCCGGTCTTCGTGCTGCTCTCGTACTCGGCGCTCTCCATGCTCGCGGCCATCGCCGCGATGCTCGCCGCGAGGCGATTCGTCGCGACGGGAAGCCCGTGGTGGGGAGTCTTTGCCGGCGTGTTGCTCGCGTGCAGCGTCGTGAGCAAGCAGAACTACGGAGCGTTCGCCCTTCTGGCGGCGGGCATCGCCGTGTTCTGGGCGCGAAGCGAAGGCGCGCTCGCACGGCGTTCCCTCGGCTTTGCGTTCCTGTGTCCTGTTTCGGGCGGTCTCGCCGTTGCGCTCGTCGCGGGTGCCGTGCTGGCCGCGTCGGGTGCGTGGCCGGCCTTTTTCGAAGCGACGGTGCTCACGCTCTTCAAGAGCCAGATGGAGGCGTTCGATCAGCCCTTTCCGCCCGTGTTCGGCGCGCATCCGGCCGGTGACGGCAAGTTCCTTTTCTTCTACGGACCCGGCGGGTTGTTCGGGGCCATGTTCCACGGACATGGCTGGGCGAACGCCGGCACGCTCTCGCTGGCGACACGCCTCGGGTACGGAAGCGCGGCCTTCGCCCTTGCGCTGCTTCCGGTCGTCGCGTGGCGCTTCGGGATTCGCGGCAACCCGCAGGAGCGCGTCGCGGCTCGGCTGGCCGTTCCTTTCGCGGGCCTGATGTACCTCGGCATTTTTCCGTCGGCCATCTGGTCTCACCTTGCTTCGGTGTATCCGCCGCTGCTCGTGGTGCTCGTCGCCGCGTGGTCCGCCGCATCGGAAGCGATTCGCCATCGCGGCATCCGGCTCGGCGTCGCTGTGGGCGGCCTGCTCGGATTGGCGCCGATTGCCGCCGTCTCTGCCGCTGTCGCCCTCGACGTCCATCGCTCCTACTCGCACGAGAGCACGATCCCGGCGATGTCCCTCCACCTTTCCGCGAAGGACGCGAAACTGTACTCGGCCGCCGACGATTTCCTTCGCGGCTGCGCGGCGGAAGGCGATCCGGTTCTGGTTGCTCCGGACATGCCGCTCCTTTATGTGAGCAGCGCGCGGCACAACCCGACTCCGTACGACCTGATCATTCCCGGTGACGTTCGCGACAAAGTGATCGTAGAGACCATCGATCGCACCGGCGTCGCGTGCATGGTGTTCAACCCGGCAATGTACATCCAGTTTTCCTCGTTCGAGGAACTCTTTCCCCTTCTGCATGCGTACATGACGGCGCATTTCGTGGAGACCGGATCGGTATCGGCGGACGGTGCGACCTGGCGTTTCCTCCAGCGACGCAAGGATCAGTGATGCCGGTCCGGCTCGAGGATCAGGCGTGACCGGCGCGTCGCGCTCACGCTGGCTCGATGCCGGCTGGATGCTCGGCCGGGCGGTCTTCTGGGTCGTCGCGGTCGTCTACTGCATCGAGCTTTCGAAGCGCTCCATCCAGCTCGGCGACGAAGGGTGCCTGATGATGCAGGTCACCGCCATGCTCGACGGCAAGGTTCCTTACCGCGACATGGACATGTTCGTCACGCCGGGCATCTGGTACCTGCTCGAGACCGTGTTCTCGTTTACCGGCCCCGGTCTGCTGGTCAGCCGCTGGGTCGCGGCAGCCTTCCTGCTCGCCACCATGCTCGTCTCGCGCCGCATCGTCTCCGAGGTCGGAGGGCCGCGATGGGCCGACCTGGCGCCGCTGCTCGTCGCGATCTTCTCGATGTGGGCCTTTCCGGCGTGGTCGTTCGCGTTCTACTCGCCGTCGGCGACGCTGTTCGCGCTCTGCGCGCTCGCAGCGGTGCTTGCCTGGACCCGCACTCGCAGCGTTGCGTGGCTGCTGGCGTGCGGCGTGGCGTGCGGGCTCAGCGCCGTCTTCAAGCAGAACTACGGGCTCTACGCGTCGGTGGGCTGCGGTCTCGTCGTGGCCGTGGACCTCGCTATGCAGCGCGAGCCGTCGCAGTCATGGCGCAGCGTTGCAGCCGGCGTCGTTCGCGCCGGCGTTCCGGTCTTCGCAGGGCTTCTCGTTCCCGTTGCCCCGCTGCTCGCCGTGCTCGTCCAGGCAGATGCCGGGGCCGCTGCGTTCGATTCGCTCGTCCTGAGGCCGTTCAGCGGTTTCGCGAACGCGCACAGCATTCCCTACCTGCCGCTCGGCGACTTCGGCTCGTTCGAGCATCTCAATGTTGCGGGGGGCTACATCTACCGCTCCGTGGCGATGGCGCACACCGACCTTCAGACTCGCTGGCCGTCGTGGGCGGTATGGCTGATCAACCTGTTTCACTGGGGGCTGTACTGGATTCCCCCGGCGCTGTTCGCGGGCGTGCTCGGACGGGCCTGGCTGCGTCGCGCGAATCCGACCCGGGCCGACCGGGCCCTGACGGCCGTCGCGGTCTTCTCGCTCGTGTACTTCCTCGGCGTGTTTCCGCGCGCGGACCTCAATCACCTGATCAACGTGTATCAGCCGGTGCTCTGTCTCGCGGCGGCGGCTGCCGCCGTCTGCTTCGGCTCGGGATTCCAGCGATCGCAGCTCCTGCGCACCGCGGCGGCAGCTTCTGCTGCGGCCGTCTTCGCCGGTTACGCGCTGATCGCGGCGGCGTGGATGAACGACATCCGCAAGCTGTTTGCCTTCCCCGTGGCGCAGGCACGCGGGGGAGTCCTCGTCACCGAGCTCGAAGCCGAGCGCATCAATCACGAAGTGGCCGTGCTGCGCCGTCTCACGGCCGACAACGAGCCGGTCTACGCGATCGCGGCGCTTTCCATGATCCCGTTCCTGGCCGAGCGCTCGATGCCGAGCCGATACTACAACTACTACTCGGTCCACATCGGCTTCGACAAGGGCGCGTCCGCGGCAGCGCAGATCGAGGAATCCGGTGCGCGCGTGGTCCTCGCCGACTTCGAGAACTTCTTCGCAGACTGGGAAGGGATGCTGTCGTTCGCGCCGGTCCTTACCGACTATCTCGCGAGCCACTTCTTCCCCTCGGTGTCCGTCGGAGGTCAGCGGCACCTCGTCCTCGAGCGCAGGCCGGTGGC
>CAYYVZ010000223.1:0-8687 GCA_964475235.1 uncultured Myxococcales bacterium | reverse complement strand
ACCGCTGCGCTGTGCAGCGGAGCGCCGACCTCTACGGTTGGTCCGGCCCGGTGTCAAAGAGCGGAACACGCTCTTTTCCGCTGATTTTCGGCTTTCGCGGGCGTTGCATCCCCGCCGGCTGCGTGGGACAAGCAGTGAAGAACGGGACTTCGAGCAAGGATCGTAATGGGACGTATTACCGTCGGTTACCAGGATGCGTGCCTGCATCCGCTCTGGCTCACGAACGCGGGACTTCGCATCGCCAGGCTCATGGGAGCCGAGTCGCTATGGCTCCCCGACCACTACATGGGCTTCATTCCCTCGCGCCTCGTCTGGAAGCCCGAGGTCACCCCCGCGGCGAAAGTCGTCCACTCGCCCGACGCATTCTTCGATCCGATGCAGATCCTTGCCGTCACGGCCAGCCGCATGCGCGGGGTGGACCTCGGGACGGCGGTGACCGAAGCGTTCCGGCATCATCCGATGGAGCTCGCGCAGTCGTTCGCCACGCTCGACCACATCTCGCAGGGCCACGCCATCCTCGGGATCGGCAACGGAGAGCGCGAGAACGTCGAGCCCTACGGCCTGCCGTGGGGAAAGCAGGTGGCGCGTCTCGAAGAGGCGCTCACGATCATCCGGCTGCTGTGGGCGAGCGGCGGCACGCCGGTCAGCTTCGACGGGAAGTTCTGGACGCTTCGCGATGCGGTGTTCGACCTGCCGCTCTACAAGGGAAAGCCGCCGCGAATCTGGATCGCGGCGCACGCGCCTCGCATGCTCGGGCTCACGGGGCGCTTCGGCGACGGGTGGCTTCCGACGCTTCGACTCACCCCGGCCGAGTACGCCGCTCGCCTGCGCACCATTCTCGATGCGGGCAACGCCGCCGGCCGCTCGATGGATCATTTCGTGCCCTGCCAGATGATCCTCGTCGCCCTCGGCGAGAGCCGCGACCAGGTGATCGATCTCGCCATGAGGAGCCGCCTCGGCGCGGCCATGACCCTGCTCGCCCCCGACGCCGCCTGGCAGGCCCAGGGCAAGACCCATCCGCTCGGAGCAGGGTTCGGCGGCTTCTACGACATTGTCCCGCCGCGCCTTACCGAGGCCGACATCGATGCGGCCGCGCGCGGCATGACTCCCGAGCTGCTGCTGGCGTCGCTCTATGCCGGGACCCCGGAGCAGATCCGCGACGAAATCGCGCCGCTCGTCGCCGCGGGCGCCCGCCACATCATCGTTTCGAACATCGGCGGGAGCCTCACGGGCGGCGGGCTGTCCGACCTGTGGAGGCTCGGCAGCCTCATCCGCAAGCTGCGTCGTCTGTAACGGGCCGGTCGTCGTCTCTCGCCGCAGGTCGAAGCTTTCGCGGCCATTCCTGCCGTGTTATTCGTGCCGTTCGTCGTGCGACGAGCGGCGCATCGCGACCGCCCTCCGCGCCAATCCCCGCAGGCCCAGCCCAGGAGCACACCGATGTCCCTTTTCGTTTCGACTTCCCCTCGACGCCGTCTCCCCGTCCTCGCCTTGTCGGCCCTGCTCGCGACCCTCTCCGTCGCCTCGCTCCAGGGCTGCTCGAAAGGTCCCGAGAAGGCCGGCGCTCCCAAGGCCGGCGAATCCGCGGCGACCGGCCCCGTCGTCGTCATCAAGACGAACAAGGGCGCGATCGAGGTCGAGCTCTTCCCCGACAAGGCTCCGCTGAGCGTCAAGAACTTCCTCGACTACGTGGACGCCGGCCACTACGACGGCACGATCTTCCATCGCATCATCAAGGACTTCATGGTCCAGGGCGGCGGTTTCACGCCGGACGGACAGCAAAAGCCCACCAAGCCTCCGGTCAAGAACGAGGCCAGCAACGGTCTCAAGAACACGCGCGGCACTCTTGCCATGGCCCGCACGGCGGTCGTGGACTCGGCGACGTCGCAGTTCTTCATCAACCACGCCGACAACGCTTTCCTCGACTTCAAGAACGAGACTCCGCAGGGCTACGGCTACTGCGTCTTCGGCAAGGTCACGTCCGGCATGGACGTCGTCGATGCCATCGCGTCCTCGCCGAAGGGCGGCAAGGGACCGGGCGTCTTCCAGGATCGTCCGACCGAGGACGTCGTCATCGAATCGATCAAGAGGAAGGGCTGAGGCCCGGACGTACCTCATGCGCATCGCTTCCCTGCTGGGGCGGGGCAAGCCGGTATTCTCCTTCGAGTTCTTCCCGCCGAAGACCGAGGCCGGCGACCGCGCCCTCGTGAAGACTCTCGCCGAGCTGCGTCCGCTCGAGCCCGACTTCGTGTCGGTCACGTACGGAGCCGGCGGTACGACGCGCGACCGCACGGTCGAGCTCGTCGGTCACATCAAGAACGAGCTCGGCATCGAGGCGATGGCCCATCTGACGTGCGTCGGTGCCTCGAAGGACGAGCTCTCGTCGGTGCTCGACCGCCTCGAAGCAGCCGGCATCTCCAACGTGATCGCGCTGCGCGGCGACCCGCCGATGGGCGAAGACGGGTTCTCGCCGCATCCCGAGGGCCTCTCCTACGCCACGCAGCTCGTTGCGCTGATTCGATCGCAGAACCGGCCGTTCTGCGTCGCTGCCGCCTGCTACCCCGAGAAGCACCTCGAGTCGTCGTCCATGGACGAGGACGTGCGCCACCTGCGCGAGAAGGTGGACGCCGGCGCCGAATTCCTGATCACGCAGCTCTTCTTCGACAACGAGGTGTACTTCGACTTCGTGCGACGTGCTCGCGATGCCGGCATCACGGTTCCGATCGTGGCGGGCATCATGCCGATCACCGACCTGTCCCAGATCGAACGGTTCACGCGTCGCTGCGGTGCGACGATTCCCGACAACCTCCATCGCATCCTCGAGCCGCACCGTGACGATCCCGCGAAGGTCGAATCGCTGAGCATCGACTACGCCATCCGCCAGTGCCGCGAGCTACTCGGCCGCGGCGCGCCGGGCGTGCACTTCTACACGCTCAATCGCTCGCGCGCGACGCGCGACATCCTCACCGCGCTTCGGACGTCGTGAACGAGCTGCGCGAGGTCGGGCGACGCGATCCGCTGGAGACCGCCGCGCCGGCGCTCGTCTTCTTCTTCGCGCTGTTCGTCTACACGCGCGCGATCGGATGGGGCCTTCCGGCCGGTGACGAAACCTGGGCCGCCGACGCGATCAAGCCGAGTGCGCCGCTCGCGGTCGCGTATCACAACTTTGCCGGCCACGGCTGGAACAGCGGCTGGTTCTGGTTCAAATACCCTCCATTCCACGCATTCCTGCTCTGCGCGCTGTACGCCCCGTATCTGCTGTGGCTGAAGATGACGGGCGGGCTCGCGGGGCTCGTGTCGGACTACCCCTTCGGCCTTCGGGATCCCATCGGATCGCTGACGGTGCTGGCCGTGATCGGGCGTTTCGCGAGCGCCGCGATGGGCGCCGGCTCGGTGGTTCTCGTCTATGCGTGCGTGGTGAGAAGCTTCGGCCGAGCCGCCGCGCTCGGCGCCGCGTTCGTCACGGCGATGGCGTACCCGATGGTCTTCTATTCGCAGACCACCAACGTCGAAGTCCCCTATCTTTTCTGGATGCTCGTCGCGCTTCTCGGTGCCGTGCGAATCGTCGAGGGCGATTCGCGCGCCGCATGGTGGTGCCTGCTCGGCCTCGGCGCGGCCCTTTCCGTGTCGACCAAGGAGCTCGTCGCAGGCGCGCTCGCCGGGATGCCGCTCGCGATCGTCGGCGCGTCGATCGCGCTTCGAAGGCCCGCCTCCGGGTGGATCCGCGGCGGCCTGATCGCGGCAGCCGTCTTCATGGCCGCCATGGTCGTCGCCAACAACGTGATCTGGAACCCGCTCGGGTTCGAGCGCCGCGTCGGCTTTCTCACGCAGACGCTTCCGCGCGAGGTAGCGCTGCAGTACGCGCCCTATTACTTCCCCATCGACCTCGGCGGCAGCCGCGGTGCCGGCGTCGAGTGGGCCCAGCTCCAGGTCGCCGCGACGCGGCTCGCTTCGAGCCTCGGCCTGGTGACGCTCGCGCTCTCGATCGCCGGCTGGCTCGTCGTGCTGCGCCGTCGTCCGGCCTGGGCGCTTCTGCTTCTGGCCGTCGCCCTCGCCTACTACCTCGTGAGCGTGCGGGCGATGCTGTCGCTCAGCCTTCGCTACCTGCTGCCGATCACGGTGGTGTTCTGCATGGTTGCCGGCGTCGCGCTCGCGGAGATCGTGCGCGAGGGCCGTGCCCGATCGCTTCGCATCGCGATGGCTTCGGCCGCCGCCCTCTACGTGTTCGCCTACGGCTGGGACGTGAACCGCATGATGACGGGCGACGGGCGCTACGCCGCCGAGCGCTGGCTGCGCGTCGCCGCGAAAGAGCCGGCCAGCGTGGAAATCTACCAGCGACGCACGTATCTTCCGCGCTTCGCCGAAGGGCTCTCTGTGGTCGAAGTGCCGTTCGAGGATCGCGGGGCGGACGCCTTCGAGAAGCGGAGCCCCGACCTCGTCGTGCTTTCGTCGAGCGGACTTTCCGGAATCACCGTGCGCTACAAACAGGACTGGCAGGAAGACGCCGAAGCGGCCGAGGGCTACAGCCCGGCCCAGCGCAGTGTGACCGGCGGGGTCATGAACTTCTCGCGCGACGCCAACCGGGACTTCCTCACGCGCCTCGAACGCGGTGAGCTCGGCTACGAGCGCGCCGCCTTCTTCGTCGTCGATCCCTGGATCGATCGGCCGCTCATCCAGAGTCTCAATCCCGAGATCTCGATCTATCGCCGCAGCGCCCGCGAATACGCGGCCGCCCGCTGAAGGACCGCCCTGCATGCCTTCCCGCGCCGCCCTCTTCTTCCGTTGTCTCGGCGCCGTCCTCCTGCTCGCCGCCGTCACGTGGATCGTCGAGATCGCGACCCTCCTCGTGCTCTGGCGCGGGCAGACGCTCGCGGCTTACGCGTTCTTCCCGAACCAGGCCTACGACTTCCTCGCGAAGATCCGCTGGTTCGCGGACGGCCTGCTCGGCTGGGCACCGGCCCTGCCCGACCGCTTCGCAGGCCTTTCCGTTGCCGACAAGATCACGGCACTCGCACCGCTCGTCCCGGCGACGCTCGTGACCGCGCTCGTCGCCGGCAGCGTGGGCGGCCTGCTCTGTGCCGCCTTCCGCTCGCGCAAGGGTTCCCTGCGCAGCGATCTCGCGGCGTGGGCCCTCCTCGCGCTGCTCGTCCATTTCGTCGTGTGCCTGCCGGCGTTCGGCCTCGACGAAGGGCTTCGCGTGAGCCGCCTTGCCTATCGTGCGCGCAGCCTCGTCGTCGACGGGATGCTGCTCGCGACGGGCGTCTCGATCGTCTCGTTCGGCATCGCGTACGTTCTGGCGCCTGCGTTCGAACGGTCGCGCACCCTCGCCATGGCCGGTCTGCTCGTCGTATTCGGAGCCGCCGCGTTGGCGTCGTCGCAGGAGCGCCCCGCTCCGCCGCCGCCTTCGTACACGGCGGCCGCACCCGACCCCTCGAAGCCGAGGCGCAACGTCGTGCTCATCTCGCTCGACAGCCTGCGCGCCGACCACGTCGGCGCCTACGGCTACAAGCGCGACACCTCGCCGAGCTTCGACCGCTTCGCCAAAGACGGCGTGCTCTTCCGCAACGCGATCTCGACTTCGTCGTGGACGCTTCCGACCCATCTCACGATGTTCACGGGGCGCTCGCAGCTTTCGCACGGCGTCGTCGTGGACACGCTCGTTCTTTCCACGGCGATTCCGACACTCGGGCAGATCTTCAAGGAAGCGGGATACTCGACGGCCGGGTTCGTCTCGGGTCCCTACGTCGGCGGCCACTACGGCTACGCGCGCGGGATGGACACGTATACCGACTTCAGCGCGTCGTGGGGCAAGGGCGCCGAGGCGCGCGCGGCCATCCTCTCGCCGACGATCAACGAGAATGCGCTCGAATGGCTGGATCGGCAGAAGCGCAACGAACCGTTCTTCCTCTTCCTTCACTACTTCGACATCCATTACGACTTCGTGCCGCCGGCGCCGTACGACAAGATGTTCGACCCGGACTACACCGGGACGATGGACGGGAAGTTCTTCATCGAGCGCGACGACGTGCATGCGAAGATGGACCCGCGCGACCTCGACCACATCCGCGCGCTCTACGACGGGGAGATCCGCTTCACCGACGAGCACGTCGGCCGCATCCTCGACAAGCTGAAGGCGATCGGCGCCTGGGACGACACCGTTATCCTCATCACGTCGGACCATGGCGACGAGTTCTTCGAACACGGCAACAAGGGACACCACCGCACCGTCTACGACGAGGTGCTCCGCATCCCGTTCGCGCTACGCCTTCCCGGCGGCGAGCACAGGGGCAAGACCGTCGACGAGCAGGTGAGCCTTCTCGACGTCTTTCCGACCCTGCTCGACGCAGCCGGATTCCACCTGCCTTCGGACGTCGAGGGCGAGAGCCTGGCGGCCTGGCTGCGCGGCGAGCGGTCGACGCGCGAGGCGATCTACTCGGATTTCTACGACAAGCGCGGCTTCAACCTGCAGGTCGCACGCCGCACGCCGGTCGAGAAGACGATCCAGCACTTCAACCGCATCACCCACCCGAAGCGCGGCTCCCTCGAGTACTACGACCTCGCGACCGACGCGGCCGAGAGCGACAACCGCGCCGCCGAGCATCCCGCCGAGACGGCGAGTGCGATCGAGGCGATGACCACGTGGCTCGATCGCCGCTGGCACACGCACCGACACACGGAAATCCAGACGGCCGGCACCGCATCGATCGAGATCGACGACGAAACCCAGGAGCGCCTGAAAGCCCTCGGCTACGTGGGGGACTGAACCTGGAAATCGGGGACGGATCCCGATTTCCGGGGATCGATGCGTGGCGGTCGGTACTGGAGTGCTCGCGGGCGCCGCTTCCGGATCGTCAGCGACGTGCTGCAGGGGCTGCGAGCACCCCAGCGCCGAGCGCCCCCCTCGAACCTGGACAAATCGGGATCCGTCCCCGATTTCCGATGTACCCGTCCCCTAGAAACCTTGCAGGGTGGCGAAGCGGTCGCGGTGCCAGGCGGCGTCGCCGAACGTCATCTCGTTGCCGCGCAGGCGCTTGAGAAAGAGGCCGACGTCGTGCTCGTCGGTCATGCCGATGCCTCCGTGCATTTGCACGCCTTCGTAACCCGTGAGCACCGCCGCGTCGGAGCAGCGCGCCTTGGCGACCGATATCAGCGCTTTCACATCCTTCGCGCCCTTCGCGTCCTTCGCACCGCGGTCGATGGCCGTCGCCGCGCCGAGCACGGCCGAACGCGCGAGCTCGAGCTCGACGTAGACCTTGGCCGCACGGTGCTTGAGGGCCTGGAAGGTGCCGATCACGACGCCGAACTGCTTGCGGGTCTTGAGGTACTCGAGCGTCATCTCGAACGTCGCGCGCATGTTGCCGAGCATCTCGGCGCAAAGGCCCGCGGTCGCGCGGTCGAGCACCTCGTCAAGCACCGGACCGGCCTTGCCTTCGGCGCCGAGCAGCGCCGACGCGGGGACTTCCACCCCGGACAGCTTCACGATCGCGCAGGCGCGCATGTGCATCGTCTTCTGCGGCGTCACCGTGACGCCGGCCGCGCCGCGGTCCACCACGAACATCGAGAGGCCGTCCGCGTCGGCATCGCCGCCGGACGTGCGCGCGACGACGACCAGCGTCGCTGCGGTTCCGCCGTCCACCACCAGCGTCTTCTCGCCGCTGAGCACGTAGCCGGTGCCCTTCTTCTCGGCGCGCGTGCGGCAGAGCGTGCGATCGTATCGTGCTCCCCTCTCCTCCCAGGCCAGCGCCATCGTGCGCGAACCGTCCGCGACCGACGGCAGGAGCTCCTGCTTCTGCGCCTCGCTGCCGCCGAGCAGCACCGCGTTGCCGCCGAGGAGCACGGTGGAGAGCAGAGGCTCGGGAACGAGGCCGCGCCCGCACTCTTCGAGCACGCAGGCCATCTCGACGTAGCCCATGCCGAGCCCGCCGTACGCTTCGGGAATGAGGATGGCCGGCCAGCCGAGCTCGGCCATGCGGTTCCAGAGCTTCGGAGAGTAGCCGGTCGGATCGTCGCCGTCGCGCAGCTGTCGCACGCGCGTCACGGGAGATTCCTTCTTCACGAAGTCGGCCGCGGAGGTCTTGAGCATCTGCTGGTCTTCGGTGAGCACGAGAGCCATGTTCGTCGTTCCTGTCGTTTCGAGGCGCGCTCGCGGCACGCCGGTTGGTTCGTGAAGCGCCGAAGCGCGAATCGGTACCCGGTACCTTTTCCCGCGTTGGTCCGTCAGTCCGGAAGGCCGAGCACGCGCTTGGCGATGATGTTGAGCTGCACTTCGGACGTCCCGCCTTCGATCGAGTTGCCGCGTGCCCGAAGCCACGCGCGCGTCGCGTCGATCTCCGCCTCGTCGAAGCCCTCGCCTTCCCAGCCGAGCGCCTGGGGACCGAGGATGCCGACGAGCAGCGAGGTGCGGTCCTTGTTCAGCTCGGTCGCGTAGTACTTGAAGATGGACGACTCGGGACCGGGCTGCTGGCCGAGCTTGGCCGCCTCCTTGGTTCGCTTGAGCGTCAGCTCGAGGCAGGTCTTGTCCATGGTGAGTTGCGCGATGCGGTCGCGCAGCGAGCCGTCGCGGATCCGGCCCGCCTGGTCGGCGCCAACGTACTTCCTGGCGGCGTCGACGAGCTCGTTCTTTTCCTCGGACTCGTTGAAGGCCTCGCTGATCATGCGGTGCTGGTAGGTAACACTATGATCGATACGCT
>CAYYVZ010000222.1:0-8690 GCA_964475235.1 uncultured Myxococcales bacterium | reverse complement strand
CAACGCGGCGTGTACCGACGGACTCCATTGTAACGGCGTCGAGACGTGCAACGCCCAGACGGGTTGCGTAGCCGGAACGGCTCCGGCCTGCGGCGACGCGCTCGCGTGCACCGGCGACAGTTGCGACGAAGCAACGGACAGCTGCGTTCACACACCGAACAACGCCGCCTGCACCGACGGACTCCATTGTAACGGCGTAGAGACCTGCAACGCCCAGACGGGATGCCATGCCGGAACCGCTCCGGTCTGCGGCGACGGGTTCTATTGTTCCGGCGACTGCTGAGTCGATACGTCGGACAGCTGCGTGAACGCGCCGAACGACGCGGCCTGCGCCGACGATCTCTACTGCAACGGCGTCGAAACCTGCAACGCCCAGACGGGTTGCGTAGCCGGAACCGCTCCGGCTTGCGGCGACGCATTCGCGTGCACCGGCGACAGCTGCGACGAAGAGACGAACAGCTGTGTCCATGCGCCGAACGACGCTCTTTGCGACGACGACCTCGTCTGCAACGGCGTGGAGCGTTGTGACAGCGCCGCGGGTTGCACCGCGGGGACTGCGCGGGCTTGCGATGACGGAATCGCCTGCACGCTCGACGCGTGCAGCGAGGCAGCGGCCGGATGCACCGCCACCGCCAGCGACTCTGCCTGCGACGACCAGAACGATTGCACCGCCGACCTGTGTGCACCGGAGACCGGATGCAACCACGAGAGTGTGTGCGACGCGGGGATCTGCCGCAGCCCGGGCTTCTGGAGCACACACGGCGGCTTCGAGAAGAACGGTCCCAACGTCACGCAGGCCGTGCTCGACGCGGTGGGCGGACTCGAGGTCTGTGGCCAGACCGTCACCGAGACCAGCAATTCGGGCGCACCGTATCTCGATGGACTGGGTCTCGACTCGGCGCTCGAGGGTCTGTGCGTGAGCACGCGCGGAGTGAAGGAGCGGTCACTGTACCGCCAGCTTCTCGCAGCGGCGCTGAACTGCGCGATCAGCAACTCGGCGGATTGCGATGCAACCGTAGGCGGTCACACCGACGTCTCCTTCGATGAGTGCAACGCGCTGTGCGCCGGAGAGGATGTCGGGGACGACGGCCCGACGCTCGGCGCCTGTACCCGCCAGCTCGACTGCTACAACAACGGCGGCGAGGTCATCGAAGGCACGTGCGTCTTCGGCAATTGCAGCGTGAGCGGCGAGCTCTGCGGCGGCGGTGCGGACGACTGTCCGGACATCAACGCTGTTCCCCAGAGCTGCGTGGACTTCATCGGCAACTGTCACGATGCGGAGTTCTGCCAGGAAGCCATCGGCGTCTGTCCCGACAAGGTCGGACCTGCGTCGAGCCCCCGGGCCTGCAAGGAAGCACGAGCCAACGACTGCACGATCGACGAGTGCAGCTGAGGCTGACGTAGAGACAGTCACGTCGCGCGTGGATTAGCGCGCGACCAGGGACGCGAGACCTGCCTATCCCCCCGGCAGGCTCGCGTTCCGCCTCGTGAGCCGGTCGTGGTGTCCGGGCCGGAAAGGCTCGGATCCACGGCCGGTTTCCTTTGATTCCGAAGAACCTAGGCGATCGCGAGATGCGCGTCGAGAGCGAAGACGTGAGGATCGTGGGCGCCGAGCTCGCGGAGGGATTCGGCAAGGCGGCGCACGTACTCGACGTTCGGACCGCTCGAGCCGCGCGCCACGCGGATCTGTGCGGCCATGGTCTGCACGCAGGCCGGGCCGAGGAAGTGCGGGTTGGTCTCGTCGGCCAGGTAGATGAGGCCGGGAACCGTGTCGCGAACGTCTACGTAGAGGTCGGTCTCGATGCGGCGGTATCCGCCGCGTTCCCGGAAGTCGAGGTGCTCGAGTACGTGGTCGCGATGGTCACGATGGAGGCGGAACGCGAGGCCCCTGCACACGGCACCGATCGAGCGGACGAGCGTTACGACGCGTCCCGGAGTTTCCGGCTCGCCGCGGTGGTCGGGGGAGCCCTGCCAGAAGCGGCGTTCCCACCCGTGCACGAAGGCCGGCCTCGCCTCGTCGAACGGAAAGTCCTGCTTCCAGAGAAGGGAGCCGTAGCCGAAGATCCAGGTCTCGGACACGCCGGCATTCTAGCAGCCAGTCGCCGGCTTCTCGAGCTTCGACGGATGGGACAGCACCTCGTCGGGATCGCGATCGCGCAGCAGCTCTTTCAGCGCGCACTTCTCGCGCTCGATCTCGGTCGCGGTGCGGAAGCCGAGGCCGCGCAGGACCGGAAGCGGCGGGCACCAGCCCTGCAGCGTGTGCTGCATGTAGAAGCCCTGCACGATCGTCGAGAGCGCGAGCGCACGCCGTTGCCCCCGTGCTCCGAGCGCGAGGCCGAGCAGCGTGAGACCGGAAGACATGGCCGCGAGCGCGCGCTCCACGTCCCACTCGCGGTCGAGGGTCTTCAGGCGTCCGGGGATCTCTTCGGGAAAGTTACCGTAGTACGAGACGCACTGTTGGAAGTGCGCACGGATGCGCTGGTTGGCTTCGTACGTGGTGTTGATGGGAACTCGTCCGGATGAAGTGGCCAGCATGGGTGTTCCTCCTGTCAGGTTGGAGCCGCGGGGCTTCGCTATCGGTAAGACGTCGCTCAGCCGGGATCCTTGGATTTCGTCACCCGGACGCGGCCGCAATCGGGCGCGATCGGCTCCGGAAAAGGGGCCGCGAGGCTTGACGCAACCTTTGATGCCGTAGCAGAATCCGGGCCATGCGCGCCATCCTCACGAAGTCCCGTCTTTCGCGGTCTCTCCTCATCGCAGCCGCCCTGGCCCTCGCTCCCGCTGTCTCCAGCGCCCAGACCTGCTCGCAACCCGTCAGCGACGGGAGTGAGCCTGTCGTGAGGGACTGCATCTACATCGCGCGCGCCAGCATCGGCTCTGCCGATTGCCGCGACTGTGTCTGCGACACGAACGGGTCGGGCAGCGTCAGCATCGTCGATGCGCTGCGTTGTCTCTGGTTCGTGGTGGGCGCGGACGTAACGCTCGATTGTCCCACCTGCGATTCTTCGACCACCACCACCGAGCAGGCCTGCGCGTCCTGCAGCGAGGTGTTCTTCCACACGGCAGAGGAAGTGGATCTGTGTGAGTCCTCGCGCATCCTCTACGACGCGATGATCGAATGCCCGTGTGCCGACTGCGCGGAGCAGTGTGCCGGGATCTGCCAGACCGACACCGCCACGACGTTCACGCGGGAATGTCCGCGCTGCATCTACGAGAGCTGCCGCGACACCATCTCGGCCTGCCTCGAAGACTAGAAACCCGGGAACGGGTACAGGCTTTTCTTCGGTCGGAAATCGGGGACGGATCCCGATTGTTCTCCCGCGCGAGAATCCGTGGCCCGGTCTGATTTTTCCTGCAGGATCCTGTTCACTCGCCTCCGGAGGGCTCTCATGTCTCGCGAAGCCGATCTCGAAGCGATCCGCCAGCTCAAGTACCGCTATTTTCGCGCACTCGACTGCAAGGACTGGGACGGCGTCGGCGAAACGCTGACCGAAGACGCGACCACCGCCTATGACAGCGGCCGCTACGCCTTCGACGGCCGCGCCGCAATTCTCGACTTTCTGCGCGGCGCCCTCGGCAGCAAGCGCATGATCAGCATGCACCACGGGCATCATCCCGAGATCGAGTTCACCGGCGAGGGCACCGCGCGCGGGACGTGGTACCTCGAAGACAAGGTCTACTTCCTCGACGCCAACACCGTGCTTCGCGGCGCGGCGTTCTACAACGACGAGTACGTGAAGGTGGGCGGCGAATGGAAGATCCGCTCGACCGGCTATGAGCGCACGTACGAGGAGATCGAGAACCGCGACGCGCCGTTCAGCATCCGCACGAAGTTCGACTGAGATCGGGGACGGATCCCGATTCGCCCGCGGCGGGCCTGACCCCGCCGTCGCACGGTCAGGCCCCTGCCCAGGCACATCGCAATCGCACGCCGCGCAGGCACACTGGCGCCCCCATGCCGCTTACCCCCGAACAGTACGCCGAGAAGCTTCTCGGCGCGGTGAACGACGCGGCTGGCGCCGTGAGCTCCCGCTTCGTCACCTTCGTGAGCGTCGGCGCCTACGTGGCGGTGACCGTCGCCTCGACCACCCATGAGATGCTGCTGCGGGCGGCGAGCCTCGTCACGCTGCCCCTTCTCAACGCGCAGATCCCCATCATCGGTCCGTTCGGGTTTTACACGATCGCGCCGTGGCTGATCGTGCTGCTCCACTCCGACCTCCTGCTCCAGCTCTCCATCCTCTCGAACGAGATCGAGCGCTTCGACGAGGAGACGTCGAAGTTGCCGGACGATCAGCAATCGCTCCTTCGCCAGCGAGTCGCGAACTTCTACTACGTGCTCTACCTCGCCGGGCAGGCGCCGTCGCGCTTCCTGCACGTGTTCTCCGGGTTGATCACGTGGCTGACGACGGTGGTGCTGCCGCTCGCACTGCTGCTCTGGATCCAGATCCGCTTCCTGCCCTTCCACAGCCCGTTCGACACCTGGCTGCACCGCGCGGCGATCCTCGCGGACGTGACGCTGATCCTGTTCATCCTGATGCCGCGGCTGTGGAGCCAGTGGAGGGCGCACGACGAGCAGCCGGCTCTCCAGGGGTTCCTGCGGCGCATCGTTTCGGTCCCGGCGCTGATCCTGGCCGCGTGCGTGATCGTGACCGGCGTGTCGCTTTTCGTCGTCACGATTCCAGGCGAGCCCGAAGAGGGCCCGACGTGGTTCACGCAGAACATGCAGCTTCGCGAGCGCGTGCTCACGGCGAACGCGCTCAGTCCCGAGGACATCAACGCGCTCCGCGACAGCCCGCCGGAGAAGCTCGCCGACGTGCTTTTGAAGGTGACGCCGTTCCAGGCGCTGCAGGGCCGCGACTTCCGCTTCGCGGATCTCTACAACGCGGTGCTGCCGAAACTCGACCTGCGCGCGGTTCGCACCGAGCGCGGACCCGCCGAGCCGATACCGGCGGACTGCGAGACGCGGCGCGGCTGCGTCGATCCGCCGGAGTGCATCGAGCCGGGGCTCGACCGCACGCGGCTGGCGGGAGCGAACTTCGGGTGGGCGTCGATGCAGCAGGCGATGCTCGACGACGCGATCCTCGACGGCGCGGATCTTTCGTGGGCGAAGGTGCAGTACGGGTCGTTTACTCGCGCGAGCCTCAACACGGCGAACCTGTCGTCGGCGCGGCTCGCGTCCGCGAGGTTCGATCAGGCGAAGGCTTGCGGGGCTTCGTTCGACGAGGCGGAGATGGCGGGGGCTTCGCTGGCGCGCGCGCATCTTCGCGGGGCGTCGCTCCGGGGGGCCAATCTTTCGCGCGCGAATCTGGAAGGGGCGGATCTTCGCGGGGCGGATTTGTCGGGAGCGAACCTTACGGGGGCGGTGCTGCGCAATGCGCGGCTCGAAGGGGCGGCGTTTCGCGGAGCGAAGATGGATGGGGTCGTGCTCGAGGGGGCGGACATCGAGAAGACCGATCTCGCGAGTGCTGGCGCGACGGCGTCGGCAACGGAGTATCTGGTGAGCCTGGCGTGCGAGGATATGGCGACGGCGAATGGGATCGTGAAGCAGGCGCTTCACAGTCCGGCGCGCGATCGGTGTATGCTGACGAAGGCACTGGTAGCGGCGGTAGCGGCGCGGGGAGGTGCGGATTGTGCGGGAGTCGGCTCGGTCGCCTCCGAAACCCAGCACGAACTCCTAAGTCGCACTACCGGGATCGGACGCTGACGAAGACAGTACGTCAGGGCGCCAGACTCGTGACTTGGCGGTAGTAGGAATCGCGCTGTTCGAACGAAGAAGGCCCCCGCCTCTTATCGAGACGGTGGCCTTCTTTATGCCGTTACGCCTTCTTGGCGGGCTTGGGATCGCTCGAGGTGGTCTTTGCACCGCGATCAGTAGGTGCTCCAGCGCTTCTTAGGACAAAGTAGCGACCCGAGCCATTTCGAATGAAGGCCTTCTCTAGCACGGCGATTGAATAGCCAGCTCGAGCTGCCAACTCGGCTTGCGCGCGTCGATCGTCGTCGGATTCGTTCCAAAACTTAGCCACACGCACTCTCCGATGGGACGTAAACTACGCAGCGCTCGAGATTGATCGAGCCAACGCGAAATTGACAAGAAAGCCGACTAAGTCCTCAAGCCAGAGGTCCAGTTCTTCCTTTAGAAACATGTCGGGCTTGTCTGAGTCTAGGCTCAGCACTCCAAGTACTTCCGTGGCGTTCCCACTCTCGGATCTTATGGACCTATAAATAGGGATCTGCAATGCGGAATTCAAATTTCTGTCCCCATTGCTCCGAAGTGGCGCCAAGTCCGTCCACTCGCCGCGGTTGCGGGCGTCATGAACGTCGGAGGTTACCACGACCTGATTCTGTCGATACGCTTGAACTACTTTCCATCCCAATTCTGTAATAGCGACGGACCTCTGACTGGCAACAGCTCCTTCCGGGTACATCGCATACTCCTTCCTCAGGAAGGTTCCGGATCCCTCGTCGAACGGAAGCCATACGGAGACCGAGAATTGGTGCTCTGGATAGACCGACCGCAGATAGCTGTGCAATGCCCTTATCGTGAGCTGGATCAGTCGCTCCGGGTCTAACTGCCCACCGGCCTCCGGGCTCGACAGTAGAGCGATCAGTCCTTTTGTAATGGAGTTGCGAGCCGCGACGTTCTTCCGGTGGGAGAGAAGCTGGGCTTTCAGGAACCGCCACTCTTTCGGCTTGATCTGCTCCGGATCATTCTCGATTAGCAGGTTGCGCGCGTGTTCTCGCGGCGTCGCTTTGAGGCGATATAGCTTGCAGCGAAGTGCACCGCCGTTTACCTCTTGCAGGTGAACCCCAAAGGAGTCTTTCTCGCTTCCTTGAAGTCGCGCGTGAAACTGCTCCGTTACGAAAAGTTCGTTGGGGACTGGCGCGAAGTTCTTCTCAAACTTCAGAAAATCATCGAACTGGTCGGGGCGGCCCGACACGAGACCATCGTCTGGCGAGACATAGACTTCGCCTCGGTGTGCTTTGATTCGGAATCGACGAGCAAGGCCATCACTCTCGGCGCCGCGACTGAGAGCGGTTGCGGTCTGCTGCGCTAACACATCGAGACTCGACAAGAATTCAGCCGCCGCTTTGATAGCGCCAGAGTGGCCGTCAGAAGCAGGGAAGAGAGCGTAGCCACCGTCACCTGCCCAATTCGAGGCTACGTGACCGCCAGCAGCGTTGCAGCATTCAATGAAGAGATCTCGGACGAGCTTCTGGCATTGGCTCTTCTGGTAATCATTGGCGTGAACGCGTTCATAGAAGTCACGCGACGCTTCTCCATCCAGATGAAGAATCTCAACAATCTGGCTCCCCTCGCGTAGCGGCATCGTAGAATAAACGAGAGCCGCGTCGCCCCCGAGACACTGAGCGTCATATCAGTGGCTCGCTTGGGAGGGAACAAGCTCGAACGGGCCGTGCATGGATCTCAGTCAAAGTGGTGTGAGCGCGGTCATACTCTCGCTGCGGAACCGGCATTCCTTCAAGAGGAACGAGACGACTTGGTCTACTAAAAAAGGCCCCCGCCTCTCTTCGAGACGGGGGCCTTTCAGTTTCGAACGGCGAAATCGGGATCCGTCCCCGATTTCCGGGAATTACATCATCCCTTCCATGCCGCCCATGCCGCCGCCGGGATGGCCGCCGCCGCCGCCCTTGTCGTCCTTGGGCTTCTCGACCACCGCGGCCTCGGTCGTCAGCATCAGTCCTGCGACCGACGATGCGTTCTGCAGCGCCGTGCGCACGACCTTCGTGGGGTCCACGATGCCGGCCTTGATGAGGTCCTCGTAGTTGCCCGTCGCGGCGTTGTAGCCGAACGCGCCCTTGCCGCCGCGGATGCGGTCGATGACGATCGACGGCTCGGCGCCGGCGTTGCGCGCGATCCAGCGCGTCGGCTCCTCGATCGAACGCGAGAGAATGCGGATGCCCACGTTCTCTTCGTCGTTGAGTCCCTTGAGCGACTCGAGGATCGACTGGCAGCGAACCAGAGCCACGCCGCCGCCGGGGACGATGCCCTCTTCGACGGCTGCGCGCGTCGCGTGCAGCGCGTCCTCGACGCGGGCCTTCTTTTCCTTCATCTCGACTTCCGTCGCCGCGCCGACCTTGATGACCGCCACGCCGCCGACGAGCTTGGCGAGGCGCTCCTGGAGCTTCTCGCGGTCGTAGTCGCTGGTGGTCTCGTCGATCTGCTTGCGGATGGTCGCGATGCGGCCGTCGATGTCGGCCTTCTTGCCGTTGCCGTCGACGATCGTGGTGTTGTCCTTGTCTACGGAGACGCGCTTGGCCTTGCCGAGGTCGGCGAGCGTGACGTTCTCGAGCTTGAGCCCGAGCTCCTCGCTGATGACCTTGCCGCCGGTGAGGACGGCGATGTCCTTGAGCATCTCCTTGCGGCGATCGCCGAAGCCCGGCGCCTTGACGGCGACGACGTTCAGCGTTCCGCGGATCTTGTTCACGACGAGGGTCGCGAGAGCCTCGCCCTCGATGTCCTCGGCGATGATGAGCAGGGGCTTGCCGGCCTTCGCGATGGCCTCGAGCACCGGCAGCATCTCCTTCATGTTCGAGACTTTCTTCTCGTTGATGAGGATGAGGCAGTCGTCGAGGCGGGCCGTCATGCGCTCCGGATCGGTGACGAAGTAGGGCGAGAGGTAGCCGCGGTCGAACTGCATGCCCTCGACCACGTCGAGCGTCGTCTCGAG
>CAYYVZ010000221.1:0-8692 GCA_964475235.1 uncultured Myxococcales bacterium | reverse complement strand
CGTACTCGCCAGTCCTCGGGCGCTTTGCGCCCTGCGGGAAACGCTCGCACGCACATGCCCGTCGACTCATGCACGGCATCTGATGGGGATTTGTACGGTGGTGGGGACGCGCACACGCACATCCCCCGTGCCCTCATGCACGGTATCGGGGATGGAATAGAGATCGGAGGGATGGGAACGGAAGGACGGGAAAGGAACTAACGATGCTGATTTCTGAGGAGCTCGAGAATACGCTGCAGCGGGCGGTCGATCGCGCGAAGTCCAGCCGGCACGAGTTCGTGGCGCCGGAGCACCTGCTGTTCGCGCTCACCAGCGACAAGATCGCGGCCGACATCCTCGCGCACTGCGGTGCCGACGTGCAGGCACTGCGCATGGCGGTCGACCAGTTTCTCGAGAACACGATGCCGGCGTTCCCGGCTCACATTGCGGGGCCCGACGGCGGCACGCCCGATCCGAGCTACACGCTCGGTTGCCAGCTCGTGCTCCAGCTCGCGGCCTCCCACGTCCAGTCTTCCGGCAAGGAGCAGATCGACGGCGGCAACGTGCTCGCCGCGCTCTATCGCGACGAGGAGTCGCACGCGGCCTACTTCCTCAAGAAGCAGGGCGTGATGCGCCTCGACGTCGTGCGCTACATCTCGCACAAGGTTTCCAAGTTGGCCGCGCGCCAGCTTCCCTCGGACGAGGACGGCGCGGGTGTGTCCCAGCGCGAAGGCGACGGCCCGCAGGTCGAAGATCCGCTCGAGGAGTACTGCACGAACCTCAACAGGAAGGCGGCCGAAGGCCGTCTCGATCCGCTGATCGGCCGGAAGAGCGAGCTCGAGCGCACGGTCCACATCCTCGCGCGCCGCCGCAAGAACAATCCGGTCTTCGTCGGCGACGCGGGCGTCGGCAAGACCGCCATTGTCGAGGGCCTCGCGCTGCGCATCCACAAGGGCGAGGTGCCCGAGTATCTCCGGGACGTCACGATCTACGCGCTCGACATGGGCGGGCTGCTCGCCGGCACGCGTTACCGCGGCGACTTCGAGGAGCGTCTCAAGGCCGTGATCGACGCGATCAAGTCGGACCGCGACCGCCGCATCCTCTTCGTGGACGAGATTCACAACATCATCGGCGCGGGCGCGGTCTCGGGCGGGGCGATGGACGCGTCCAACATGCTCAAGCCCGCGCTCTCGAGCGGCGAGATCAAGTGCATCGGCACGACGACGTACAAGGAGTACCGCCAGATCTTCGAGAAGGACCACGCGCTCTCGCGTCGCTTCCAGAAGATCGACGTCGCCGAGCCGACCCAGGACGAGTCGATCGAGATCCTCAAGGGCCTGCAGGGCCGCTACGAAGACTTCCACGGCGTTCTGTATGCGCCCGCCGCGATCCGCGCGTGCGTCGAGCTGTCGGCCAAGCACATCAACGACCGCTTCCTCCCGGACAAGGCCATCGACGTGCTCGACGAGTCGGGCGCGGAGGTGAAGCTGCGCGTGAGCAAGTCGGTCGTCGAGATCGCGTTCGAGGAAGACAACGCGGCTGCGGCGCTCGACGAAACTCCGGAGACGGCGGCGTCCGATCCCGCGGCGAAGAAGCGGCCGCGCGTCACCATCCGCGACATCGAGAACGTCGTCTCGCGCATCGCCAAGGTGCCGACGAGAAGCGTCAAGGTCGATGACCGCAAGCGTCTCGAGACGCTCGGCCGCGACCTCAAGCTCACCATCTACGGCCAGGACGCCGCGGTCGATTCCGTGGTCTCGGCCATCCAGCTCGCGCGCGCCGGTCTCGGCGAGCCCGACAAGCCGATCGGCAGCTTCCTGTTCGCCGGCCCCACGGGAGTCGGCAAGACCGAGCTCGCCAAGCAGCTGGCGGCCCAGCTCGACATCGGTTTCGTGCGCTTCGACATGAGCGAGTACATGGAGAAGCACGCGGTCTCGCGCCTGATCGGCTCGCCGCCGGGCTACGTCGGCTTCGACCAGGGCGGCCAGCTCACCGAGGCGATCCACCGCCAGCCCCACTGCGTGCTGCTGCTCGACGAGATCGAGAAGGCCCACGCCGACATCGACAGCATCCTGCTGCAGATCATGGACTACGCGACGCTGACGGATAACAACGGTCGCAAGTCCGACTTCCGCAACGTCATCCTGATCATGACCACCAACACGGGCGCCCGCGAAGGCATGGCCAACGCGATCGGCTTCGAGCAGAAGTCGGACTTCACCGGCAAGAGCGACAAGGCCGTCGAGAAGGCGTTCGCGCCGGAGTTCCGCAACCGGCTCACGGCCATCGTGCAGTTCCGTTCGCTCGGATCCGAAATTGCCGAGCAGATCGTCGAGAAGATGGTTGCCGAGCTCGAGACGCGCCTGAAGGCCCGCGGCGTGCACCTCACGCTCGACCCGACGGCGCGCGCGTGGCTGGCGAAGAAGGGCTACGACGCGAAGTACGGGGCGCGGCCGATGCGACGCCTCATCGAGACGGAGATCTCGCACAAGCTCAGCCACGAGATCCTTTTCGGGCGCCTCGCCAAGGGGGGCGACGTGGTGATCAAGGGCGGCGACGAAGGCCTCGTCTTCGAGTTCTGACGTTTCGCTGTCGCTCGACGGTCATTCCGGTACTTCGATGCAGCGCTGGCGCGAGTACGAGCTCGAAGGCAAATGGACCGTGCTCGCCGGTCGCACGGAAGCCGACAACGACTACCTGTCGCTGAAGCTCGCGTCTCCTCGCGACTGGTGGTTCCACGCACACGCGGTCCCCGGGTCGCACGTGCTACTCCGGGCGCGCGACGACATGGAGCCGGACCGCAAGACGCTCGAAGCGGCGGCGGCCATCGCGGCCTGGCACAGCAAGGCACGCGCGGGCGGCGTCGTGCCGGTCTCGTGCACGCTGGCCGTCAACGTTTCGAAACCGCGCGGCGCGGAGCCGGGAACCGTCACCATCCGCAAAGAGAAGATCCTCAAGGTCCGCCCTGCGCTTCCGGCCGGCCCGGAAAAAGAGTAGGGCGGTTATCGTGACAGAAACCGGCAAACCTTCGCGGGTCGTCACCTCGTCGATGATCGGCATGCAGATGCCGGACTTCGCGCGCTGGTCGGACCGCGTCGTCGTGGTGCTCGGCCAGAACCCGGGTCCCTTCACCGGTCCGGGGACGAACACGTACATCGTCGGCACCGGTTCGCGTCGGGTGCTGCTCGACACGGGGCAGGGCATCGAGAGCTACGACGATTTGCTCGCGCGTGCCCTCGACGAGCTGTGCGGCGGCGCGAAGATCGATCGCGTCGTGCTCACGCACTCGCACCCGGACCACATCGGCGGAGTCGAGCGCGTTCGCGCGCGCCACGGCGACCTGCCCGTCGAGAAGATGCCGCTCGCTTCGGGCGACCGCGGGATCGAAGTACGCGCGATCGGCGACGGCGACATCGTCGAGATCGAAGGCGCGACGCTCGAGGCGTTCTGGACCCCGGGCCACGCGCGCGACCACCTCTGCTTCCTGCTGCGCGAGGAGAAGGTCCTCTTCACGGGCGACAACGTGCTCGGCGCCGGAACGACGGTGATTCCGCCCGACGGCGACCTCGGCGACTACCTCGACTCGCTCGCGCGCCTCCAGGCCCTCGACATCGACCGCATCTTTCCGGCCCACGGCCCGGCCATCGAGGATCCGCACCGCAAAATTTCCGAGTACCTCGCGCACCGCGCGCTGCGCGACGAGCAGATCCTCGACGCGATGAACGCGGGCCTGCGCCGCACCGAGGACATGGTGAAGCGCATCTACGTGGACGTGCCGGAGTTCCTGCATCGTGCCGCGGGCGTCTCCGTGGAATCGCATCTGCGGAGGTTTGCGAAGCTCGGGCGGGTGAGACGGGAGGGGGACGAATGGGCGCTGGCGTAGAGGCGGCGCGCCGGACACCCGCTCGTCAGCTTCGTCGTGCTGACGAGCGGGTCCAGGCCGTCTTTGCGGCGAGCACGGCCGTGGCGCCGCAGGCCGCGCCTGGGCGCAGGCTTCTCTACTTGACGGCGACGATGTGAACGTTGGTCTGCGCGCGCAGTGCAAAACCCAGACTCGACTGCATGTGCAGCTCGAGATTCGAGCCGGCGGGAATCGGCGTTCCTCCCTGGGCCTCGGACGGAATCACCCAGGTACGAGTGACCATCACAACCTGCCCGTTATTGTTGCCGCATTCCGTATAGGTCGCTCCACCGAGCGCCGTTACACCGCCAACGATCACGGTGGAGGCCACGTTGTCCATCGACCCGCAGGTCTCCTGCACCATGGTGGTAATCAGCAGCGTGTGCTTCTTGCTGCGGTACTTCGTCGGCAGGGGCATGGTGACCATGATCGTGTCCGCGGCAGGAATCGCGGTGTAGGAAAGCGGCGAATCGGTGTAGTACGAGGACGTTTTGCTCGTGGCCGTATTCGTGACGGCGATTGCGAGCGAAGGTGCGATGAGAATGAGTACGGCGGTGATGAGCGACTTCATGACTGGCCTCCATGTGTCGTATTCGCGGGGCGACATTGTCCCGTCGCGCAGATTTCTGATCGCTGGCAAAACCTGACGCAAGGCCTGGCTGGGAGACCGCGGGCGGACGGATCCGGTCGCCGTTCGCGTCACCCTTGACGGAACAGAAGGAGCTGGCGGGCGGCATCGAGCACGACGGCGGTGCGTGAGCGCGTCGCGGCCGGCCTCTCGCCGGCAGAAGTCGCGGCATCCGCCGGCTTCGCGGCATCGACCGTACGATCCGGTCGCGGCGGCAGCAGCGGAATCGCTTCGACCTCGCTGCCCGGACCTTTCCACACGCGGAACTCGCGAAGCCAGGCGAAGCCGTTGCAGTTGGCGCGCGTCTCGTGGTCGCGCTTGCGCTGACCGCTGTGGCACAGGAAGTGCCAGAACTCGTGTCCGGCCACGAAGACGAGCAGGTCGTCCGGCGACGAGAACGTCTCTTCGTGCCAGAGCAGGCGGTATGGACGGCCGCCCAGGCGCTGCCAGTCGCGCGACTGCGTGCCCACGCCGTAGGCCGCGCGCCGCGGGTAACGCAGCCGCTGCTTCACGGCCAGCACCATGCGCCGGTCTTCCCAGCGGTAGTAGCCGTTGACGTCACGACCCCTGGCGCGCGTGAACTTGATGTGAACGCTGAGGCCCTCGGTGGTCGCGAGCGCGGCCTTGGCCTTCACGAACGCCTCGCCTCGCTCGAGCTTTCCGGTGAAATTCTGAAGGTCCAAGCGGCAAGGCCTCGCAGACATCGTCCGCGCCTCGCGTCGTTTCGCAATCGGGGGCTCTGCGCTCGCGTGCCGGGCTACTCGACGACGGCCGAGACCGGCACGCGCAACAGCACGAACTGCGGGTCGTTCGTGCCGATCGTGAGGGTTCCGGTCGTGCGTCCGCGTGCGAGCCTGGCCGGATCGACCGACAGGAAGATCTGCCATCGGTCCCCGTAAACCGGCGACTTCTCGGCCCGCAGTCGAAGGAAAGGGACGTCGGTCGACGCCGTGACCTGAAAATCCTTTCCGTCCTTCTGGTAGACCATCACGGACGTATCGTGGGCGCCCGGGTCGGTCCTGGCCGCTTCGATGCGACCCAGGTCCACCGATTCCGGGAAGGTGTACACGCGCTCCCGCAGAAGCGTGCGCGCGCGAACGTTGACGACGGGGTACTCGGCGTCGCCTGTCACGAGCGGGATCGTGTCGACGCGTTTCCCGGCCGGACCCTCCCCCGACATGACCAGGCTCAGGCGATAGCGCCTGCCCGGCTCGAGCGTTTCGATCTCCGTCGTGAATCGCTCGTTGCCCGCGGTGTTTCACGTGAGGTTCATGGTGCGATCTAGGTTGTTCACGATCTCCAACGACGCGCGCGTCGTCGAGCCGCGATCGGCGACGGCCGTGAGCTCGGAATGGGGCAGGAACTCGATCGGCGCAGCCACGATCGCATTCACGTCCACCGCCAGCGGGTCGCCGCCGCCTTCGAAGTTTACGGTCAGCGCTCCTTCGAAGCGGCCGGCCGTGCGCGGAGCGCCGAGCCGAACGACGATCTCGCTCGACTGGCCGGGCTCGACGACCGGCGCCATGCGCGAGACCGACAGCGGCGGCGTGAGCTGGACGTTGCGGATGCGGACCGGCTGCGTGCCTCGATTGACCACGGTCAGCGGGCGTTCGGCGGCCGCGTCGCCGATGACCGTACCGAAGTTCAGCGTTCGGGTGTGCGGCTCGAGGATCTGCGCGGCGGCAGGCTGAGCGATTGCGAACGTTGCTACGGCGAGTGAGAGAAGAACGCGCATCGATGAACCCGAAGACGCTGCGGCCCGGTTGCGGGGCGGCCGCAGCGTCTCCAGACGGCTCGTCCGGCTACGGGAGCTCGTAGAACCGGAGCTGGGCCAGCTTCAGGCCGTTGTTGTCCCAGTCCCAGTAGTAAGCCCAGTTATCGCGCGAGAAGAGCTGCTCGCGCGAGTCGCAGGGCACGGGCTCGTCCACGAGGTCTTCGTCCACGCAGATCGTCGTGAGCTCCTTCGTGACGTTCTGGAACTTCGACTTCCCTCTGGCGCGCTCGACGTGAAGGGTCTCGGTCGAGCAGACGACTTCGTTGGTGGTCGGGTCGGTCGCGCACGTCACGACGTCCGCCGAGCCACCCGGCTTGCCGAGCGCGCGAATGTAGACGGCGTAGTCGCCGGTGTTCTGGCACGGATCGTCGATCGGCGCGTCTACCGGGCAGTCCACGTTGCTCACGGGAAGCTGGAAGGCGCCGCCGTTCGCATCCGTCGCGTTGCCGTCGAGCACCTTGAAGGGGCCTTCCTGGAGCCAGATCTTCTGGGCCGCGAGCTCGCCGGCACGGTCGAGGCTCACGAAGATCGTGTGGCGGTTGCTGTCGGTCATCGTCGCCGTCTTGTTCTTCGGCACGCCGATCACATTCAGGTTGTAGTGCGCTCCGCTCGGGGCGCCGTTGCCGGCCTGCGCGGCCGTTACTCCGGTGAGCATGGCGGCTGCAGCCAACACGACTCCTCTTCCGAGATTCCTCTTCGTCATCATTCCACTCCTTTTGCTTTGGCGTTCCCTGGAACGCATTCGCGCCGGTTCGACGCGCACGCACGTTGCGGACGAAATCCCGCACCGCGCAATCCTCGTTTGCGCAGGATCGCCGCAGACCCACCTGAACGAGCGGGAATCGAAGGAGCTTTCTTCCTCCGGCGGGTGGGCTGCGACGATTCTCCCGCTCCACCCGTTGTGGGGATTGAATGCCCGCGCTTGCGCGGATAATCGCAGGCATACCGCCGTGAGCGCCAATGATGACGAGTCCTCTCCTTCATTGAAGGAGACTGCCGATCCCGACAACGGCGCAGTCGGGGAGATCGACGCGGAAGCGCCGCCGCTCGACCCGGAAGAGGGTATCGCCGCCGCCGCGGCCCCGTCCTTCTTCCGGCGTGTGAGCGGCACCGGCCAGGCGACGGGCCGCGAGATCTGGAAGCTCGCCCTTCCGATCATGATGTCGCAGGTGCTCGTGAGCGCGGTCGGCCTCATTGACATCGCGATGGTCGGCCGCCTCGGTGCGCGCGAGGTCGCCGCCGTCGGGTACGCGACCCAGCTCTATTTCATGTCGCAATCGGCGCTGTTCGCCGTGGGCTTCGCGTGTGTGGCGCTGATGGCACGGGCGATCGGCGCGAAGGACCCGGCGAGGGCACGCGCGGCTCTGGCCGCCTCGCTGGCCGTCGCGCTCGCGACCGCCGGCGTCGTCGCCGTCGTCGTGCTCGCGGCGCCTCGCCAGGTGCTGGCGTGGCTCAACGCCGCGCCCGACGTCGTCGAGCTGACCGTGCCGTACATGCGACTGCTGTTCGCGTCGTCGATGCTTCTGGCCGTGTCGCTCACGCTCGAGCACGGGCTTCGTGCCAATCGCGACACGCGAAGGCCGATGCGCGTCGCCCTCATCGTCACGATCGTCAAGACCGTGCTCAACGTGCTGCTGATCTTCGGCCTGTTCGGCGCGCCGCGGCTCGAGCTCGTCGGAGCGGGCCTGTCCACGCTGCTCTCGCAGGTCGTCGCGATCGTGCTGTTTCTTCGCGTCGTGCGAGGCTCGGAGGAGGGCGGGCCGCTGGCGCTGCGCCGCTCCGATTTTGCCGCTGCGCGCCGCCTGCTCGGCGAGGTCGTGCGCGTCGCCATGCCCGGAGTCGGGGAGCGCGTTGTGCTCAACCTGGCGCTGCTCGGCTACTTCGCGACACTGAGCAGCTACGGCACGGCCGCGATCGCGGCCTATACCGTGGGCGTACGCATCATGGCGTTCTCGTGGATTCCGGGGACAGGCTTCGGCGCGGCAACGGCAACGCTCGTCGGCCACTCGCTCGGCGAGGGCGATCCCGACCGCGCCGAATCCATTGGCTGGCTCGCGGCGCGCATCGCCATGTTCACGGCCGCGGTGCTCGGCTTCCTCGGCGGCGTGGCGCGCGAGCCGCTCGCGCTCATGTTCACGAGCGACGCGGAAACCGTACAGGTGCTCGGGCCCTTCATGCTGGTGCTCGCGCTCGCGCAGCCGCCGATGCAGGTGCACTTCACGCTCGCGGGAGCGTTTCGCGGCGCCGGCGACACGTGGACCCCGCTCGTCGGCGCGGCCATCGGCAACTGGGTCTTCCGAGTGCCGCTGGCGGGGCTTGCTGCCTCGGCCCACATGCCGCTCCTCTGGCTGTGGGCGGCGCTGGTCTGCGACCACATTGCGCGCATGGCGCTGCTCGCATTCGAGTTCCG
>CAYYVZ010000220.1:0-8693 GCA_964475235.1 uncultured Myxococcales bacterium | reverse complement strand
CACCTCGTCCTCGAGCGCAGGCCGGTGGCGCTCGAGCTCCAGCCGGCGATTCCTCTCGAGTGGCTGTGCCGCTCCCTCAACGGCGGCCCGCCGCACACGTACGTGCGCGAGCACATGCTGTACCGTTCGCTCTACCACTCGTTCGCCGGGGTCTGGGGCGACGCGGCCCAGGCGCTCACGGTGTGCAGGATGCAGATTCCCGCGCAGGCACGCATGCGCTTCCAGCTTCAGCTTCGCCAGTTCGATGCCACGGTCCCGGGAAGCGTGCTGAGGGCCGATGCCTGGATCTGGCCCGACGAAGGTTCTCCCGCCGAGCTGTTCTCCACGCAGTGGGACCTCGCGACCGGGATCGGGATGGAGGGGCCGCCGCCGCGCGAGGTCAACCTGCCTCTCGACGAGTGGTCGGGAAGGAACGTGACGCTATTCCTCCGATCGTTCTATGACGGCGGCGAAGACGCCCCCGTGGCGGGCCCGGGGCGGCTGAACCTGCTGTGGAACAGCGGAGCTCTCGAGTCGCCGGACTATCTGTCCGGGCCCAGGCTGCCCAGGGAGATCCCGCCGCCTGCCGTCCTGCCCTGATCCGTACGACCGAAGCGGTCCGGCGAGCGCGCCGGCGACCGGCTGCGCCGGCTACTTTGGTGCGGCGCGGTCTGCCCCACAGTCGAGAAGCCCGGCCTGCTCCAGCGAGCGTGCCATTCCGCGTGCGAGCAGCGCGTGACCTTCGGCGTTCAGGTGCGAATCGATCGTCGGATCGTTGACGATGCTCTTCCACGAGTGACCCTCGTAGAAAGGAAGCGTATCGAAGAAGGGCACTCCGGATTCGCGGCTGAACTCGTTCAGGCGCTCGAGCGCGGGCTTCTCGAGCGGGTTGATGCCCAGCCGATGGAGATAGACCACCAGCTTTGCACCCCGCGCGGCGAGCTGGTCGCGCATGCGCAGCAGCGCGTCGCGGCTTTCGATCCAGCCTGCCGATGCGGGCGCGAACGGCGGTCCGGCAGCTGTCAGCAGCTCGTTCCAGCGTCCGAAGATGCCGAGTTGCTCGAGGTTCGGCCCGACCGCCTTCCTCCACGCGAAGAACATCCATTCGAACAGCCGGCTGCGAAGCACGAGCGTCTCGACGACCCTGTCCGTCGCCGTCTTCGACTGCTCGAGCTCACGCCGCAGCGAGTTGTAGGGTTCGAAGTCGTTGAGGACGTAGAGCAGCGAGACCACGTCGGGGTCGAGCCGCTCGAGATTCGTGCGCAGAAAACGCTCTTCCTCGGCACTGTTCCAGCCCGTCATGCCTGCGGCGACGATCTCGACGGGCCGACCGGCGAACAGCTCGCGCATCCGGTACGGAAAGATCTGCGACTGGGGGACGTCTTCGCCCATCGTCACCGAGTCTCCCAGCAGGACGATGCGGCAGGTGCCCGGAGTCCTGGCGGGCGCGGGCTCGACGTCGCGCATCCCGAACGAGTTGAAGGTCGTGGTGCTGCCCCAGAACTCTACGCTGCTGCCCGGCGGATAGTAGAAGTAGTCGCCCTCCGGATGAAGGATCTGGAAGTCGGCGATTTTCGATCGTTCGCCGTTCCTGTCGTCGACGGCGAGCCCGAGTACGCGAATCGCTGCCTCGGCGACGGCCAGAACGAGTGCCAGGGATGCGCCGGCAAGAAGAAGGCGGCGAAACATCACGATAGCGCGGTCAGAAACCGACCGTTCGATCCACGATGAACTTCGGCCTCATGCGCACTTCGTCGTAGACGCGCGCGATGTACTCGCCGAGGATGCCGACGCTGATGAGCTGCACGCCTGCGAGGAAGGTGATGAGGATGACCAGCGTCGGATTGCCCCAGACGATGGGGAAGTCGAGGAAGCGCAGCACGATGTAGCTTGCGCCGAGAAGGAACGAGGCTCCGGCAGTGAGAAAGCCGAAGATCGAGCTCAGCTTGAGCGCCGCCGTCGAGAAGCAGAGCAGGCCGTTCAGGCCGATCTTGATCGAGCCGATGATGGGATAGTTGGTCTGGCCGGCGAAGCGCGCCGGCCGGTCGAACTGCACGGCGGTCTGCCGGAATCCGACCAGCGAGACGAGACCTCGCAGGTACCCGTGGCATTCCTTGAGTCGCACGATCTCGTCGACGACGCGCCGGCTCATCAGGCGGAAGTCACCGGTGTTCTCGGGGATGTCGACGTCGGCGATTCGCCGGATGACCCAGTAGGCCGCCCGCGCCACTATCCGGCGCAAAAGCGGCTCGTCGGCGCGCGTTCGTCGCTGCGCCGTCACGACGTCGAAGCCCTCGCGCCACTTGGCCACCATTTCGAGGATCAGCTCGGGCGGATCCTGAAGGTCCACGTCCATGACGACGACCGCGTCGCCGCGCGAGTACTGGAGACCGGCCAGCGTGGCCATCGGCTGGCCGATGCGACGGCTGAAGGTAAGGAGCTTGACGCGCGGGTCGCTCTCTCGGCGTTCGAGGATGACCGCCTCGGTGCGATCCGGGGACGGGTCCATCGAGAAGACGATCTCGAAGTCGGGCGTCAGCTGTTCGAGGATCGGAACGATGCGCCGCAGGAACTCGGGTACGTTCTCCTCTTCCTTGAACACCGGGACGACGATGGATAGCAACATTCGCGCGGCCTCTTGCCCGGCAGTCCAGTAGCAGAAACCCGCTCAGGCGCCAGAGGCGCGGCGGGATGCTCCCTTTCCAGCTTCGACTCTTGCTTCGACGATTTCGGGATGGTCGGCGAGGAAGCGCGCCGTCGCGCGGATGCTTTCCGGAATCGGGATCTGCGGCTTCCAGCCGAGCGCCTTCACGCGCGCGGTGTCGAGGTGGACGAAGGGGCTGTCCCCGAGCCAGCCGCGCACACCGCCCGTCGTTCGGATGCGGACGTTCTTCAGGCCGAGCTCGTCGATGACGATCTCGGCGAGGTCGAGCACGTTCAGGAAGTCGTCGTGTCCGAGGTTGAAGACGTGCTTGGGGCCCTCGGCGCGCTCGAGCGCGGTGAAGATGCCGGAGACGCCGTCGCGCACGTCGAGGTAGGACTTTCGCTGCCTGCCGTCGCCCAGCACCTCGAGCTCGTGCGGGTTGCTGCGAAGCTTGGTGAAGAAATCGAAGACGACGCCGTGGCTGTAGCGCGGCCCGATCCAGCTCACGAAGCGGAACGTGAGCGAGCGGATGCCGTAGTACTCGGCGTAGGCCTGGGCCATTCCCTCGCCGGCGGCCTTGCTGGCGCCGTAGAGCGACGTCTGGACGAGCTCGATCGATTCGGGAGTCGGGAACACCTCGGGCTCGCCGTAGACCGTGGCGCTGCTCGAGAAAACGAGGGTCTTCGCGCCGGTGAGACGCATGGCCTCGAGGACGTTCCACGTCGCGATGGTGTTCTGCTCGAGATCGACGCGCGTGTGCTCGATTCCGCCGCGCACGTCGGCGTTGGCCTGGAAGTGGAAGACCGCGTCGCAGCCTTCCATGGCCTCGCGCAGCTTCTCGAGGTCGAGCACGTCGGCCGTGACGAGGCGGAACGACTTGTTGCCGTCGTGCTGAGCGAGGTTGCGGCGGCTGCCCGTCGCGAAGTTGTCGTACACGACCACCTCGGCGCCGCCGGCCACGAGGTGGTCCGTCACGTGGCTTCCGATGAAGCCGGCGCCGCCCGTGACGAGGGCCCGTCTGGGGAATCTTGCGGGAGCCCCCATCGTTACATCGAGTGGATGTGCTTGGTCAGGGCCTCGACGAAGATGTGGTCCAGCATCAGGTGGCTGTCCTCCACCGGCCCGTAATCGCCGCTCTGCGTGTGGATCGAGATGTCGGCGATCTCTTTCAGCTTGCCGCCCTTGAAGCCGACCAGCCCGATGACGGTGCCGCCGTTGTCGCGTGTGTACTCGGCGGCCTTGACGACGTTCGGGGAATTGCCGCTGGCCGAGATCGCGATGAGGACGTCGCCGGGCTGGAGGAGGTTGGCGATCTGCTCGACGAAGACGTTCTCGTAGCCGAGGTCGTTCGCGAGGGCCGAGAACCACGACATGTTGTCGGCCAATCCGATGACGCGCAGGCGCGACTTGCCGGGAATGGCCGTGTTCTTTCCGAGGTCGGCGGCCATGTGGGAGGCCGTCGAGGCGCTTCCGCCGTTGCCGCAGACGAAGACCGTGCGGTTGGTCTCGAGCGCTCCGATCAGGGTCTGGATGACGCGCTCGATCGACTCGGTGTCGAGCGACGCGAGGACGCCCCGTACGCGCTCCACGTAATTCTGGATGCCGCTCTGGATGGTGCTCGTGCTGTCGGTCCGGATCTGGGTCTGGGTGCTCATGCCTGTTTGTCCTCTCCCCAACGCCGGCTCAGTCGCCGACGTAGATGATTCTGGTCCCTTGGCGCTCGAGACGGAAGTCGATATGTCGCAGCCGGGACAGCGAATCCATGACCGCCTCGCGCCTGCCGGGCGGAACGTAGAACAGGAAGAACCCGCCTCCGCCCGCCCCGAGGATCTTGCCGCCGATGGCTCCGGCGCCACGGGCCGTCTCGTAGATCGAGTCGAACTCGGGCGAGCTGATCGCCTTGGCCATGCGCTTCTTGCGCATCCAGCCTTCGTGCATCGCGGTGCCGATCGCGTCGATGTTCCCGCGGGCGAGGTCGGCGTGCAACTCGTCGGCCTGGTCCCGGATGCGCGTGAGGTCGTCGAACTTCTGGCGGTCGCTCGCGATGTTCTTCCTCTGCTCGTCGAGAATCTCCGAGGCGCGGCGCGTCACCCCCGTGTAGAACAGCAGCAGATGGTCGTCGATGGCGTCGCGCGTCGTGCGGTCGAGGACGATCGGATCGACGAGCACGCTGCCGTCGGCGTTGAAGCGAATGTAGTTGAGCCCGCCGTAGGCCGCGGCGTACTGGTCCTGCTTGCCGATGGGCTCGCCGAGACGGTCGATCTCCACCTCGCAGGCGCCGGCTGCGCACGTCTCGTGAGAGGGCATGCGGCCCTGCAGCGACAGCAGAGCATTGAGCAGGCCGACCGAAAACGCCGACGAGCTGCCGAGGCCGCTTCCCTGCGACGGGATGTCGGCGAAGCTCGTGATCTCGAGAAACTCCGTCGTGCGCGCGAGCTTGAGGCACTCGCGGATGAGCGGGTGTTTCACGTCCGCGACGGACTCGGCGACTTCCGTCTGCGAGTACTTGAGCACGAAGCGGTCCTCGAAGAAGCGGTGGATCGCGAGATACACGAACTTGTCGATGGCGGAGCTGACGACCGCGCCATAGCCGTGGCGATAGAAGTCGGCGAGGTCCGAGCCGCCGCCTGCGAAGCTGATGCGAAAGGGCGTCTTGCTGATGATCATTGCGGCAGTCCCCGGTGCTCGGCGACGACGCGCGCGAACGCGAGCAGCGAATCGAACTCGGCATCCGGCGGGGCCGTCTGCGATTCCTTCCTGCGCAGCTCCGGTGCGCCGACGAGCACGCAGCGGATGCCGGCGGCGCGCGCCGCGCGCACGTCCGTCGCATGGTCGCCCACCATCACGCAGGCGGAAAGGTCGAGGCCGAGGTCGCGCCGCGCGCGGAAGAGCATGCCCGGGGCAGGCTTGCGGCAGCGGCACGCCCGGCGGAGCTCGGCGATGCCTTCGCCGTGGTGAGTCTCCGGATGGTGAGGGCAGTAGTAGATCGCTTCGAGCTTGCCGCCGCCGGCGCCGACGAGCTCGCGAAGGCGCTCGTGGATTGCCTCGAGAGTTTCCTCGCTGCAGAGCCCGCGCGCGATCACCGGCTGGTTCGTGACGACGACGCAGCGGATGCCGGCCTTGTCGAGCAGCGAAACGGCTTCGGCTGCCCCGGGGAGAAGCTCGACGTGCTCGGGCCTCGAGATCAGCGCGTCGCTGTCGGAGTTGAGGACGCCGTCGCGGTCGAGAAAGACGGCTTCGACGGGTTTCGTCTCCGAGCGGGCCGCCGCGGCGAGAGCGCGATCGGACAGGTACTCCTCGACGGCCGCGAGCCGATCGGGCGTTCCCATGTCTTTTACGAAACCTTCGGGCTCGAGCGAATGCGTGCGAAGCTCGCCGCCTGCCGCGACGACGGCCGGAAACACGTCGGCGCCGAAGTCGCTCGGACGCCCTTCGGGAACGAAGCGGAGGATGCGGCGCGACAGCACGAACACGGCCGCGTTCGCGACGTTACGGTACAGGCGCCCGGGCTCCCTGCGATGCACGAACTCGACGACGCGGCCCGCCTCGTCGGTCTCGACGAGGTGCGAATCCCACGGATGATCCGAGGCGCGCACGAGCAGCGTTGCGAGCGGCCGGTCGTTCGCGTGCGCGGCGATGAGCCGGTCGATCGCGAAGTCGATGAAGACGTCGCCGTAGGCAAGCACGAAGTCCTCGTCGAGGCGGTCGGAGATGAAGCGCACCGCGCCGGCGGTGCCGAGCGGCTCGCTCTCGATGACGGTCTCGATCGAGCAACCCGGGCGTTGGCCGGCCGACTCGTAGTAGTCGCGGATCTGCTCGCCGAGATAGCCGGCCGACAGCACGAAGCGCCGGATTCCGGCCGATTCGAGGTTGTCGAGGATGTGGTCGAGCACGGGGCGTCCGCCTACGGGGAGCAGCGGTTTCGGCACGTGGCGGGTGATGTCGCCGAGACGCTCTCCCTTGCCGCCGCAGAGGATCACGGCCTGCAGGGCGGACATGGCCTGCTCGTGGTGAAGACGCGGCGGTCTGCGGATCGCACTGGGAGGTGGTTCGACATCGTCATCCGCGCGGGTGGATCGGCGAGAAGCGCTCCTTCGATGCCTCGATGGCGGAGCCGAACGACGAGCCGGCCTCACGAAATAGCAGGAAACCGGGCTTCAAAGAAACCCGTTTCCCGCCGGCCGAGCGTCGAACCGGCCTCGGAGAAGCGTGGATCGAGGATTGCCATTCCGGTACATACTCTCTATCGGCTCCGCCGCTTCGGCTCTCCATGCACCGACCTCCATCCGCTCCCGTTTCAGAATCCGTGCAGCCCTGTCCGGCGGCTGGGACCCAGGCCGTCCTGCGAAGGCATCTCGGCGCGCTTCGCTGCGTGGCGTGCGCGAACGGACTGGATCTGACGGAGGAGGGCCTCGTCTGTCGCGGCTGCGGCGGACGGTTTCCGATCGAGGACGGAGTGCCGGTGCTGCTGGAGGAAGCGGCGCGCGAGAAGCAGGGCACGGCAGGCCACGCCGAGTCGCTGTTCCGCCTGCCATCCTTCTACCGCTTCAAGCACGAGCTGCTGAAGCACCTCAACCCGACGGATACGATCGAGCTCACCGATCACCTGAGAGGTCAGAGCGTGCTCGACGTGGGCTGCGGTCCGTTCGCCTACGGCTTCGACACGGCGCTTCCCTCGAGCATCGTGGGGCTCGACATGTCCGAGGAGTTCGTGCGGGCGATGACCGGGCAGGACCCGGGCAACCTCTACGTCGTCGCGAGTGCCAAGAAGATCCCGTTCGCCGACGGAAGCTTCGATACGGCGCTGCTGCGCTTCGTGATGCACCACATTCCCGGCGACATGGCGGAGCTTCTCGCGGAAGTGGCTCGCGTCACTCGCCGGCGGCTGGTTATCTTCGACCACGTGCGCTCCGACGTTCCTTGGCAGCGCTCGGTCCAGACGACATACTGGAACCTGTTCGACAGCGGACATCACTACAACACCGTGGGGGAGTGGGAACAGTTGCTGCGTCCGTATCGGGTGCTGGAGTCGCGGCGGAGCGGGCGCATGTTCGGCAACGTCTGCCACATCGTGCTCGATCTCGAAGCGGCCGCCGAGTCCGGCACCCGCCGCCGGCCGCTCTTTCCAATCCACTGAGGTCGCGGGACAGTGCCTTCCAGCTCAGGCCGTGCAGCGCAATGGCTCGCGAGAGCCCTGATTGCAGCCGCGATCGTCTGTGCGGCCGTCGCTGCCGTGAAGGTGCTGCGAACGAACCCGATGCAGGCGCCTACCTCCGTGCAGACCGTCGCGCTCGGGCAGTTGAACAACGTCCTGACGCCGCTCCCCGACTTTTACCGGCGCAAGTTCAACGTCGTGTACTTTGGCGATTCTCTCGCCATGCCGGAAGCGCCCATGCTGAACAGCGACAAGGGCGCGCCGATGCTCCTGGCCACCGAGCTGAAGAGAATGGTGGAAGAGACCGGCGCGGGCGAGCCTGCGGATCTTCGTCTCGTGTCCCTCGTCCACAGCGGGCTTTCCGTCTGGTCGCTCTACTACATGGCCGACAAGATCGTTACTCTGCGCCCCGACTACGTCATCATCGAGTTCAACCTCTACAACTTCGGTCGCTTCTGGCAGAAGCGGGACCGCAAGATCCTCGGCGCACTGCTTCCGCTCCGGAGGCTTCCCGAGATGCTGACGCTGCCGACGGGAGAGACGGGGCTTGCGATGGACGAGTGGATGTTCAGCAAGCTCGTCCTCGGCGCCGGCCTGCTTCCGTGGTGGGAAACCGTGCAGCGCGAGCAGGAGCGTGCGACCAACTCGTACTGGGCGATCAGCGAGAAGGTTCAGGGAGTCTTCGGTGAAGAGAGGCTGGAGTTCCGCCAGTTCGCCTTCATGCAGGCGCTGGCGAAGACCCAGGACGGGGCCACGAAGCGCTCGACACCGGACTATGCCCGCAAGCTGTTCGGAGGCTCGCTCTCCGGAGTCGATCCCGACGACGCGACACTGAAGATGTACACGACCGCTCTTGCCCGGCTGCGGGAGGCGGGGATTCCCGTGCTCGTCTATGTACCGCCGTACAACCTCGAC
>CAYYVZ010000219.1:0-8758 GCA_964475235.1 uncultured Myxococcales bacterium | reverse complement strand
TGCAGGATATCGATCTCGTAGCGATGGTGGGCGAGGACCGTCGCCAGCGCATCCCAAGCCTCTGCCGTTTCGGGCGCGACGCGAATACGATCGGGGCCGAACGGCACCACGACCATGTCGGCTTCGGCACACTCGTACTGTTTCCACAGCTCTCTAAGACGCGCAGCGCTCTCGCTCATGATTCCGTCTCTCCCTGGATCGGCGAATGGACACCGGGGCAGTGTCCGGCGCGTTCTAGTTCGCGTGCAGGGTCGCTGACAAGCGCACGCGGTGACGGTCCTCACTCCAGAGTGCGGGTCGAGAGACGGCGCTCACTCCGGGCAAGGTGGGGCGGAACGATGGTTCTGGAGTCGATCCGCGTGAATCGCGGGTGCGATTCACGCGGATCGGGTCGAGTCAGGACGGACGGGAACTCAGCCCATGCGATGAAGCGCGCAGAGCTTGTTGCCGGAAGGATCGCGAAGGTAGGCCAGGTACATCTTGCCCATGCCGCCCTCGCGCACGCCCGGCGGGTCCTCGATGCTCGTTCCGCCGTTGGCGACGCCGGCCGCATGCCAAGCATCGACCGTCGCCGGGTCGTTCACGGTGAAGCCGATCGTGCTGCCGTTTCCCGCGCTTGCCGGCTTGCCGTCGATCGGGCTCGTCACGGCGAACACGCCGGTCGGAGACAGATAGAACAGCCGGCCTTTGTCGTCGGTGATGGCCGCCGGAAGTCCGAGCGTCCCGAGTACCGCGTCGTAGAATTTTTTCGAGGCGCCAATGTCGTTGGCGCCGACCATGACATGACTGAACATCGATCTCTCCCTCGCAACCGGCGTTGGTGAAGGGTCCGGTCGCCAGAAGAGGCGTTATGACGCGACGGGCGGCCGGTTCAATCGATGTTCGCAGTTCGTTCCGCCGGGCGCGGACCGGTCACCGGTGCGCGGAACCGGCCTCAGCGGCGTTCGGCCGCCGCGATCCGCGCCAGCTTTCCGATCCGTCGCCGGATCAGAGGCTGGAGAAGCCTCACGATCGGCGCGCGCCATCCGAGCAGCGCCGCCGTCTCGCGCACGACGTCTTCGAAACCGTGCCGCTGGAACCGAAGGAGCCTCTGGCTGTCCTCGGTGTCGAGCCAGTCGGTGCAGTAGGGCTTCGTCGTGAACCATTCCGCCGGGAGCGGACCGCCCATGCCCATGGCTCCGAGCATCGCCGCGAGGTAATCGCCGTACGTCACCTGGCAGCGTTTGCCGCCGCCGATGTTGAGCACCCTTCCCCACACCTCCTCGCACGAGACGGCGTTCGCCACCGCGAGGCCGACGTCGCGCGGATGGATCATCTCGATGCGCTGGGCGAGCGGGATGGTGAACATGATCGGATGCGGATCGCGCAGCGCGATCGGCGGCACGTCGGCGAAGCGCAGGATCGACCAGACGAGTCCCGACTCGCGCACCATCCTCTCGCACTCGATCTTGTGACCGGAGTATCCGTCGGTCGCCTCGACCGGATCGTCCACGCGGCGCGGCGGCGCGAGATGGCTCGTGTGCCCGTACACATCGAGAGTCGAGGCGAACACGAGCCGCGGCGCCGTGCCGGTCCGCTCTCCCTCCCGCCATGCGGCGTCGAGGACGTTGCGTGTGCCACCCACGTTGACCTCGCGCGAGACTTCGGGCTGCTCGTGGCACAGCGGCGGGATCACGAACGCCAGATGAAGAACGGCGTCCTGGCCGGCAACCGCCGCGGCCAGGTCGGACGGCCGCCTGACGTCGCCTTCGACGACCTCGACGCGACCGGCGAAGCGCGCCGCCATGAGCCGGTCGTGTTTCGAGCCGGACGACAGGCCGCGCACGCGAGGTCCCTGCTCGAGGAGCGAGCTGACCACGTTGCTGCCGACGTTGCCGAAGGCGCCTGTGACGAGGACGTTCATGACGGCGCGGCCGAGGCCGCACGGGGGCCACTACATTCCGGCTGGCGGTCGCGCAAGGCGCCGGGGCTGTCGCCGCGTCTCAGACCCCGAGCCGCTTCGCGAAGAACGCGAGGATCTCGTCGCGTGCCGCGGTCGTCGGCTGCCCCGCCTCGTCGATGAGGTGCACGGTCACGACGCTGTGAGGGGTCGTGACGATGCTGGCAAAAAACGGAGGCAGGTCCTTGTTCGCAGACTCGTCCGGAAGGACACGGCCGACGAAGCGGTCGCCGAGAGCCTCGGCGTACGCGGCGAAGCGCTGCGCGGTGCAGAACTTGTCGCCCTCGAAGCGGTAGGCCATCACGCTGAGGTCTTCGCGTTCGAGCCTGTCGCGCACCCGCGAGAGCTCTGCCGGAGAGATCTCGATGCCGGCGGGATCGTCCAGCGGGAGAGACGGCTGGGAGAGCACCGGCGCGAGCATCGCTGGCTCGAGCATCATCGACAGCGCGAAGTTGCCGGTAAAGCACATGCCGATCGCGCCGACGCCCGGTCCGCCGCACTCCGAATGGGCGAGCCGCGCGAGAGCGCGCAGCCAGGACGTCACCGGGCTCGACGCGCCCGCTCCGAAGGCCCGGAACTCGGCACTCACACACGCGCGACGGAAGACGTCCATGCCGGAGTCGGCCTGCGGCACGGCCCCGTCGCGTCCGAACAGCGACGGCATGTACACGGTGAAACCGGCGTCCCGCACCCAGCGAGCGAACCGCGCGACGTGGGGACTGATGCCCGGCATCTCGGCCATGACGATCACGGCCGGCCCCTTCCCCGTCACGTGCACGGTCTTCGTCACGTCCTCGAGCGTGACGCTGCGATGCTGGAAATCGTCGAGAGAGTCGTCCTCGGTGAGGGTTCGGGTCTGCATGTCGTCCTGTCTCCTTTCCGGGCGCAAATCCGGCGCCTTCGGCTGAATCCACAATGCGGACCCAGACCTAGCGAGCTGGATCCTGTTTTGCAACCCAGCTAACCTCCGGTCGTGGCCGACGAGCCGAAAGACCCTCCGGTGCGGCGCTCGCCCGTCCCGCCGGAAGACTGCAACCTCGCTCGCAGCTTCGACCTCATCGGGGACCGCTGGACGCTTCTCGTGCTGCGTTCGGCGCTGTACGGCCTGCGGCGGTTCGCCGACTTCCAGTCCGACCTCGGCGTGCCGCGCAGCATGCTTAGCGCCCGCCTGGCTGCCCTCGTCGAGAACGGGCTGATGGAGACTCGCGACTACCGGGAGGACGGACAGCGAGTGCGCAGCGAATACCTGCTCACCGAGATGGGCCGCTCCCTCGCCCTTCCCTTCATGGCGATGACGGCGTGGGGCGACCGATGGCTCGGCGGCGGCAAGGGTCCGCTCGTCCTGAAACACAGGAAGTCGGGACAGCGGGTGCGGGTCTCCTACGTGGACGAGAAGGACCGTGCGGTTTCACCGTCCGAGGTCGGCTTCGAGATCTCGAAGGCGAAGAGCAGCCGGAGGAAGGCCAGGCGGTCCGCGACGTGACAACCGGTGGGCGTCGTGACACAGACGCGCCCATGTCTCTCTCCGAGCTTTTCTCACTCGAAGGGCGCGTCTGCGTCGTTACCGGGGGTTCGCGCGGTCTCGGCCGCACGATGGCCGAGGCTTTCCTCGAAGCCGGCGCCGACCGCGTCTACATCACCGCGCGCAAGCAGGAAGAGGTCGCGGCCACCGCCGCCGAGCTCACCGAGCGCTACGACGGCGACTGCATCGGAGTCTCGCGCGACCTGTCCACCCTCGACGAAACCCGCGCCTTCGCCGCGGAGATCTCCGAGCGCGAGGACTACGTCGACGTGCTCGTCAACAACGCCGGTCGCGGCTGGCTGGCGCCGCTCGGCCACTGGCCCGAGAAAGGCTGGGACAAGGTGATGGACCTCAACGTGAAGTCCCCCTTCTTCCTCACGCAGGAACTGATCCCGCTGCTGACGAAGCGCGCGACGCGCGAGCGCACGACCAGCGTCATCAACATAGGTTCCATCGCCGGTATCTCGGCCAATCCCGCCGATACGTACGCGTACAACATCAGCAAGGCCGCCGTTCACCAGATGACGCGGAACCTTGCGTTCGCGCTTTCGGAGCGACACGTCCGGGTCAACGCCATCGCGCCGGGGCGCTTCCACTCTGCCATGACGGAATACGCCAAGGCCGACACGGCCAGCTACGAAGCCGAGTTGCGCGTGATTCCCCAGCACCGCTGGGGTGAGCCCGAAGACATCGCTGGTGTCGCGACGATGCTCGCGAGCCGCGCGGGCGGCTTCATCACCGGCCAGGTGATCGTGGTCGACGGCGGGACGACACTGGTCATGTAGCCCCGTTCAGGGCCGCTCGTGCACTCCGATGATACCGTGGCGGATCGCGTAGATCGTCAGCTCGACCCGGTCCTGGATGCCGAGCTTCTGGAAGACGTTGTTGAGATGGGTCTTGACGGTCTGCTCGCTGATGAACAGCCGCCTGGCAACGTCGGCGTTGCGGAGCCCGAGCGCGACGTGACGCACGACCTCTTCTTCCCGCGGAGAGAGCGGGTTCGCCGCCGGATCGCGTAGCCGCGCCGCGAGCTGGCCCTGCACGCTCGGCGGCAGCCAGACTTCGCCGGCTGCGACCTGCTCGATCGCGTCCATCAGCGTCTCGACCGCGAAACGCTTGAGAACCACGGCACGTGCGCCGAGGCGAATCGCCGCGAGCGCGTCGCCGACGAGCTCGCTCGCCGTCAGCACCACCACCGAGAGCTTTTTCGACAGCGCCTCGATCTCGGTGAGCGAGCTGCGTTCCATCTGCAGGTCGAGAAGCAGGACGTCGGCGGGCGTCCGCTCCACGAGCTCGTGGATGCCGTCGATGCGGCTCGTCTCGGCGGCGATGACGACGCGGGGTTCGAGCTGGAGCAGCGCCTTGAGACCACCGCGAAAGATCGCGTGGTCGTCGGCGAGAATCAGGCGGATCTGGCGGGCGGGATCGCTCATCGGTTCAGCTCTGGGGAAGCAGGATCTGCATCGAAAATCCCGGCAGCGGGCCCTTGCCGAGGTGAATCTGCCCGCCGATCTCGCTCACGCGTGAGGCAATCGACCACGGCGCGGCGTCGCTCTGAAGCCCGACGCCGTCGTCCTCGATCGAGATCTTTACCTGACTTCCCTCCGTCGTCACGCGGACGCGCGCGGAATGCGCGGCCGAGTGCCGCCGCACGTTGCTGAGGCTCTCCCGTGCGATCTGAAGGATGTGGTCCATGAGGTCGAGCGAGCCCTCGACGTGCATGTCCACGGAGAAGCGGGTCGCTGGCGGCTGGGTCGCGGAGGCGGGGGACGGCGGCACGTCCGCCAGCGACGCCATGTACGTGCGAAGCTCGTCGTACTCGCGCTTGACGCTCGTCTGGAGGTCGGTGAGCTCGCTCAGGGCGTTGGCCGGCTCGCCCCGGCTGAGCAGGCGGCGGCAGCCTTCGATGCGCAGGTTGATGCCCGCAAAGGCCTGCGCGAATCCGTCATGGAGGTCGCGAGCGATGCGGTGACGCTGCTGCGCGCCTTCGAGCCTCTGAAGAGCCTGCTCGAGCTGGATGCGGTGCTGCCCGAGATAGCCGACGAGGTAGCCGACGATCGCGAGATAAGCCGGCCGCATGACGTAGATGTTCATGCGTCCGGGCGCCGAGATGAGAATCATGCCGAGATAGATGAGGACACTCGCGACGGTGACGATCATCGCCTGCCGCAGCCCGGAGCGGAAGCCGGCCACGACCACGGCGAATGCGAAGAAGGCGGAAAAGGGGCTCGTGGCGCCTTCGGTCATCAGCGCGATCGCGCCTCCGAGCACGACGTCCGCGGTCAGCGTCCACGTGGCGAGCCTGTCGAGGGACACTCGTTCGCTGACCACCGCCAGATAAACCGCGACGCTGTAGGCCAGGTGGGCTCCCATCACGACGAACACGTAGGGGTCGATCGTGAAGCGACCGCTTGCGACCTTCATCCAGGACGACACGTAGGGGGTGGTCGGGTCGATGAACACCGCCGCCAGCGCGACGACGGACAGAATGATGCGGCAACGGGCGATGCGGTCCTCGATCTGTGGCGCGTGCGGTGAAATCACGGTGGCGTCCTCTGCGCTACGAATGCCTCCGAACGACCGGTGAAATCGAGTCGAAATCCCACACCGGGGGATCCCGGGCGAGAATTCCCGGGAGCCCCTCCACCTGCCGATGGAGAAATGTCCCTCCGCCGGGCGATGGCAGTGGCGCCCCGAGCCGGTCGCCCCACCCGCCGCAGGCAGGGTGGAGAAGGTTCCATCTCGCGGTCGATTGTCGGAGGGCCCGTTTTCGTCGGAGAATCGATCATGGCTCCGGTGTGACTTTCCGCACAGGAGCAGAAGGCCGCAGGGTGGCAGCGCCGCGAGGCGATCCGCGGCCAAGAGAGATTTCGAGAAAGGGACGTACGGGAATGTTGATCGGTGGCCTACCTGAGCATGCGCTCACCAGCGCGCCAACCTACGAAGAGATCCAGATCCCGGAGAACCGGCTGATGCTGGCCGTGCTGCAGGAGGCGCTCGGGACCTTCCAGCGCGGCGTGAGCTCGCGCGTGGCCAAGGAGGTCGAGGCCTTTCGCGAGGTCGATCGCTGGTTCCGCAGCTCCGACTACGACTGGCCGTTCTCGTTCGAGAGCATCTGCGCCTGCCTGCACATCGATCCGGGCTTCGTGCGCGCCGGCCTCAACCAGATCCGCCGCAAGGCTTTTCAGAACCGCGCCGCGGTCCGGACCGTGAAGGCGCCGTATCGGAGCTCGCGCCGGACCGGCGCGGCCCCGATTCATCCCCCGTCCCCGGCTTTCTGTTCCTCCCGCAGAGAGCCGGGGCGGGTGGCATCCCGCTAGTCGTCGCGGACGTGGTCCGGAGCGACGCTGCGGCCCGGAAGGGGCGCCGGGGCTAGGCTGCCTTGCCGGTCTGGATGGCGTGGACGTCGGAGGCGCGGACGGTCTTGCCGCCGATTCCCCAGTCGCCCTGCTCGAACTCGCTCACGCGAACCCAGGTCAGGTTCCGGAGGTTCTCGCCTTCCACGGCGATCATCGCCTCGGTGACCTTCTCGATCATTTCCTGCTTCTTGTCGGGGCTGAAAACGCCCTTGATCACGTCGATCGTAACGAGAGGCATGTGGTTTTCCTCCATGCTGGTTTCGGGACCGGATCCGTTCCGGCGCCGTGAGGTTCTTGTAAGCCGGACCGGGGCTGCGAAGCTTGGAGGAAGCCTGGAGGAAACCTGAAGAACTCGTGGAGATCCCATCGCCGCACATGGGACCGTCTCTGCGCCCACGCTAGGATCCGGCCGGTGATCCACCGCTTCGGAGAGTTCGAGCTCGATCACTCGGCCGGCGAGTTGCGAAAGGGCGGCCGCGCCGTCCCGGTCGAGCGCCAGGTCTACGAGCTGCTGCGCGTGCTCGTCGAGAACTCCGACCGCCTGCTGTCGCGCGACGAGATCCTCGAGAAGGTCTGGGACGGGCGCATCGTCTCCGATTCGGCCATCGCGAGCCGCATCAAGTCGGCGCGCCAGGCCATCGGCGACGACGGCAAGGAACAGAGGCTCATTCGCACCGTCCACGGGCGCGGGTTCCGCTTCGTCGGGGAGGTCGAGACCGCCGCAGCGACGCGGGCGGCGTCGGCGGCCGCTCGCACTGTGGAAGCGCCGGGCCCGCCATCGATCGCCGTGCTGCCCTTTTCGAGCGCCGCGCGAACCGACACGGAGCGTGCCATCGGCGAAGCCGTCGCCGACGACCTCATCACGGAGCTCGCGAGGCTGCGCTGGCTCTTCGTCATCGCTCGCGGCTCCTCGTTCCGCTTCCGCTCCGAAGCCCACGATCTCGAGCAGGTCGGTGCCGCGCTCGGCGTGCGTTACTGCCTGACGGGGAGCGTGGCCGTGGACGGCGCCCGCCTCATCGTCGGCGTGCAGCTCGCGGATACGTCGGCCGGCAACGTCGTCTGGGCCGACCGCATCACGACGACGGTCACCGACATCCACCCTGCCCGCCAGGCGATCGTCTCGCGACTCGTGGCTGCGCTCGAGCTCGAGATCCCCGTGCACGAGGCGGAGCTCGCGCGCCTTCGCGATCCGGCGAGCCTCGATGCGTGGTCGCTCTTCCATCTCGGCGTCGAGCACATGTTCCGCTTCAACCGGGCCGACAACGAAACAGCCGGCGGACTCTTCGAGCGCGCAGTGGGCCTCGATCCGCGCTTCGCGCGCGCCCAGGCCGGGCTGTCCTTCGTCTGCTTCCAGCGGGCCTTCCTGCGTTACACGCCGGACACCGCCGTGCAGGCCGGGCTCGCCCGCGCATATGCCGAGCGTGCCGTCGAACTCGACGCGCGCGATCCGTTCGCCCATTTCACGATGGGACGCAGCTTCTGGCTGGGCGGCGACCTCGAAGGCAGCCGGCCGTGGCTCGAACGCGCGACCGCCCTCAGCCCGAACTATGCGCACGGGATCTACGCGCGGGCATGGACGAGCGCGCTGTGCGGCCGCGGCGAGGACGGCATCGCGGACGCCGACCTCGCGATGGCCCTGAGCCCGCTCGATCCGCTTCACTATGCAATGGCCGCGACGCGCGCGCTGTCGCTGGTAGGGTCGTCCGACAGCGGTGAAGCCGCGCGCTGGGCCGAGACGGCTGCACGTTCGCCGGGAGCCCACGTGCTGATCGAGGTCATCGCCGCCGCCGTGCACGAAATCCACGGCGACGACAGGTCGGCCCGCGCCTGGGCGGCCAACGCGCGAGAGCGACGTCCCGACCTGTGCGAAGAGGACTTCTTCCGCTCATTCCCTTTCGCTCACGCCCCGACGCGCGAACGAATCGCCGGAGCCCTCGA